>JAZOAY010000021.1:0-35929 GCA_045595725.1 Acutalibacteraceae bacterium | reverse complement strand
TGAAGGGAGTATGACAAATGAATATTGCACTTATTGCTCACGATGCTAAAAAAGAACTTATGACTCAGTTCTGTATTGCTTACTGCGGAATTCTCAGCAAGCACAATCTTTGTGCAACAGGTATCACAGGAAAACTTGTGGCTGAAGCAACAGGTCTTAATGTTGTCCGTTTTCTCAGCGGCTCTCAGGGCGGTGACCAACAGATTGCCGCAAGAATAGGATACAATGAAATTGACCTTCTTCTTATGTTCCGCGATCCTCTTAACAGAAAGGCATCCGAACCTAATGAAGACAATCTTTTAAGACTCTGTGACGTTCATAATATTCCCGTTGCAACAAATATTGCAACTGCAGAAGCTCTTATCCACAGCCTTGAAAGAGGCGACCTTGATTGGCGTGACATCGTCAATCCAAAAGTTTAAAATCATAAAAAAATTCAGGTGTCTGTGCTTAACCGTACAGACACCTGTTTTCATTTTTTAATCTGTTTCAATTTTTAAAAATATGTTTTAACTACCCTGTACACTCCCGTCAAAGCCCCTATAAGCCTTGCAAAAACGGAAACTACTGCATCAATAAGACGTTGGAAAACTATGTACTGTTCACCGTTTTCTACACCGTTACCCTCATAACAGCCAATATTATGCACTGTTTCTGATGTTATTTTATTGCCAAAGAAATCCTGCTCGCCCATATCATCTTCAACCTTAACACCTGCACCTATACACGGTGAATCAGAAGAAAGGACAAAACTGTTAATATCTGTGAAATCATCTCCGGCAAACATGGGATTCGCATAAATGCTATCCTCTGATTCTTTATTTACAGATGTTTGGTAGAAACAGTTGTTTGACATTATTCCTGTAAATTCACTCTTGTGATAACCGTTAATATTGTATTCGTTATCGCCACTGTGATCATCTTTTCCTACGTAGGAAGAAAGGTAAATATATCTTCCCGGCGAAAAAGCAAAAATATTATTCTGAATAAGGCTGTCGCGTAAAGTCCAAAAACGGAAATTAGAAGCATTGATGATTGTATTGTTATAAAACTTGAAATTATACATACCGGTAGGTAAATCTTCCTCAGGCCATCCGCCCTCCCAGGCAGTTGTTCCCGATCTCAACATTCCAACGTTATTTTCAAGTTCGTTATCATTAACAGAGAGGCAATATCTTACTGTGCAGTTTTGGTTTTTAGTAGTATTATCGTAAACACAATTTTGCATAAATCTTACATTATCATGTGAATAAACATACTGATATGTACTGTCTGAAGTCCAACCGTCAAAATCAATCGCCATTCCGTCTTTAGAGTTTTCACTTCCTGCAATTTCACAGTTTTCAACAGTAACATATTTTGCATGGTGCATCCAGAGTGGTGCCGTATACCAGTTTTCAAGCAACGATGTTCTCAAAAGCAGACAGTTTCTTATTGTCATGTTATAGCTTGAACAAATTGCCATTCCGTCATAGAAAATTTCAGTCATGGTGACATTCTCAAAAAGAATGTTTCTGTGGTACGATTTCTCAGGTGAAACAAAAATATCGGGTGAAAATTCAATCGTATTTCCATTCATATGTATACCATAACCGCAACGCGTCATATCAAGATCTGAAAGCGTCAGATTTTCAATAAGTGAACCTTTACCTGATGAACTTATAAAAATGGGGGCAAAACTGAAATTACCCTCGGGGACATCTTTATAATAGACATCATAAAAAGAGCAATTTCTGACGGTTATATTTCTCATAGCCTTGCCGTGACAGGCATTTATCATAATACCGCCACCATTTGGCGAAGTGAAGTTAAGATTTTCAACTGTCCAGAAATCTACATTTTCGATAATAAAAACACGATCTTCTGCAGATGTTCTCAAAATCGGATTTTCTTGATTCTCATCGCCGTAAGACGATACAATGACAGGATTTTCTTCCGTTCCGTTTCCGTGAGCAATAAATTTGCCTTCAAAAACATCTCCATTTTTAAAGAGAATTTTGTCACCGGCACTGAATGTTTGTGCAGAAAGTTTTGCAAGAGTTTTCCATGGAGCTTCTTCGCTTGTACCGCTGTTTTCATCTGAGCCTGAGGAGCTTACATAATAAGTATTTCCTCCCTCTAAGGCAAAAGCAGAAATCGGTAGAAGTGATAAAACAATAATTGCCAAAAGAAAAACAGCCGTTAATTTTTTCATAAAATTACTCCTTTACTTCTGTTTGAAATGTGCTTGCATTGTCATTTAACATCAAAGCTGATATCATTTCGCTATCAAATATATCACAAATTCCGTCTTTGGTCAAATCAGATGCTGCAAAAGAAGGAGATTCAGAATCAAATGAGGTTTCAAAATTTGAAATTGCAAGGCTCCATGACAAATCGTAAGCATCAATAAAAGAATCTCCGTTAATATCTCCTTCAATTACAACATAATATGTATTAACTGTTGTGTTACCTAAAATCAGATTTACTTCAGTTCCCGTTCCGTAGCCATTTTCAGTTTGTGTTATCTGAATTTCTGCAAAACCTGAAACATCAAACATTTCTTCTGTTATTTTTTCTCCTTCTTCTTTAACTTTTATAAAATTATTTTCAAGAACTAAATTTTCATCAACAAGCAAAAGCTCAGATTTAATCTGTTCTGCATATGTAAGAACACACCATCTGTTTTCACCGATTTTTCCCCATGTATGACCGTTGCCTGTCACTTTTGCAGTTACATAAAGCCTTTCACCGTTAGTTAGAAAGTCTACTTTTTCAAAAGAAGTTCCTGCTCCTGTTCTTACATTCACTCCTGTTTCTGCAGTAATTATCCATTCTTCATCAACTTCTTCAAAAACGGTGTTGTAGCCATTGTAACCGCCGTTTTTCATTATGGTCGGGTAATCCTTGTAAGCAACATCAAGGTCAACTGCAGTTGAAATACCGTTCACTTTACCTGAATCCGTATATTGCCACATGCCGTATTGCGAACTGTAATCCCTTGACGGTAAACCTGAACTCATCCATGAAGCAAGCCACAGTTCATATTTTTCTCCAAGCCTTGATTTATCAAGATAATTTGAAAACCAGTTTCCGTTGGCATAAGTCCCTGCAAACCAACCTTTTTCTGACATCATATCAAGAAAAGCAATGCACATATCCGTCCTTTTTGCGGTGGTAATTCCCGAGCCTAACTGTGCAGAATTTTCCATATCGTAATAAACAGGATATTCAAGTTGTTTTCCCTCAAGCCAAGACAGCACTTTCTCGGCATCTTTTTTTGCTTCCTCAACTGTGGTTGCATATGTATAATAATAACACCCTATGTTTATTCCTGCAGCTTTTGCATTTTTATAATTTTCTTCAAAATATGTATCTTTTCCCTTTGTTGTACCAATCCTTAATATGGCAAAGGTTTTGCCGTCATTTTTCACTTTCTGCCAATCAATCTTTCCCTGCCATGAAGATACGTCAACACCGTATGCCAATATACCTTTTCCGTCACCTGCACCTGATGCAAAACCCCTGTTTATTACAACAAGAGAAATTATCATACTCAGAGACAGAACAAGGCATAAAACTCTTATAAATCTTTTCATTGCCTTTACCTCATAATATATAATATCAATATTATAACTTTTATAAGTATACCATGTCAATTGAAAATGAGGTGTTAAATTATGGAAAAGTTTATTACATAATTGTAAACATTTTAAATACCCCTTGATTTTTTCCAGAAATAGGTTACAATATATTTTAGCACTCAACCTTCAAGAGTGCTAAAATCAAATTGTTTTTATTTACATTACTTATAGGAGGTAATTTATTATGACACTCAGACCCCTTGCAGACAAAGTTGTTGTTAAACTTGTTGAAATGGAAGAAACAACTAACAGCGGAATTATTCTTGCATCTGCATCTCAGGAAAAACCTCAGGTAGCAGAAGTTGTGGCAGTAGGTCCCGGCGGAATTATCGACGGTAACGAAGTTGTGATGACTGTCAAAGTCGGCGACAAAGTTATCACAAGCAAATATGCCGGTACAGAAGTTAAACTTAACAAAGAAGAATACACAATTGTTCGTCAGTCAGAAATTCTCGCAATTGTAGAATAAGGAGGCAAATCACATGGCAAAACAGATTATTTACGGCGAAGAAGCCAGAAAAGCATTACAGAACGGTATTGACAAACTCAGCAATACTGTAAAAATTACACTTGGACCCAAAGGCAGAAACGTAGTTCTTGACAAAAAATACGGTGCACCCCTCATCACAAATGACGGTGTTACAATCGCAAAAGAAGTTGAACTTGAAGACGCTTTTGAAAACATGGGTGCTCAGCTTGTTAAAGAAGTTGCAACAAAGACAAATGACGTTGCAGGTGACGGTACAACAACTGCTACACTTCTTGCACAGGCTCTTGTACGTGAAGGTATGAAAAACGTTGCTGCAGGTGCAAACCCCATGGTAGTAAGAAAAGGTATGAAGAAAGCTGTTGAAACTGCAATCGAAGCAATCAAAGCAAATTCAAAACCTGTTTCAAGTACAAATGATATTGCAAGAATTGCTACAATTTCTTCCGCTGATGAAGAAATGGGTACAATCATTGCTGAAGCAATGGAAAAAGTTACTGCAGACGGTGTTATCACAGTTGAAGAATCAAAAGTTGCAGTTACAGACAGTGATGTTGTTGAAGGCATGCAGTTTGACAGAGGCTACATCTCTCCCTACATGGTAACAGACACAGATAAAATGGAAGCAGTTATTGATGATGCTTACCTTCTTATCACAGATAAGAAAATTTCCAACATTCAGGAAATTCTTCCCCTTCTCGAACAGATTCTTCAGGCAGGTAAAAAGCTTGTTATCGTTGCAGAAGACGTTGAAGGCGAAGCTCTTTCAACAATTCTTGTTAACAAACTCCGCGGTACATTTACTTGCGTAGCAGTTAAAGCTCCCGGTTTCGGTGACAGAAGAAAAGAAATGCTCCAGGATATCGCAATTCTTACAGGCGGTGAAGTTATCACATCAGACCTCGGTCTTGAACTCAAAGATACACAGATTCCCTCACTCGGTCGTGCAAGACAGGTTAAAATCACAAAAGAAAACACCATAATCGTTGACGGTGCAGGCGAAAAAGATGCTATCAAATCAAGAATCGGTCAGATTAAATCACAGATTGAAACAACAACATCTGACTTCGACAGAGAAAAACTTCAGGAAAGACTCGCGAAGCTTGCTGGCGGTGTTGCAGTTATCCGCGTAGGTGCAGCAACAGAAACTGAAATGAAAGAAAAGAAACTCCGCATTGAAGATGCTCTCGCAGCAACAAAAGCAGCAGTTGAGGAAGGTTGTGTAGCAGGCGGCGGTGTTGCTCTTATTAACGCAATTCCCGCAGTTGAAAAGCTTCTCAACGAAATTGAAGATGCTGACGAAAAAACAGGTGTTAACATCGTTCTCAAAGCAATTGAAGAACCTGTTCGTCAGATTGCAGCAAACGCAGGTCTTGAAGGCTCGGTTATCGTAAATGAAATCAAATCTTCAGGCAAAGTAGCTTACGGATATGACTTCTCAACAGACAGTTATGTTGACATGTTTGAAGCAGGTATCCTTGACCCCACAAAGGTTACACGTTCAGCACTTCAGAACGCATCATCAGTAGCATCAATGGTTCTCACAACAGAATCACTTGTTGCAGACAAACCTGACCCTGCAGCAGACGCAGCAGCAAATGCAGCAATGGCAGCACAGGGCGGCGGAATGTATTGATAAAACAAAAATGTGCCACACGGAAAATCCGTGTGGGGTTTTTGTTTTATCAAGTAATAAGCAAGAAGAAATAGTGAAGAAGTTTTCTCTTAAAATACCATTAAAAATTGCGTTTTAAAAATAGAAATAAGAATTGTAAAAAGGTTTGCTTCTGAATCGGAGTCATTATCTGTCACTTCAAAGGCATCAATAACTTCATCCGTATCTGTTCTGTAAGTTGAAATTTCAAGTGTATCTTCTCCGAAACTCAGAGCTGTGAATGTAGGCACTCTTGTGTCAAAAGATGACACGATAAATGATGCAGTTTCTTCGGGAAGCGGGTCGTAGTTACTGCCTGATGCAGAAGAAGTCTGCAGATAAATTGTACCTTCCTCAGCCTCTTTACCGCCGTACATTACCTTTGTTCTTGAATAAAGGTGGTCATGTCCTGCAAGTACAAGGTCTATATCATAGCAGTCATAAAGCGATGAAAAAAGAAGTCTGATATCTGAAAAATCATCATCCGAAAGTGATGCTGAATAGGGATTTCGGTGCATTGTCACAATTCTCCATTTTTTATCAGGATGTGCATTTACTGCTTTCCTGATTACCCTTTCTGAATCTGTAAGAGAAGTATTCTCTGAGTTAATTGTTATGAAAAGTGCATCTCCGTAAGTGTAAAAATATCCTGTTCCCGCCTCTGATTTGAAAAGTTCAAAAACTTCATTGGGATTATTGAAAATATCACCGTAAAGTGTAGAACCGTCATCATGGTTTCCTATTGTATTTGCAACAGGAAGTGAACGGAGTTCTTCGGGAGAAAGATATGCTTTCATCTGCACAAGACTGTCCGCTGACTGGAACTGATCTCCGCCTGAAATAAGAAACGCTGCATCAGGATATTCAGCCATCATTTTGTCAACTGTAAAATTCCAACCGCATGTGTCACGTATAAGAACTTCTTCAAGTGTTTCATCTCCCGAACGTCCTATCTGTGCATCGGAAATATAAAGAACCGTAAAATCTTCATCAGGTTGTATTTTTATTTTTTCGGGAACAGAAAAAACTCCGTTCTCGGTATAAGAATAGAAATATGTTTTTCCTTCTTCAAGTCCTGTTGCAGCAACTTTGTTTGAAATAAGACCGTTTATTGCTTCACTTTGAGCGACTTCGACTGAAACAGCATCTGACATATCTTCATTTTCCGAAAGAGAAAAAGACTCACCCTCTGTTTCAGAAAGCCAACAGAAGTTTATTTCACCCTGAGTTCTACCGGGTGTGAGTGAAATTACTGTATCGTCCCCCTGAATACTTTCCCATTTCGGAGCAAAATTTTTCAGGTCTTCATCTGTATGTGCATAACCCGATTCTGCAAAAACCATTATGTTCAACAACATCAGAACTGCCGTCATTATAGATAATATTTTAACTGATTTTCTCATGTGAAACCCTCCTTTTCTTTATATATTAATACTTTGAATACAAAAATGTCAAGAAAGTAAGAACAAATTATTAATAAATTTGTAAAAAAGTTTGACAAGTTGTCGAATATATTATATAATCGGTTTGTAAAACAATTGATCGAGGTGCGGTCATTACTGTGAAATAAGGTTCATGGGCAAATCGCCTTATTTCGTGAGAATTACCGCCGAGGTTCCGTGATAATTGCCTTGATGCACGGTGCCGGGACATTGCAGAATATGTAATGTACTGTCATGGCAAAAGCCATGGAGCGCTGTCAGTTTTTAGAATAATTTTCCTGTTTGGTGTGGGGGATTTTATATTAAAACAGACAGACGTTCGGTCTGTCTGTTTTAATTTTTCAGGCAAAATAAAACACCCACTAAGAAAGGACGGGTAATAATGAAAAAAATGACTCCCAAAAGAATTTTAACCATTATTATTGCTTCTCTCGTTCTGCTCGGCACAATGACTTTTGTTGCAACTGCAGCAAGTGATGCATCAGCAGAAACAGCAGTAATGGTTGAATGTCCCGACTGTGCAGGCTCTCTTGCTTGCATGTCATGCTACGGTAAAGATGCAGAATGTGCAGACTGCGCAGGTGAAAACCTCTGTGCAACTTGTGAAGGCACAGGCGAAGTTCCCGCTGACAGCCAGTTCTACTCAACATTCTGGGCACTTGTTCCTCCCATCATCGCTATTGCTCTTGCACTTATCACAAAAGAAGTTTATTCTTCACTTTTTGTCGGTGTTGTTGCAGGTGCACTCCTTTCAGCAAACTTCAAGCCTCTCGCTGTTGTTGACAATACTATCGGAAGCGGTCTTATTTCCGCAATTTCCGACACAGCAGGTATTTTCCTTTTCCTTGTAATTCTCGGAATTATCGTGGCTCTTGTCAATAAATCAGGCGGTTCTGCTGCATTTGGCAGATGGGCACAGAAAAACATCAAATCAAGAACAGGTGCAATGTTCGCAACATTTATACTCGGTGTTCTTATTTTTATTGATGACTATTTCAACTGCCTCACAGTAGGTTCAGTTATGCGCCCCATCACAGATACTCACAGAGTTTCACGTTCAAAGCTTTCATACCTTATTGATGCAACAGCAGCACCTGTATGTATGATCGCTCCTATTTCTTCGTGGGCCGCTGCAGTTGCAGGTTATGCAGAAGAAGGACAGGGTCTCAAACTCTTCATTCAGGCCATCCCATTCAACTTCTATTCACTCCTTACTTTCGTGTTCATTATCGGTATTATTCTTATGAAATTTGACTTCGGTCCCATGAGAAAACACGAACACAATGCGGTAGTAAACGGCGACCTTTTCACATCAGACAAAGAAGAACAAAAAGAAGATGCTGTTCCTAATTCTAAAGGCAGAGTTATTGACCTCATTCTTCCCATTGTTGTACTTATTGCAATCTGCGTATTCGCTCTCGTTTACAACGGAGGTATCCTTGACGGTTCAAACTTCATTGATGCTTTCTCAAACACAGATGCAACAGTAGGTCTTCCCTGGGGCGGTATTTTAGCTCTTATCGTCATCGTTATTTTCCTTATCATCAGAAGAGTTGTTACATTTAAAGAAGCTATGGAATGCATTCCTCAGGGCTTCATTGCAATGGTTCCCGCAATTACCATTCTCACACTTGCAACGGCTCTTAAAAACATGACAGGTCTCCTCGGTGCAAAAGAATTTGTAGGAAATCTTATGGCAAACTCTGCAGAAAGCCTTGATAAATTCCTTCCTGCAGTCATCTTCCTCGTTGCTTGCGGTCTTGCATTCGCAACAGGTACATCATGGGGTACATTCGGTATTCTCATCCCAATCGTTACAGCAATTTTCCCTGCAGATTCAACAATCCTTATCATCGGTATTTCAGCTTGTCTTGCAGGTGCAGTTTGCGGTGACCACTGCTCACCCATTTCTGACACAACAATCATGTCATCAGCAGGTGCACAGTGTAACCACCTCAACCACGTTTCAACTCAGATTCCCTATGCAATTTCAGTTGCAGCAATTTCATTCGTTATGTATATTATAGCAGGTTTTGTACAGAGTGCATGGATCACACTTCCCATCGGTGCAGCTCTCACAATTGCTTTCCTCTTCGTAATGAAAGCAATAACAAAGAAATCACCTGTTAAATAATAGGCAAAGACAATGGTTAACCCCCATCATTATGATGGGGGTTAAATTTTTATATTCTTTTATTTTACACCGTATTCCTGAACGTCAATGGCCTTTTCGTCAACACTCACAACGTAATGTGCATAATCATCATTCAGGCATATTGAACGGAAAGTTATGTAGTGAATACCGTTATGGAAAACTCGGTCTCCATAGTGATAATGCCCGGCAAAAACAGCTTTAACTTTTCCGCTTTTTTCAATGAAATCAATAATCTTTTCTCTGTTTCTGATTACATGATCGTCATCGTTGTTTCGTTCTTCCAGAATCAGCAATTCGTGAGTAAAAATAATAACATCACCTGTCGCTGTTTCAATTTCTTTTTTTATCCATTCAAACTGCTCATCATCAATGTAGCAGTCTGCCCAGGCAATTTCATTTTTAGGATAAGGGTTTTTCTCATCATTCTGATTAGGGTCAAGAACAAGAATTTTATAACCATCACATTCAAAAGAATAATATCTTGACGGCATGCCCATAATTTCTGCCCAGATGTTTTTATCCGTTGACGTGTCATGATTGCCGATAAGGCAATAATACTTCTTTCCGCATTTTTTAAGAACGTCTGCCGTTTCTTTCCACAAAAGAGTCTGACTTTTTCCGTTTTCAAAAAGGTCTGCAGTATCACCAAAATTGACTACAAAATCGCACTCCTCAAGATGCTCAGATAAAGCTCTTTTCACTTTTTCAAGGGACATAGGACGATTTCTTTCGCCTGTCATCTGAACATCAGAATAGTGCATATCTGAGAAACATAAAAATTTCATATTTTACCTCGGAAGAATATTGCCAATTTCCTTGATAATGATGCCTGATGATTCTGCAAGAGAAGCATTAGATGACATTGCAAAATCAATAATAAGTGCTGAAAGCGCACAAAGTGCAACAATAACAAGAACCCAGATAGCAATCTGTGTTGCAGGAGTAATTTTGTTTTTCTTTTCGGTTGTTGCTTCACCCATTGAAGAAAAGCCGTCATTTTCGGAAGAAAAATCTTCTGTGTCTTCTGCAATTTTTTCAATTATGCTCTCAAGACCTGCTTTGTAAAGGTCTGCTTCAGTTTCATCTTCTGATGAAAAAATCTTGAAAACGCTTGATTTGTTTACATCTGTAAGTGTTGCAAAAATATAACTTTCACCGTCTTCATTCTGGCAAACTTCACTCATCGCAATAGCATAATCTGCACCTGTTCTCTTTACTGCAGCCCTTGCAAAGGAAGCAACGCCTTCCTTTTTCTTTGTATCATCTTCAAGAGTTCTGTCAATGGGGAAATCCACAAAACTTGCAGCATCTGAACTTGCATAATCTGCAAGAAGATTTGTATAAACAACATTTTCAGTATGTCTTACAAAAGCAATTTTGACCCCTTTGGAGGAAAGAACTGACAGAGGATCTGCAGAAGAAAATACAGGTTCACTTTCAACCGTTTCGGGTATTTGTTCTTGCATATCTGCTTCGTTGTAAGAAGATGACTGAATATCTTCAAAAGGTTCTTCGGGAACTTCCGAAGACACATCCGGAGCTTTGTAAATTTCTTCATACTGAGGTTCAATATTTTCTTCAGGCTCAGTATAGTTTTCAATAGGTTGTACATAACCTTCCATTTCTTCGGGGATATCGTTCTGTTGAACTTCTTCTTTGACAGGAGTTTCTGTTTTTTCAACACCACTCATAAGAAATGAAACAAAGTCGTTTTCCAGAACTGTTCCTATACGTCTTTCGTCTATGGGTACAACAA
The DNA here is from genome assembly GCA_045595725.1 of Acutalibacteraceae bacterium. Taxonomy (GTDB): domain Bacteria; phylum Bacillota; class Clostridia; order Oscillospirales; family Acutalibacteraceae; genus SIG575. The sequence goes on along the minus strand of JAZOAY010000021.1, from coordinate 24,812 downwards.
TAAGCTTCTGTTTTCCCGCTTTAATACCAAAACCTGAGAACAACCCATCTTTTGTAATAAAAGCTTCTCCGCCCACAGGAATCGCAGCATGAGCATTCACCTGATTTTCGTTAAGTGTTGCCATGCACATGTCACTGTTGATAAGCTTTAAAATTTCAGCATTAAGTTTACACTTAAGTCCCAAAGCTCTGAAAAGTGCTGCTTTAGTAGAAATATATTTTGACACATCTACTGCAACAAGAATAACATTAGCTTTTTCAATGCCTTCTTTTATTCCTTTGAACATTTCTTTCTGTGTCTGACAGAAAAGGAAACTTTCATCAACACCTGTGGTTTCTTTGATTTTGCTTGAAATTGCCTCGTGTGCCACATTCATGGAAACGAGTTTGCTTTCGCTGAATGAAATCAGTTTAATCTGCACTTTTTGTCATCCTCTCTCTTATTGTGCTATCCATTTTACCGCATCTTCATAGGGGTTTTTCTGCTTTTTCTTTGCATACCATCCTGCAGGATATTTCTGCTTGCTGTTTACAGTTGCTATAGATGTATCAACATCTGCTTCTTCATTTTCTCTGACAAGTCTGCCGATAATTACAAGTCTTCCGTTTTTCATAACAGTTCTGTCGCAAGTGGAAAGAGTAATAATTTTATCTCCTTCCTGGAAATCAACACCTGTATTGTAATAAGAACGGAGTTTTACTTCTTCCATGAAGCTCGCAAAGTTTTCACTGTTTGAAAGGTTAATGAAATTATATGCAAATACATATCCGTTATCGTCACTCCTTACTGCACTTGTAAGGAAAACAGAATAAATTTTGTAAACGTAGTTTTCGTTTTCAGTATAAACGTAAATGAGAGGGTTTTTCTTATAAGTATCAAGGCTTTTATAATTTTTTATTTTACCGAACATAGAACCGTCACGCATGTTATGACCGTAAATTACGGTGTTCATGTCTGAGAAAGGTGCTTTATTCTGATAATCAATAAATGCTGTACCGCCTGAAAGCCATTTACCGTTAAAGCCTGTGTTAAGGTATTTGTCATTGTTTGTTGTCTGTACAACAGGAAGACTGATATTTGCTCCCGGAACAGCAATCCATGCCTTAAAATCCTTGTTCTGTGCTTTAAGACTTTCAAAAGTTACTGTTTTTTCTTCTTCATCAAGATTATTAAGTTTTTCAACGATTTGCTCAGGTGTTGATTCAGTATCATCAATAAGCTCTGCTACTGCTTCATTCTGTTGTGAAATAAGATAGGGCTGAATAAAATAGTCATTGATAAGCCATCCCGCACTCACAATAATTGCAAGGATTGAAATAATGAAAACAATTTTTCTGATTTTTTCACCTGTAGAATCGCTCTTCTTCGGAAAAAGAGAACCTTTCTTTTTAGCGGGTTTTTCTTCACCGTCTTCTTCTGCAATTTCCTGAGCAAGGTCTTCCGCACTTGTTACAGGTGTAACAGTTTCCGTTTCTTTATCTGAAGACTCAAAGGTTTCTTCTTCCTGTTCAGGTTCGCTTTCTGAATAAACATCCTCAAACTCCTGCCCCTCGGAACTGTTTGAATAAATATCTTCAAAGGTCTGCGGTTCTTCTTTTTCAGACTTTTCTGCAACTTCTTTTACAGACTCATCTTCTGCGCCATATTCAATGCCCAAAACCTCTGCCTCGTGTTTGAGAGCTTCTTCGTCAACACCTGCAATCTTTGCATCCACCTCTTCATAAAGAGCTGTATATCCTTCTTCTGCTTCTTTAAAGAAGTCGTCAATTTCACTGTCTTCAGAAGGATTGTAGAAAACCTGTTCTTCTTCAACTTCCTTTTTTTCTTCACTGCCGAAAGGCTGAAGGTTATATTTTTCTCTCAGGCTTGAGAAAATATCTTCAAAGGTTTCTTCTTCGCCGTTAATATTCTTTTCCTTATCGCTCATCATTCTTCCTCCTTATATTCATAATCACTTAATATTTGTCTTCTCACCATATCAAAAGCACGTGAAACATTCACATATCTGTTGTAGTCCCTGTCGTGCCTTGAAGTCATTATTTTAATACACTCTGTGCCGTTTTTATGGCTCATTGCAACAAAGCTCAGTCCCACAGGTTTATCTGTTCCGTCACTGAGAGGTCCAGCAATACCTGTAATTCCCACACCAAAATCAGCACCGCTTAACTTTCTTACGCCCTCAGCCATCTGTCTTGCAACAGGTTCACTGACTGCACCGAAATTTTTCAGGTCTTCTTCGCTGACACCGAGTATTTTATTTTTTATTTCATTTGAATAGGAAACAACACCGCAATCAAAAACGGACGATGCTCCCGAAATGTCTGTTATTCTTTTTGCCGCAAAACCGCCTGTGCAAGATTCCGCAAGAGCAATTTTTAATCCGTATTTTTTAAGAAGTCCTACAAGTGCAGTTTCAATATTGGGCATATCAACTGCATAAACATAGTCTTTGAATTTGTTTAAAATTTCTTCAACAACAGGCTTTGCTATTTCTTCTGCATCTTCAGGAGTTTCACCTCTTGAAGTTACACGAAGAAAACATTCACCGTCTTTGGCATAAGGTGCAACGGTGGGATTTTCCCCATCAAGAAGCTTACCCGCTTCTTCTGCCATTGCAGACTCACCTATACCAATCATTTTTATATTATGAGAAACAATTGAAGCCGTGGAATACTTTCTCAAAAGAGGAACTACGTATTCTTCAAACATGGGTTTCATTTCTCTGGGCGGACCGGGCAAAGCAATAATGCATTTTGAATTTTTTTCAATTGCAAATCCCGGTGCCGTGCCGTTGTGGTTTCTGAAAACAGTTCCGTCTGCAGGTACATAAGCCTGACGGACGTTACTTTCAGCCATTGTAAGTCCTTTACTTACAAAGTAACCTTCAATTTCGTCTTTTATCTCTTCGCTCAACACAAGTTCGCTTTCCATTACCTCGCAACATCTGTCTCGCGTAATATCATCTGCCGTAGGACCTAAACCGCCTGTAGTAATTACAATATCACTTCTGTCGAGTGCCTGTCTGAGCATTTCTTTAAGTCTTGTGTTGTTATCTCCCACAACACTTTGTCTGAGAACGCTTATTCCCATTGACGCAAGTTTCTTTGAAAGATAAACCGCATTTGTGTTTACAATATCACCGAGTAAAATCTCAGTTCCCACACAAACAATTTCGCAAACCAAAAACAATCACCCTTAGTCAATTAAAATAAATCTTGCATTTTCCGCCGCTTCATTAATCATTTCCGTGAAATCAACAAGACTTTCAGCCTTTTCAACTTCTTCAATGCCGGGTTTCGTTTTGGGATGTTTGGGCGTGAAAACTGTACAACAGTCTTCATAAGGAAGAATTGATGTATCAAAAGAATCTATTTCTCTTGAAATTTTAACAATTTCACCTTTGTCCATACCAATGCAAGGACGGAAAACAGGCATGTCAGTTGCTCTGTCAGTACAAGCAAGGGCTTTAAGAGTCTGACTCGCAACCTGACCTAGACTTTCACCCGTGATGAGAGCTTCGCAGTCTTCACGACGTGCAATTTTTTCAGCCGTCTTCATCATTATTCTTCTCATAATTATGGTAAACAATTCTTCAGGGCAATTATCTTTTATCGTTTCCTGAATTTTTGTAAATTCAACAACATAAAGTTTTATTCTTCCGCTGTAAGCCGCAACTTTACGTGTAAGCTCATGAACTTTTTTCTCTGCAAGTTCACTTGTGTAAGGAGGTGCAGCGAAGTGTATGCCCATAAGACGCAAGCCTCTTTTTGCCATCATCCAACCTGCAACAGGACTGTCAATACCGCCTGAAATCAGAAGTGCCGCTTTACCTGCTGAACCCGAGGGCATTCCGCCTGCACCTTTGTGCTGATTACCGTGAATATAAACTTCCTTGTCTCTAACTTCAACTGTTACCACAATATCGGGATTGTGAACATCAACTGTAAGATTAGGGAATTTTTCAAGAAGATATCCGCCTACTTCCATACAGATTTCGGGAGATTTCAAGGGGAAATTTTTGTCGCTTCTTTTTGCATTTACTTTAAAAGTGTTTGCAAACATCAATTCATCTGCAAGATATTCCTCTGCAGTAGCCTTGATTTTATCAATATCTTTTTCAGTTGCTGCGGCACGTGAAAGTCCTGCAATACCGAAAACTTTTTTAAGAGCAGAAAATGCCGTATCAAAATCCGCATTTTCTTCTGCACTTTCAACCATGATTGTTGACTGAGATGCAGTAAAAGTAAACTTGCCCACATGCTCAAGTCGTCTTCTCATATTTTTTATCATCATATCCTCAAAAGTTCTTCTGTTAAGACCTTTGAGAGCAAGTTCACCGTTTTTGATAAGTATGATTTCTTTCATTTCAGATTAAACCTTCCTGAGTTCATTTAAAGCTTTTTTTACATTTTCACAAAGAATATCAATTTCTTCCTCTGTATTATAGCGTGACAGACTTACTCTTATTGCACTGTCAATTCTCTCGGGAGAAAGACCGACTGCCTGAAGTGTACTGCTTCTGTGACCTTTTGCACATGCAGACCCGCCGGAAACATAAATTTCTTTTTCAGATAAATAATTTATCATTGGTTGAGAAGGAATACCCATGACTGAAAAATTCACTATATAGGGTAAATTTTCACTCTTTGAGTTAATTTCCACTCCCTCAATCTGTTCAAGTTTTTTTATGAGTCTGTCTCTGAGTTTTTTTACGTTCTCAAAGGAGTTTTCAACATCTTTCAAATCCTCTGCTGCTGCACCAAAACCGCATAAAGCGGGCATTGCCTCCGTGCCCGAACGTATACCTTTTTCCTGACCTCCGCCATAAACGGGAGAAACTATATTAACACCTTTTCTTATATACAAAGCGCCTGCACCTTTAGGACCATGAATTTTATGAGAACTGATACTCATTAAGTCTATGCCCAACTTTTCAACTTTCAGCGGAATTTTACCGAAAGCCTGTACTGCATCGCAATGAATAAGAGCGGGAGATTTTTTCATCATTACCGCTTTTTTTATAAGTCCTACAGGGTTTATACTTCCCAATTCATTATTGACAAGCATTACACTTACAAGAATTGTCTTTTCATCAACTTCACGGATTAAATCCTGAATGTTTATACTTCCGTTTTCTCCCACAGGAAGACGAACAACATTAAAACCTTTATTTTCAAGTGATTTAATGGGATTTTCAACACTTGGATGCTCCACTGCCGTTGTGATTATTTTATTACCTCTTCGGGAAAGTTTTTGAACTGCACCGAAAATTGCAATGTTATTACTTTCTGTCCCTCCCGAAGTAAAATAAACCTCATCTTCACGACAGGAAATTTTATCGGCAATAATCTTCCTTGCTTTGTCAAGTTCTTCTCTAGCAATAACACCGAGATGATGAATTGAAGAGGGATTTGCCCAGCAATTATCAAGAACATATGCCATTTTTTTCTTTGCACTTTCGCACAATGGCGTTGTGGCACTATTGTCAAGATAAATGCTCAAGGTCATTCTCCTCCACGATAAAATATTCAGATATATATTATATTACAAAATGCAAAAAGTTTCAATAGAAATAAGCTTTTTTATTCACGTCTGCAAAGAAAAAACATCAACTCTCAGCGTTACCGATTGTTGATGTTTCATTATCTTATTTATTTCTTCTTTTAAAAGGAATTTTAAAAACTTCTTCCTTATTTTTATCAATGCCGGAAAACTTATTATTCTTATCACAAAGAACAAAGAACAATGTCGCAATCATTCCGTAAGGAATGGGAGAGAACTCTCCGGGATTTACAAGAGACATCATAAACAATCCGGCATAAGCCACAAATAAAGTCAGGTTAAAAAGAGTAATTCTCTCAAACAAAACTTTCATGCGGTTGTAAAGCTGATAAGAAAATGCAAGAATACCCGCTATACCGAAACTTCCTATAACCTGAAACGGCGATGAATGATACCAACACAGAGCAAATTTCGCAGGGTCATGTACATCTGTGTTTCCCATATATCCGAGTCCTCTTCCGAAAAGAGGATTTGATTTAAAATCTTCTATCGCTCTTGAGAATAATCCTAATCTGACACCGTTAGCTGTTGCAAATCTTTTTATAACAGGCAAAAGGAATTTTATCACAGGCTGAGCAAGAACAAGTACAACAGCTCCGAGAACTCCGATTACAATAAGATTCTTTTTTCTGTTTGCTTTATCTGCAAGTAAAAATACAAGCAGACATATTCCAAGTTCAATTGTTCCGAAAAGCGTACCTCCTCTTGAACCTGTAAGCATAATTCCTATGTACTGCAAAAATCCTGCAATAATAAACGGATATTTTTTTGACGACAGGAAAAATCCGAATGGGAATGTAAGCATGAGAATTGTAGAAACATTGTTTCTCCATTGAAAAGCAAGCGTGCTTCCGCTTTTAACAAAAGTTGACCAATTTGCAATATAAAAATTAACAATCATATATACACAAAAAAGTCCCACCATAGTCATTATCAATGAGAATTTTTTTCTCATATCGTACTTCTCACTAAATGTATATTGGGAATTCAGCAACATATAAATTGCAAACATGCCAATACCAAGACCTGCAGTATAAAAAAGTGCTGTGCCGTTAAAATATTCAGGTGCGGTGATTTTTCCCAATCCGCCCAAGGTTACGGCAATTCCCACAAACAAGGCACCCTTCCAGATAGCACCCAATTCAAACTTTTTGTGATAAACAACAAAATGGAAAAGAATTGCCAGAACAAGTACAGGGGCAAACCAAACAAACTTTATGAAAACATCAAAAGAATCGTAACACTTAATTGACATTGCTGATATCAACAGGAAAGGCATAAGTGTTGCAATAATATCTTCACATATAATCAAGCTAAAACTGCATATCGCAGCAAACAACACATCACCGTAAACTATAGAAGTAAAATCACTTTTACTGCTGAAAGAAACAAAAATTGCCGCAATAACACACTGAATAATCATAAAAATTTCAGATGTCATTGCTTTTCTTATTTTTTGTATTGCCGTAGAATTTTCCATTCCGTTGTAAATCTTTTTAATCATAAAAAATCTCCACAGTCACGCTAGTTTTATACTTTTCCACTATTTGTGATTATAGCATTTATAAAATTAAAAGTCAATAAAAAACAGGCTCTGCAGCAGAACTGCAAAGCCTGTAAATACAAAACTGTTAATTGTTGCCGAAAAGCATCATCATGAAACCTGCTGCAACCGCAGAACCGATAACACCTGCAACGTTGGGTCCCATTGCGTGCATGAGAAGAAAGTTTGTGGGATTGTATTTTCTTCCCACATCCTGAGAAACACGTGCTGCCATGGGAACTGCAGAAACACCTGCTGAACCGATAAGAGGATTGATTTTTCCTTTTGTGATAAGGCAGAGAAGTTTTCCGAGGAGAAGTCCGCCAACTGTTGAGAAACAGAATGCCATAAGACCAAGTGCGATAATCTTGATTGTGTCAAGAGTCAGGAATGTTTCACCGTTTGCTGTAGCGCCGACTGTAACACCGAGAAGAATTGTAACGATGTTTGTAAGTGCATTCTGTGCTGTATCATTAAGTCTTTCAACAACACCGCATTCACGGAAAATGTTACCGAGCATAAGCATGCCGATAAGGGGAGCTGTTGAAGGAATAAGAAGAGCGCAAAGAACAGTAACAACAACGGGGAAAATGATTTTTTCTGTCTTGCTTACTTTTCTGCCCTGTTCCATCTTGATTTCTCTCTCTTTTTTAGTTGTGAGAGCTTTCATAATAGGCGGCTGAATAATGGGAATAAGAGCCATATAAGAATAAGCCGCAACTGAAATAGGTGCAAGAAGGTGAGGAGCAAGCCTTGTTGCCGTAAAAATAGCGGTAGGACCATCTGCGCCACCGATAATACCGATTGATGCTGCTTCCTCAGGAGTAAATCCAAGAAGAATTGCGATAGCAAAAGCAACATAGATACCCATCTGTGCTGCTGCCCCCAGAAGAAGGCTTACGGGTCTTGCAAGGAGAGGACCGAAGTCTGTCATTGCACCAACACCCATAAAGATAAGGCAGGGGAAAATACCACTCTTAACGCCTGCGTAGATAAGTCTGAGAACACCTGAATCATACCAGTGTGCGCCTTCAACAATTTCAACCTCACCTACTGACATAAGTCCCAAGGGGTCATCCATAAGTCCTGCAAGGGGAAGGTTTGCAAGCATCATACCAAATGCAATGGGAAGGAGGAGCATAGGCTCATATTTCTTCTTGATTGCAAGATACATAAGAACAAAGGAAACGAGGAGCATGATACCCTGCTGAATAGTAAGAGCAGCAAAACCGGAAGACATCCAGATTCCTTTTACAATTTCAATAATACTCATTGAGGAAAAACCTCCTTATCAGCCAATAACAGCAAGAACGTCATCTGTGTTAACGGTTGATGTTTTCTGAACAAGAATCTGCTTAACCGTACCGTCACAAGGAGCAACGATATCGTTTTCCATTTTCATAGCTTCGAGAACTATAACAACGTCACCTGCTTTTACAGCATCGCCTACGTTTACTTTAACGCCGAGAACTGTACCGGGCATAGGAGCAAGAACTTTTTCACCATCGCCTGCTACGGGAGCTGCTGCAGGAGCGGGTGCTGCAACAGGAGCAGGAGCTGCTACTGCTACAGGAGCTGCTGCGGGAGCATCTGTTACGCTGAGAACTGTTGCTTCTGTTTCAGCAACTTCTACTTCATAATTTTTTCCGTTTAATGTAACTACATATTTCATTTCAATTACCTCGTTATTCCTTAGTCAATTTTCTTAATTGATTTGAATGCAAGTCTTTCAAGGGGAATACCTGATTCATCACTGACAATTGCCATGATAATTGCTGCTGATTTTTCATCAACATCAATAAGCTCAGGATCCTTTTTGACTGCTACTGCTACAGGTGAAGCCTGTGTGGTAGCTGAAACTGCTGCAGGAGCTGCTCCTATCTGAGCCACTGATTCTGCTGCCTTCATTTTTTTCTTTGTTGCCTTTGTAAGACCGTTAATTGCCTTTGACACACCTGTAATGCAGAAAGCGATAAGTGCAAGTTCAACAATAACAACAAGTATTCCGACTACACATACCATAAGCACGTCTGATGTTTCTAAAGCTTTACCTGATAATAAACCGAGTGTCTGACCTATCATCAATCAACCCTCCTGATTGAATATTTGACAGTATTTTCTTCTTTCTGCTGACGCTTGTCGAAGAAAGCTTCTGCCTGTGCGGGGAAAGCAATGTAAGAAAGAACATCTTCATCGCTTCTTGCTTTATCACCAATCTCAGCTTTTGCTTTTTCAAAGCCCGGTTCAAGAGTATCTGCAAAACGAATCTTGAGGGGCGCTTCGTCGCCGAGAATAAGTTTCTGCACATTTTTATTGATTTTACCGGGTGCCTTACCGTATTCACCCTTAACATAGTTCTTGATTTCTTTTGAAACGTTCTTGTATCTTTCGCCTGCAAGTACGTTTGCAGTTGCCTGAACACCAACCATCTGGCTCATGGGAGTAACAAGGGGAGGATAACCGAGATCTTCTCTTACTCTGGGAGTTTCAGCAAGAACTTCTTCAAGTTTATCAAGTTTATTCTGAGCAGTAAGCTGTGCTACAAGGTTTGAAAGCATACCGCCGGGAATCTGATAGTTAAGAGCATCTGTTGATGTTGCAAGAACAACGGGGTTGAGAAGACCTGACTTGAGAGTTTCTTCTCTGTAAGGTTTGAAGAAATCGTTGATTTTCTTAAGCACGTCCATGTCAAGACCAACTTCATAACCCTGCTGTTTAAGAGCATAAGCCATCGTTTCTGTTGCGGGCTGTGCTGTACCACCTGAGAAACATGAGATTGCTGTGTCAATAACGTCTGCACCTGCTTCAACAACTTTCTGAAGTGTAAGAGGGCCGAGACCTGTTGTGCTGTGTGTGTGAACAATAACAGGAACTTTTACATTTTCTTTGAGAGCCTTTACAAGATCATAACCGTCCTGAGGTCCCATAATACCTGCCATATCCTTTACGCAGATTGTCTGAACACCCATTTTTTCCATTTTCTTTGCAAGCTTTACATAAGATTCAAGGTCATGGATAGGGCTGAGTGTGTAGCAGATTGTACCTGATGCAATAGCACCGTTTTTAAGTGTTTCGTCAACTGCTACTTCGATGTTTCTGATGTCGTTGAGAGCATCGAAAATTCTGATAATGTCGATACCGTTTTCAACACTCTTCTTTACAAACATTCTCACAACATCATCAGGATAATGTTTGTAACCGAGAAGGTTCTGCCCTCTGAGAAGCATCTGCAGTTTTGTGTTAGGACAAGCTGCTTTGATTTTTCTGAGTCTTTCCCACGGATCTTCGCTAAGATATCTCAGACATGAGTCGAATGTTGCACCGCCCCAGCATTCAAGTGAATAGTAGCCGGCTTTGTCGAGTTCAGGAAGAATATTCTCAAACTCTTTAAAGGGCATTCTTGTTGCGATGAGAGACTGGTTTGCGTCTCTTAAAATTGTTTCTGTAAACTGTACTTTCATCGTATAAAATCCTCCTTGGATTATGCAAAATCAGCATATGGTTTTTTTGGTCAAAAACCTTCTTCCCCATTTTACATTGATTATATGATATTCTAAATTTTACCAAAAATCAATAGATATTTTTATTTTCTCCCGAATACCCTAAAAAATGAATTTTGTTTCTCTCTTTTTTGTTTATTTTTTAACGAACACTTGACTGCCGCATTGATTTTACTGTAAAATTATATTTAAAGAAAGGGGATGTAGCAATGGATTTTAAAACATTTCTTAAAAACGCATCAAACGTTGTTCCGTCAGACAGACAAATGAATTGGTACAAAACGGAATTTTACGGTTTTATACATTTTGGTGTGAACACTTTTACAGACAAAGAATGGGGTGACGGAACAGAAAGCCCTTCCATTTTCAATCCCGCAAAATTTGATGCTGAAAAAATTGTTGAGATTTTCAAGAAAGCTGGCATGAAAGGTCTTGTAATTACTGCCAAGCATCACGACGGTTTCTGTCTGTGGCCGAGCAAATATACGGAACACTCAATCAAAAACAGTCCTTATAAAGACGGAAAAGGCGACATCGTAAAAGAACTTGCAGATGCATGTCACAAAAATGACTTTAAATTTGGTTTTTATCTTTCCCCATGGGACAGAAATTCAGAATATTATGGCACGGATGAATACAATACATATTACAAAAATCAGCTTGTGGAATTGCTTACAAACTATGGCAAGGTTTTCCATGTATGGTTTGACGGTGCATGCGGAGAAGGTCCTAACGGCAAAAAGCAGGAATATGATTTCCCCGGCTACATTGAACTTATAAGAAAATATCAGCCTGATGCCACAATTTTCAACGACCATGGCCCTGACGTCCGTTGGTGCGGAAACGAATCAGGTTCATGCCGTCACAGTGAATGGGCAGTCGTTCCTCATGAACTTGTTTTCAGAGCAGAAAAACAGACCGAAGGTTCTCCCATTGACAGCAGTCTTCCCTACATTTACAATACGGATAAAGAACTCGGTTCATTACAGAATATTATCCACTCAAAAGGACTTGCTTTCTGCGGAAGTGAAGTTGACATGTCAATACGTCCCGGTTGGTTCTACCACAAGGAAGAAGAACCACATTCACTCGAAAGGCTTTGGAAAACTTATATCAACACAGTCGGTGCAAACTGCTGCTTCCATCTTAATGTTCCCCCTACAAGAGAAGGTCTTATTAATGAGCGTGACGAAAAAAGGCTTTATGAACTGGGTGAAAAAATCAGAAAATCCTTTGCTGAAAATCTTGCAGAAGATGCAGAATTTCACGAAGTTAATGAAGACAAAACCTTGTACCACACAAGTTTTGACATTGATTTCGGAAATAAAATAAAGTTCAACTGTATAGTTCTTGAAGAAGATATTGCCAAAGGACAGAGGGTTGAAAATTTTGCAATTTACACAAAGAATGATTTTGGAAAATGGTCACTCCAATTCTTTGAAGGAACTTGTATAGGCAATAAAAAAATCTGCATCTTTGATGAAGAAGAAGCAGACGAAATTCGTATCGTAATTATTTCCTCCAGAGGAGAGGTATACATAAAGAAACCCAAGGTGTATAAAATTGATGACTGATAAAAAAGTTTTGCTCTGTGCATTGAATTCAAAATTCATACATTCCTGTCTTGCTGTTCATTCTCTGAAAAAGTTTGCAGTAAGCAAAGGGTATGCTAAAGAAAAATTGGTAATCAAAGAATTTACAATCAATGATAACATTGACTTTATTCTCAACGGGATTTTTTCCGTAAAGCCTGAGATTATTGCTTTTTCCGTTTACATCTGGAACGTGGAATACGTGTCACGCCTTTGCAGGATACTTAGAAAAATTTCTCCCGAAGTAAAAATAATTCTCGGCGGTCCCGAAATATCATTTGCTGAAAATCATCCTTTTTTTGATAAAAATGATTATGATTTCATTCTCAGAGGTGAGGGTGAAAAAAGTTTTCACGAACTTATTTCTACAGGAGAATTTTCTGATGAAAAAGTTTTGAATCTTGATGAAATTCCTTTTCCTTATGATGAAGAAAACATACATCTTTTTGAAAACAGAATTGTTTATTATGAATCTTCAAGGGGTTGTCCGTTTTCATGTGCATACTGTCTTTCATCGGCAGAAAAAGGAGTTCGGTTTTTAAGTTTTGAAAGAGTGAAAAGTGATCTTGAGTTTTTCTCATCGCATAACGTCAAACAAGTCAAATTTGTTGACAGAACTTTCAATGCAGACAAAAAAAGAGCTTATGAAATTTGGCATTATATTATAGAAATTTTTTCAGATAAAAACATGAATTTTCATTTTGAAATTGCTGCAGACCTGCTCGATGAAAATTTAATTTCACTCCTCGGCACTGCTCCTGAAGGTCTTATTCAACTTGAAATAGGAATTCAGTCGACGAAAAAAGAAACTCTCATTTTAAGTTGCAGAAAAACAGACACGCAGAAAGTTCTGGCAAACACAAAGAGACTTATTGAAAACGGTAATATAAACATTCACACCGACCTTATTGCAGGGCTTCCCGGAGAAACACTTGAAGATTTTAAAAAATCTTTTAATGACGTCTATACTCTGAAATCACACCAGCTTCAATTAGGTTTTCTAAAAATTCTCCACGGCACAAAAATGGTAGAAATTTCAAAAGAATTTGATTCTGTTTTTTCTCCTTATTCGCCTTATGAAATATTATCAAACAAAAATATGTCTCATGAAGATATTTTGTTTCTCAAAAAAGTGGAGGACGTTTTTGAGAAAATTTATAACTCTCAGCGTTTTATTCTCAGCATAAATGAACTCGAAAAGCATTTTGAAAATCCTTTTGAAATGTTTGAAAAAATTTCAGAATTTTTTGAAGAAAAAAATCTTTCTTTTGTTTCTGTCTCAACAAAAGAAATCTACAATTTGCTTCACAGATTTTTCAAAGAAAAAATCTGTTCTGACGCAAAGATTTTTGATGAATTTCTTCTTTCTGATTTTTATTTCTCAGAAAAATCAGAACTTGTCCCCACGGAACTTAAACATCTGACGCCCGACAACAAAACTTCTGTTGAAAAATCATCTGCAATACTCCGTTCTTTAGGATTGCAAAAACAAAGAGGTCTTATCGTCAGATTCATAGGGGAGCAGATTTTCATTGTGGACTATTCAAAAAGAAATAAAATTACTTCAAGATTTTCTCATAAAAATTATTCTTCATAAATACTCTCAATATAATGTGAACCTTTGTTATTTTTCAGTATAATTATCAAACTTTTTTCAGCTTCGGGAAACACAGTTTTTCCGGAGCTGTCTTGTTTAAAAGAATCACTTTTTAAGCATTCAATAAAAAGCTTTGTTTTGTCTTTTTCCGCAGTTACGCTTTTTAATATACCTGAATATTCAGAAAAGAATCCTACTGTAGGCACATTATAACAATTACTTTTTTTGTCATAAAAAATACTGTCTGTTGATGTGTTTTCATATTCAACATCTTCAGAAAAAAGTTTATTTATTCTGCTCTTTACTTTTTCTTCGGGTATGCTCAATTTCCCGTCAAAAAGTTCATATTTTTCTTTGTCTTCAGTACACAGTATTGACCACACAGCAATACTCAGAAGTTTTTCGTTTTCTATTTTATCACCCTTTTTGTAAGAAAAAAGTTTGTTCATAACGACAGGGTTATAGTATTCGGAAAAATCATTTATTTCTTTGAAAACTTGTATGTTGTCTGTTTCGAGTATGATTTTTTCTTCCTCGTTATTTTCAAAAAATCCTGCCGCAAAAACTGAAAAAATCGCAATAATAATTACGGGTAAAAAATAAACGTATTTTTTTCTTTTCTTATTTCTGTGATAAGGTTTTCTTCTTTTTAAAACAATGGTAAATCCTGTCATGTTCAACTCCCGAAAAATAATCTTACCGTCCATGCAGAAGCAACAAAACTTGTAAAATCTGCAATCAAACCTGCGAACACGGTATGACGTGTTTTCTTTATTCCCACAGAACCGAAATAAACTGCTATTGCGTAAAATGTTGTCTCCGTTGCACCCATCATTACAGATGCAACTCTCCCGAGATATGAGTCGGGTCCGTGTTCTTTCAGTATCAATTCATACATTGACAAAGCACCACCGCCCGATATGGGATTGAGGACTGCAAGAGGCATAATTTCTTCAGGTATCCCTGTTATTCCCGAAAGAGGCGATAAAAATTTTACAATTATATCAAGTCCTCCTGATGCCTTCAACATACTTACTGCAACTACGAGACCTACAATCGACGGCAAAATATTTTTGACGGTTATCAGTCCTTCTTTTGCCCCTTCAATAAAGCAATCAAAAATTTTTACACCTTTCCCGATACCGAATATTATAATCAAAGTTATTACTAGAGGAAGGACTGCTGCACCAAGAAATTTCATCTGACCTTACTCCTTTTAGTAAATCTGAAAGAAAAAATAGTTTCTTTATTTTTTGATGTAATTTTTGACAAAATTTTTGCAACCATTACCCCTGCAAATAGAGAAAGTAAGGTGCTTAGCCATGTGGCCGGCATAATTTCCATAGGATTTGCACTTCCGAACTGAGTTCTGAGTGTTGCAACAGTTGTAGGTATGAGCCTCATCGCCGCAGAATTCATTACGACAAAAACTACCATATCATCGGTCGCTTTGCTTTTATCGGGATTTGCCTCCTGCATACGTCTCATTGCCTCAAGACCTAAAGGAGTTGCTGCATTACCAAGTCCCAATAAATTTGCAGTTATATTCATTGACATGGCATGTGCAGTAGGTGAATTTTTGTCAACATTTTTGTATAACAACGTAAATATCGGTCTCAGAAAGTTACATATGATTTTTGTAAGTTCAGCTTTTTCTGCGATTTTCATTATTCCGCCCCACAGACACATCATTCCCGTCAGTTTTATTACAAGATTTATTGCATCCTGACCTCCGTTTACAACTGAATCAGAAAGTGCTTGCATATTCCCTGAAAAGCACGCGGAAATAAAAGAAAAAACAACCATCGCTCCCCATACATAGTTCATCATACTTATCACCCGCAATAAGTATATTTTCTGATTGTTTTTCTCATTACATAAATTTTTTGTCAATTGCCGTTAAATATGCACTACTCCTTGACATAAATGTCATTTTATGGTATTATTTCCTCGAAATGACACGTCAGAGGAGGCGAACCGCATGAGTAAGGATAATGAATATTTCTGTGTTCGACAGATTGACCCTAACGGCAGAATTGTTATTCCCAAAGAAATCCGTGACAGGCTCGGTATCGTTGAAGGAAAAACGCCTTTGAAGCTTTCTCTTGATGGTAATAGTATCGTCATTAATGTTCTTATTCCATCTTGTTTCATTTGCGGAGAAACCGAAAATATAATCACACTGAAAAACAAACATGTATGTAAAGAGTGTCTCGCAAAACTCAACGAAATAAAAAAAATTAATGAATAAAAAAATACCGCAATCCTGTTGGATTGCGGTATTTTTCATTCAGTTCACCATACAAAATTTGTATATGTTTCTGTACTTGTAATATCTTTTGCTTCAACATCACCAAGAAGTGAGATGTTTGCTTTTGCATCTGCTGCCGCAGCAATCTGAGCATAAGTAATATTGCCTGTTTTTGAATCAATTTTTGCATGGATATAGCCATCATGATAAATCATATCAACTGATTTAAGCCCGGGAACCATACCCGCTGCTTCTGAAGCATCAATAACAGAAACTGCTCTGCCGTAAGAACTTGCCGTTCCTGTTGCAGGGTTCTTTTCTGTTCCCAGTTTAATCATAATTTCGTAAGTTGTACCATTAACTTTGATTGTTGCACTTTCCACATCCTGAGGACGAAGTTTACATGACCAATCGTAACCTGCTGCAGGGAAATCATCCTTGTTGTTTGAGCCTTTTGCCATTGTTGTTGTTTCATTTTTTGTAAAAATTGAAACAAGCCATGAAGGAAGTCCCTTAACATCACCTTTAACTACCATGTGTCCGTTCTTTGTGTAACCTGCTTTTTCCGACTTAACTCTGTCAAGCGCTTTTGAACAATAGTCAATAATTTCAGCCTCTGACCACTTTGAAGGATCTTTTGCTGCATCAGCAGGTTTCTGAGTCTGAGGTTTCTTTGTTACTTTTTCAGTTGCATCTTCTTTCTTTTCAGTCACAACTTCTCCGTCTTTGTCTGTAACTTCTTCACCCTTATCATTTGTCACTGCTTCTGTTTCTTCTTCGCTTTCTGTAACTTCACCTTCAATTGCTTCTTCCGTTACATCTTCTTTTTCTGCGTTAACAGGAGCCTCAGTAGTAATTTCAGGGTCTGTTGTTGTTTCTTCTTCCTCATTGCCGCCGCAGGCTGCGAAAGACACAAGCATTACGCCTGCCATAAGAAGTGCTAAAAGTTTTTTCATGTTAAATTACCTCTCTTTTTTAGATATCCTCTTTATTTTATTGTTACCAAAGCCACTGCATCTCTGATATCAATTGTCTGTCCTGTTGCAACAATTGAATCTGTTGTAATTGTATCTGATTTTGATCTGCCTACAGACAAAATTCCCTGAGGTGCATTTGCGGTTTTGATAAAGTCCTGACTGAGAAAAACTTTACCGCTTGTATCCGAAACATTTCCTTTTACTTTCAATTGGAAAGTAACAATTGTTTCTTCTTTATCAAGAGCAGTAATTACTGTACCTTGAGACGGTGTTGCAACCCACGTTGCAAATGCAATTTTATATTTTGCTTTTGCAATACTGCTTGTCCAGTATTCTTCATTAGAGTTTTTGGAATACATGTTATCGGGACTTTTCCAGTTACCGTTTGTTGTGTATGCATTTTCCGAAAGAGTTCCCGTAAAATTCAGGAACGAAGAAAGTCTTCCTTCCTCTGCGCCTACAATTTCAAATACACTTGCATCATAAATCACAGGGAGAGAAATTGCAACTATTTTATAGTTAGTTTTAAGCTTAACGCTGACAGTAATAACATCTCCCGCTTTTGCTTCTTTTTTATCTGTTGTTATTGCAAAGTCTGCAATATATTTTGCTTCTTCTTTATTGACAACAGGTTTCTGTGTTGCAGGAGAAGTTGTAGCTGTCGGTTTCTTTGTCGGCTTTTCTGCCTCATTTTTCTTTGTTGTTTCATCTTTTGGAGATGTTGTAATATATGTTGGCATATCTTCCGGTTTTATAGTTGTAATTTCAGGCATTACTCCGTTGCTGACTACAATTGTAACTACTGTATCAGCAGTAATTTTTTCTCCTTTGGGAACACTCTGAGACATTACAACACCTGCGGGAACGCTGTCATTATACATTTCTTTTACAATAACTTTCAGTCCCAGTTTCTCAAGAGTTTCCTTTGCCTTTACTCTTGAAGAATAAACAACATCAGGCATTATTATTTTAACTTCACTTGCTTTGCCCTTACTGATTACAACCTCAATAACTGAATTTTCCTTAGCATCAATACCTGCCTCAGGAGTCTGTACAACAATTGCACCTTTTTTTACTTTATCGCTGAAAGTTTCACCGACAATTTTAATATAAAGTTTGTCATCCAGAATTTCTTTTGCTTCAGCTATGGTTTTACCTGTAAGTGAAGGAACCTTAACCTTTTCTGATGTTTCTTCCTTATCATTTTTGCTGACAGTTATTGTAATTACAGAACCGGTCTGACCTTTACCGGTCTCGCTCTGTGAAATTACAGCACCGTCTGCATATTTATCTGTTTCTTTTTCTACTATTTCAACTCTGAAACCTGCATTCTGCAGAACATCAATTGCTACATTTTTGTCGTAATATTCAACATCGGGAATTATAGCTTCTACAGAGATTTCACTGACAGTAACATTGATAACCGTACCTTCTTTTACTCTTTCACCGCTTTCGGGTGACTGTTTAAGTACGGTATTTTCATCGAGCTTGTTATTGATTTCTCTCTCGGTAACACAGATGAAAAGACCTTTTTCTTCAAGAATTTCCTGAGCTTCTTCCACATTCATTTTCAGAATATCCGGAACCTCAGTATTGTCTGAGCCGATTACACCTGTTGCAAAAAGAACTACCACTGCAATTATTGCAACGGCAACTGCTATAACAGGTATCAACCACTTTTTAAATGATTTTTTCATTGTTTTCTCCTTTCATTATATAACACCGCGGTAATAAAGACCCCGTGTTAATTTATCATCAGACTTTTCTCGTTTCAGATATTTATCTGTTATTTTTTTACAATCATATTTACTTTCAGTTGTAAACTTCAAAACACAAAAATCTATGTTTTTAAATTCATTTAAACGGTCAAAAATATATAAAGGCACGCTATTAAGAATTTCACTTGTCCCTGACGAACAATCAACAGGAAAATCAAAACCTTTTCTGTCCGTAAGTTTTCCCTTACCGCCACATTCAGCACATGAAGAAAAACTTTTCACGGGACAGTTTCTAGTGAGCATAAGAGGAAGTTTACCGTAACAGATAATTCCTGTTTTAATTTCTCCTCTGATTTTGTTTATCTGAGAAACAGTCATTTCCGTTGATAAAATTGCTTCGTCTGCAAAATAATTTTTCCATATATCAAGGGAATAGCTGTTGAAAATATTCGAGCCGTAAGATGCTGTAACTTCTGCACCCAAAACCTTTGCAATTACCGCACTGTCAATTGTGGGACAGAAAAATCTTTTTACACCTTTTCGAAAAAGTTTTTCTGCTTTTTTTCTTACTTCTTCAGAATGAGAAAAAATTCCTCTCGGCATTTCTGCAGAAACAGTCTTTCCTTCAAGAATAAGTTTTTCAAAAACTTTCTCATCTGTTTTAAGGGGAAGAACGATAGTAAAATCATCGGGAATATTTTCAAAAATCTGTTCTTCATTTCTGAAAAACAAATATGTCTTGCAAGAATTTTTTGCCGACTTTTCTTTCAGAAATTTTTCTGTTTTTTGGATAACATTATTTGTATTTTCAGGTGTATTTTTTTCAAGAATTTTTAAAGAGATTTTTTCCAAAGCATCTCGCCTGAGTTTGTTTATTGCAGAAATGGGAACTGACAAACCATTTTCAATTTCCGTTTTTATTTCGTCAATATAAAACTGTGTTCCTCCCGCCTTTGAAAGTTGCTCTTTTGCATCGTTTTCCGTAATTTCTCTTTTGATTGCTTTTTCAGCAACAGAATCAGACATGCACTCTACAGAAAAATCTTCACATTCCGCTCTGAGTAAAAGCGGATCTCCCTCTCTCATTTTAAAATAAAATGAAACAGGAATTTTCTGAGTTTCTTTTTCATAAAGTTTTGACAACATGTCAAGAACATCTTTTGCAGCAGTTACATCTTCTTTATTTCTTACACCGAACATGTCCCTGCCTCTTTTGTTCATATAATATCCGTCAGTAAATCCTGAGCGCGAAAATACGGCTCTCAGAGCCTGTTCAATTTTTTCCTCTTTTCGGCCCAGAAGTTGATTTCTGCATGAAGTAACTGCAGCGGCAACATATTCGGGTCGTTTCATTCTGCCCTCAATTTTAAATGAAGCAATACCAATTTCCTCAAGTTCACCGAGATACGGCACAATAGAATTATCTTTAAGACTGAGATCACAACTACCCGTGTTGTTTACGCTGAAAGGAAGTCTGCAAGGCTGTGCACAAAGACCCCTGTTACCACTTCGTGAACCAAGCATTCCGCTCATGTAACATTGTCCCGAAACAGACATACACAATGCTCCGTGAACAAAAACTTCAAGTTCAGCATCTGTGTTTTCACTCAGAAATTTTATTTCATCTTTTGTAAGTTCTCTGGGAATAACAACCCTTGAAAAGCCTGCTTTTTCAAGAAATTTAATTCCCTCAACTGTCTGCACGGTCATCTGAGTTGAAGCGTGAATGTGTGATGCAGGTGCAAAATTTTTAATCCTTTCCACAAGAGACAAATCCTGAATAATAAAAGCATCTATTCCAATTTCACCGCAGAAAGAAATCAGGTTTTCTGCATCACTCATTTCTTCATCTGAAATAAGTGTGTTAAGAGCAAGATAAACTTTAACATTTCTTTCGTGACAATATTTAACTGCTTCTTCAAGTTTTTCTCTGCTGAAGTTCTGTGCATTACCTCTTGCATTAAAAGTTTCTGCACCGAGGTAAACTGCATCTGCTCCACATCTGACCGCCGCAAGTAAAGACTCAAAAGAACCTGCAGGTGCTAAAATTTCACTCATTTTATTTGCCCGCTTTACTTTTAAGTTTTTCCAGTTCTGCTTTAAGTTTTTCGTTTTCTTTTCTTACAAGTTCAAAATTGAGTTTTGAATCTTCTGCATCTGCAAGATAATCGGAAATCTGTGAACGAAGCAGTTCAATACTCTTTTCTGCTTTCTGTGCACTATCTGCATAATCGAGAGCTGCAAGAACCGCAGCCTGAGCAAAAGTAACTCTATTACTTGCAGAAAGAATTTCACGCATTTTTGTATCAAGATCTTTTCCGAGATCTTTTACATAATCAATTGAATTATCTGTTGCAATAGGAAAATCCTGGTCATAGATATGAAGTACTACTCTGTTTCTTTTCATTTCGCATTTCTCCTTCAAAAAGTATTCCACTTATAGTATTATACTATATTTTCTACATAGAATAAAGAGGTAAAATATATTTTTAAAAAAATTAGTCTTTTTTTATATTTTTAAATATTATTATTGCTCTTACTATTGAAATTTCACAGATTTTAGTGTAAAATGTACAATAGACACCTGAAAAAAGGCACTTTTAAAATAAATTTTTGGAGGAATAGTATGAAATACGCTCTTACAAAGAAGCAAGCACAGGAGCTTATCACCTCAAATCTTTCTCATTATTTCGGTGTTACTCCCGAAGACGCTACCTATGAACAGTTTTACAAAGCGGTAGCAATGATTATCAGAGAGATGATGCGTAACGGCAGAAAGGAATTTGAAGAAGTTGCAGATAAGGCAAATTCAAAAAGAGTTTACTACCTTTCAATGGAATTCCTTATGGGACGTTCTCTTAAAAACTCTCTCTACAATCTTAATCTTACAAAAACTTTTACATCTGCTCTTAAAGATTTCGGCATTGTAATTGATAAACTTTACGATTGTGAACCTGATGCAGGTCTCGGCAACGGTGGTCTCGGCAGACTTGCTGCATGTTACCTTGACGGACTGGCAACACAAGGATATCCTGCAATGGGTTACTCAATTCTTTACGAATTCGGTATTTTCAAACAGCTTATCGTTGACGGCTGGCAGAACGAGCTTCCCGACAACTGGCTTCCCGGTGGTGAAATCTGGCTTGCAAAGAAGGAGAATCAATCTTTTGAAATTACTTTCGGCGGAGACGTTGTTGACACCTGGGATGACAAATATCATCACGTTGAAATTGTAAACCCCACAAGAATCACAGCTGTACCTTACGACATGTATGTTGCAGGTAAAGACGGTAAAGGCATCAGCGTTCTTCGTCTCTGGTCTGCAAAAGCACCCGGAATCAACATGAAAGAATTCAACAACGGCCATTATCTTCAGGCAGTTGAAGAAAACGCCATGGCTGAAGTTATCAGTAAAGTTCTTTACCCGGAAGATAAACATCCTGAGGGAAAGAGTCTTCGACTTAAACAGCAGTATTTCTTTGTTTCTGCTTCAATTCAGGATATCATCAGCCGTCATCTGAGAAAATACGGTTCACTCGATAATCTTCCTGAAAAAGTTGCAGTTCACATCAATGACACTCATCCCACACTTGCAATTCCCGAAATCATGAGAATTCTCCTTGACGAATGCGGTTACGGTTGGGATGATGCGTGGAGCATTGTTACAAAAACAGTTGCTTACACAAACCATACAGTTATGAAGGAAGCTCTTGAATGTTGGCCTGTAGGTCTTTTCAGAATGCTTCTTCCAAGAATTTATCAGATTGTCAAAGAAATTGACAACAGATACCGTTCATTTGTATGGAACTCGACAGGTGATGCAAACAAAGTTGAAGAAATGGCTATCGTTTCAGGTGACGAGGCAGTTGTACGTATGGCAAACCTCTGCGTTGCAGCAAGCCACAGCGTAAACGGCGTTTCCTCACTCCACAGTCAGATTCTTAAAGACACGGTTTTCAACAGTTTCTACAACATCACTCCCGATAAATTCAAAAATGTTACTAACGGTATTGCACACAGACGTTGGCTCTGTCAGTCAAACCCCCGTCTTTGCAATCTTCTCAATGAGCTTATCGGCGAAGGATATGTTCTTGACGGTAGCGAACTTGAAAAACTGAGAAAATATTCTGACGATTCAGCAGTTCTTGAAGAACTTTCAAAAATCAAAACTGCAAACAAAGCAGATTTTGCAAAGCTTATCAAACAGACAAACGGCATTGTTGTTGACCCCAATTCAATTTTCGACGTTCAGGTAAAACGTCTGCATGAATACAAACGTCAGCACCTTAATGCTTTTAACATTCTTTCAAGATACCTTGCAATTAAGGCTAATCCGGGCGGTAACTGGGTTCCCAGAACTTATATCTTCGGTGCAAAAGCTGCTCCCGGTTATGAAATGGCAAAACGCATCATTAATTTTATCCATTCTCTTGCAGATGTAATCAATAATGACACATCTATAAACGGACTTCTTAAGGTTGTTTACATGCAGGAATACAACGTTACTATGGCTGAAAGACTTATGCCTGCAGCAGACATCAGCGAACAGATTTCACTCTGCGGTACTGAGGCAAGCGGTACAGGTAATATGAAACTTATGATTAACGGTGCAATTACAATGGGTACACTTGACGGTGCAAACGTTGAGATTAATCAGGCAGTAGGGGATGAAAACATGTTCCTCTTCGGCATGAGAACTGATGAAGTCAGAAAGCTTCAGAAAGAGGGATATGTTCCCATGAATTATTATGAGAACAACGCTGAACTCCATGCAGTTATTGACTATATCCTCGGCGGTCTGAACGGAAAGAATTTCCCTGAAATCGCAGCAACAATTCTCCATCACGACCCCTACATGGTTCTTGCAGATTTTGCTGATTACTCAAAAGCACAGAAGCTTTCCGATGCAGTATGGCAGGATAGAGAAAAATGGAACAAAATGTCACTTGAAAATATCGCAGGTGCAGGCATTTTCGCAGCCGACAGAGCTATTAACGAATATGCTAAAAACATCTGGAACGCACACAGCGCATTTTAAATTTTCAACGAAAAAACCCCTCAGATTGAGGGGCTTTTTTACGCATAAATTATTTGTTATTCTTTCTATAATACAAATACGAATAAATTGTAGGCACAATTACCATCAGTGCCACTATTGTAAAGAAAATAATGAACGATTCAAAAATTGCAGTTGCAAGCATTACTATTCCGCCGATTACCCAGAGTGCACCTGCAAAGCGGTGGGTTTTGTTCCAATTTTCCTCGTCATTGAGTGTCCAGGGAAGTTTGATTCCCATTGTGTAGCTCTGTCTGCACTTAGGAAGATAATTACCGATTATTATAAACAGAAGTCCCATAAAAATAATCACACCGGAAACAAATCTGATTTCCTTACCCAGTGCAATGAGATATACCATTGTATTCATCACAAGAGAAATCGCAGGACAAATCCATAAAACAATGGAAAGCATTTTCGGACTTATGTCTTTACTTTTCTTGTCAAGTTTTGTGGCAAAAACGCAAACCCAATGAATTACAAGTAAAAGTAACGGCAGCCCGAATACTGCAAATGCCTTTGAACTATAGCCGTCTGGTTCATTGTTTATTCCCCAATGTGTTACAATTGTGTCAGGCAGTTGATTCCACAAAATAATTCCGATTATTATTGGAATCAGAATTACAAACGATGTTAATATTAACTTTGTTTTATTCCGTCTTATCATCATTTTTTTCTCCTTTCAACTGAGTAATAAAAAGCATTACATCTTCAAGAACTGATGTATTAATATCATATATAATGTATTTTCCGTCGCGGGTATCCCTGATTAAATCCGCCTCTTTAAGAACAGATAAATGACGTGAAACAGACGCCATCGTTACGTCAAATTTTTCTGCAATTTCTCCTGCAGTCATTTTCCCATTTTTGAGCATGTTCAGAATTTCCCTTCTTATAGGATCTGCAAGAGCTTTCAATGTATTCTGCAAACTCAGAATAACCACCGTCCTTTCATAATATTCAGAAACAGAGACTTTTATATTTTTGATTATATTTAACAATTAGGTTAAATGTTA
>JAZOAY010000020.1:0-10301 GCA_045595725.1 Acutalibacteraceae bacterium | reverse complement strand
GAAACAGGCAGAATGCTTTCAATCGGTACAGTTAACCGTTATAACGACTCTGTCAACCGCGTAAAGAAAATGATTGAAAACGGTGAGCTTGGTGAAGTTTTCCATGTCTATGCTTCATTCCGTGCACATCGTTCAATTCCCGGTCTCGGCGGTGATTTTACAACAAACGCATCTTCAGGCGGTGGCGCACTTATAGACTGGGGCGTTCATTACATCGACCTTATTCTTTACTGTTGCGGAGACCCGAAACCTCTTACTGCAAGCGGTGAAGCATTCTGCAAACTGGGTAAGGATATGAAAAACTATGTGTACGAAGGCATGTGGGCAGAAGAAACATCAGACGTTGAAAACGGCACTTATGACGTTGACGACTCTGTAACAGGTATTGTCAGAACAGAAAATGGTCCTACAATCACTTTCAACGGTGCATGGGCTCAGAACATCGGCATCAATGAAACATACATAGATTTCATGGGTGACAAAGGCGGTATCAGACTTAATTACTGCGGTTACTTTACATTCTTCACAACAAAAGACGGAGCCCTTGTTGAAGAAAAGCCAAAATTCAGAATGAGAGACCACTATCTCAATGAAATCGACTCATTCATTAACTCATGTCTCACAAGAGAACCTAATCAGTCTCACATTGACAAAGCAATTCTCACTTCAAAAATTCTTGATGGTATTTACCGCTCATCAAACATCCATAAGGAAGTAAAAATTTACGAAGGTGCTTACGGAGAAGAATAATTAAACGATAAAAAATGAGAGTTCAAGAGAACTCTCATTTTTTATGTCATCTTTTTGTAAATTTATAATTCACCTATGACCTACCTTGCCATTATATCATCATCCTTGAGCATTAGCGAAAAAATTCAAAACTGCAACACATCAATCAAATCCAAAAGAAATTCTTCGCTTCACTCAAGAAAGAGGCGTTTAGATTTGTCATGGCAAACTGCAAAGCACAAAGTTTCGGGAGAACTTTGTGCTCAACCATTTTATATAATAAAATGTGGTTTTCTGTATTAGAGATTCACATGTCTCCCGCAAATTTTCATAAATTATATTACGGTCAATTCGTGAATTGCCCTACGTTTGTTCCATCATTACAATATAATATTCAGCGATGCAGACCCGACATTTTGCACTTTGCGTTCTGCATTTTGCACCAAATTATAAATTTATTTTTCTGTCTTTAAAATAAAATTCTTTATCGTGTTCATTTATTTTACGAAGAACTCTGCAAGGATTT
The DNA here is from genome assembly GCA_045595725.1 of Acutalibacteraceae bacterium. GTDB lineage: Bacteria > Bacillota > Clostridia > Oscillospirales > Acutalibacteraceae > SIG575. The sequence continues at coordinate 9,046 of JAZOAY010000020.1, read as the reverse complement.
CCTACAGCAACAACGTTTGCAGGAATATCTTTCGTAACAACGCTTCCTGCACCTATCACCGTATTTTCACCTATTGTAACACCGGGTACAATTACCGCACCCGCACCGATCCAACAGTTTCTGCCGATTTTAATTGACGCATTATACTGGTATGCTTTCTCTCTGAGTTCCGGCAAAATAGGATGACCGCCTGTTGCAACAACAACATTAGGACCGAACATTACTGCATCTCCCACATAAATATGTGTATCATCTACCATTGTCAAACCAAAATTCGCGTAAACATTTTTGCCGAAATGTACATGCTTACCGCCCCAATTAGCATGAAACGGCGGTTCAATGTAACACCCCTCGCCTATTTCTGCAAACATTTCTTTGAGCAGTTTTTCACGTTTTTCTGTTTCTGTAGGACGGGTCATATTGAAATCATAAAGTCTGTCAAGACATCTTAGCTGTTCTTCAAGTATTGATTTATCATTAGGAAGATACAAATCCCCCGTATGCATTTTCTCTTTATCTGTCATATCAGTCAACACCTCTCAGACTTACATTTTGGACGTACTTACTTACTCTGTCTGCCATTTTCTGCATAATACTTTTGGGCAATGCGGTCATATTATTTCCGATAAGGTCACCTGAATCAACAAACGATTGCAGGTAATAATTTTTTGCTCCCTTTATTAATTCGCCGATTTCATCAAAGGCACTTTCTGTATGGAATTCCGCAACAACAGTTGTTCTGAATTCATATTCTATACCCGCTTCGTTTATAAGAAAATCTACGCTTTCCTTAATTTTGGAAAAGTCAACATCTTCCTTACCTACTGTTGCAGAATAAAATTCGGGTGAATTTTTTATATCCATGGCAACATAGTCAACAAGCCCCTCTTTTACAACTTTTTTCAGTTTTTCAGGGAACATTCCGTTTGTATCAAGTTTAATCTGATAACCAAGTTCCTTGATTTTTGAAAGAAAACCTTCAATACCATTCTGAATAAGAGGCTCTCCCCCTGTAACACAGACACCATCAAGAAGTCCTTTTCTCTTTTTCAGGAAAGAAAAAAATTCTTCTTCTGTAATGTCACTTTCTCCATTTCCTGTAACAAGCGATGCATTGTGGCAGAAAGGACATCTGAAATTGCAACCGAATGTAAAAACAATACATGCAACTCTTCCGGGAAAATCGAGAACTGTCATTTTTTGCAAACCGATTAATTTCATAAACTCTTTCCTTTCAATCATACAAAACTTCTCAACTGCATATTAAATATCAAGGGAGGTCTTAGTAATGAAAAATCCTGTTGAAGAACGTGCAGTTGAACTCGGTGTATACATTGTAGAAAACCACTCCACCGTAAGAGCTACGGCGAAGCAGTTCGGAATTAGTAAATCTACTGTTCATATGGATGTGGCAACACGTCTGAGGGAACTCAATCCAATGCTTTACCATCAGGTACGTGAAATACTTGAAATTAACAAAGCACAAAGGCATATCCGTGGAGGTATTGCCACTAAAGAAAAATACAAATCACTTAAATAATATTATTTTCTTGTTCTGCCTGTCACTGACATATACCAAAACACAAGCAAAACAATACATATCGCAATCCAGCATATTCCGACAACAATCGACATGTTAAGAAATCCATCAAAGAAACTCATGAACAAGTTGTATTCACGCTGAGAAGAAGCAAATGCAATCTGTTCAAAAAAGCCTTTAAACTTCATAACAAGTGACAAACTCAGCACCGTTAACCCCACTGAGCCGCCTGAAACGGCGAATCTACGGAAAAGACGGTGTTTCTGATTTTTGCCGTTGAGAGAAATAATAACAAAAGCAAGATAAATAAACAAAGCAAGAAGAATAAAGAAAACATATCTGCTGTAACTCTTAAAAGTTTCAGAAAAGCCTATAAACTTTTCAAAATTTTCAAGGACAAAATTTTCTTTATATTCAATGGCAAGGTTTGTTGCAATACGTCTTGCATTTTCCTTGTCCTCATTTGCAATATGAGGATCATAGGTCACGATACTGTTATACAATTCTTCCGATAACTTGTCAGTATCAAGCGTCTCCTGACCTGCCTGTGGATTTTCACCGTTCATCTCGCTGAAATACACGGTAAAATCAGCATCAATTCTGTTAGATGTCAGTACAGGTTCAATTGCTTCGTAATCAATACCGCTTTTTGCAGCGATAGTTTTGCAATGTGTAACAATTTCATTGTTAAGCTCAGAAAAATATGTTGTTTCAGAAACTTTGCTGAGTAGCCCTCTGGTGTTGAAAAGAGTAATATTTAATACAACAATAAGTGTCATAAAAACCATGGTCAAAGACAAAATAAAAGATAATATTACCATAACCGGGGTTTTGGCAGAGGATTTTTTACGTTTTGTTTCCATGTCAATTCCTCCGTCAATATACAATCTCAGGACCTGAAACTTTTTCTGCAATAACGCAGAAAGTTTCGCCTTTTGCTATTTTATACGCACCGAAAGGACTGTCGGTACATAAAATCAGTTTTTCGTTTTCTTCATCAAGGTCATACGGAGCTTTTTCCGAAGACCTGAAAGTTGAAATTTCACTGACCTCATAACTGTAAATACCGTAATTTGTTGTAATGGTGATTTTATCGCCAAGTTCCGCTTTTTCGAGACCTGAAAAATGCGTCCAACTGTAACCATATAACAATATAGGTTCACCAAAACCCGGTAAAGAAGTTGTTGACAACTGTGCCGCACCGGATAAAAGAGCATGGTCGCTCATACCAAAAAATATTTTGCTTGATATATTTTCACCCTCAATAAATGCGTAACAACTGTTTGCATCAGGTTCATCTATCTCAGTGTAATACACATTTACATTTTCGTTATCCGAACCGATATAGTTGTCATTTAATTCCACAACAGAAAACACAGGCTTTTCGCTACCGAAATAATCTTTGAGAATATGATAAAAACTATTATCAAACGGCATGGCAGCGAGTATTATTAACAACACAAGAATAAGAGACTGTAACAGCACTCCTCCCACAACAAGAAAAAGTTTTCTGTTAACAATTTTTTTATTTCTGCGATGAGCATTGCTTTTCTGCTGAGGTGAAAGTTCATAGGAACTTGCGTATTTATCAGCAAGATTAGCCGCACTTTCCATTTTATGTTTTACAGCTTTTTTGTACGCCTCACGGCGTTTTTCCTGTTTTCTTTTACTTATAGACAAAAAAATCTACCTCGATTTATCTTTTCAAAAGAACATCTTTTTCGTACTGCTTAACTTCTTTGTACCAACTTTCATCTGAGGGTACGCCTGACTGCCTGCAATATTCTTCCCACACATCACCAAAGGGATACGTTTTCATTTCTTCGTCAAGCATAAGCTTTTCTGTAAAATCTCCTGCATCCTGAAGTGATTTCAGTTTTGCGTTAGGAAGAAGAAGAGCGTAAAGGAGTGCTTTCTGCATATTGCGTGTACCGATTACCCACGCAGCAACGCGGTTAATACTTGCATCAAAAAAGTCAAGACCGATAAGCACCTTTTCTTCAGCATTGTTTCTGACAATTTCTTTTGCAATTTCTTTAATTTCGTCTTCAAGAATAACAACGTGGTCGCTGTCCCATCTGACTGCACGTGTAACGTGAAGCGGGATTTTATCAAAAAATGCAAGAAGACTGGGAATTTTATCACTTACAACCTCTGTGGGATGGAAATGTCCGTTGTCAAGGAGATAGTAAACACCTTCTTTTGAAGCTGCATAAGAAAGACAGAATTCATTGCTTCCTACAGTATATGCTTCGAGTCCGATACCGAAAACTTTACTTTCAATGCAGTCAACAACACCGTCAAGCTTTTCTTCAAAAATTCTGTCAAGGCTATCTTTAAGGCGCATTCTCGGGCCTAATCTGTCAGCTGGAATTTCTTTATATCCATCAGGAATCCACACGTTATTGAGACAATGTGTGCCGAGTTCTTTTGCAAAATATGCTGCAATTCTTCTTGAAGCAATTCCGTGTCTTATCCAGAATTCTCTCTTTTCGTCATCAGGGCTTGTCAACGTCAGACTATCTGCTGCTTTTTCGTGACTGAAAAATGTGGGATTGAAGTCAACACCGATATCATTTTTCTTTGCAAAATCAACCCACTTTTTAAAGTGTTCAGGTTTCAGTTCATCGCGTTCAGCTTTTTCACCGTCAAAAATTGCATAACTTGCGTGAAGATTGATTCTCTTTTTTCCGGGAATAAGGCTGATTGCTTTTTCAAAATCTGCCATCAGTTCTTCGGGAGTTCTGGCTTTACCGGGATAGTTACCCGTTGTCTGGATGCCGCCTGTAAGAGTTCCTCCCACATTTTCAAAACCTGTAACATCATCACCCTGCCAGCAGTGAATACTGATGGGGATATTTTTAAGTGTCTCAATTGCTTTGTCAACATCGATACCCTGTTTCAAATACTTTGATTTTGCTTCTTCAAAACGACTCATAAAAAACACCTCTGAAAAATATTTATGTTTTATCTTATAATTGTAAACCGTTTAAATGACAGTAATCATTGGAAAACTCAAGTTTTGTTTTATCTATTCCGTTATCTTTTATAAACCTTATACATGTAAGACCTGTATTTTCCTGACAGAAGTTAAAATCATCTCTCACTTCAAATCCTATTGCAGCATTTGTAAGGTAATTGTTAAAACTACCATGTGCAAAAATCATAACAGTTGAATCTTTACCAAACCTTGCACGTATTCTTTCTATTACTTCCTTTGCTCTGTTGTAAGTTATGCTCCTGTCCTCCTGAACAAGAGATAGCGGGTAAGGTTTACCGTCAGAAAACATATCAATATTGTCATAAAACTTCTGAAGTTCAGTAAGTCCTATACCTTCGTAACCTGCATAAGTTCCTACTTCAAACAAAAGAGGAAATAATTCAATCTGCATCCCCTTTACCTGTGCAGTTTTTGCAGCAGTCTGCACAGCACGTATATGAGGACTGGAAATAATAGCATCAAGATGGACGTCTTTCATTCGCTGTGCAAGACACTCCGCCTGCTTATGTCCGAGAGGAGATAATTCAGGGTCAACGGAATTATTCTCTCCTGTATTTCCAAGGGATTCACCGTGACGCGTAATGTACAAATCCACATTATCACCTGCTTCCACACATATAGATTTAGTGTATCATATTTTTTTTATTAAAGCAATGAATTAATGTGAATAAAATATTTTTTTTTACACTTTTGAGCATATTTTAACTTTTTTTGGTTTAAGTCTTGATTTTATCCGTAAGATGTTATATAATGTTATAGCCTTGTGAGAGCATCTCACATAACAATAAACAAAATATCGGGGTGTGGCGAAGTTTGGTATCGCGCCTGGTTCGGGACCAGGAGGCCATGGGTTCAAGTCCCGTCACTCCGACCAAAAACTCCACTTTTTAAAGGTGGAGTTTGTTTTTTCTGCATAAATTCGTCTTACTTTTTCGTTCGTCAAAATCAACAAGTTCAACCTGTAAAAATAGTTCGGGCACATCCATAGGGCACATCTTATATATCTTTTTTGCAAAAGGCACCCTGAAAAACAATGTTTTTCAGGGTTTTGTATTTATGCATTTATAATTTTTGTAATGAAATCCATTTTCTTTTCAGGATTATTTTTAAAATATTTAATCAATATGTCAGTTACACTATCAATGTCAACCTCTGAATTTTTTTCATCGCCTGAAGAAGTGTTCATAAACACTTTCTCCATTGTCTGACTGAGAGTTACAGACGACGATTCTTCTTCCATCATTGAATATACACGATGAATCATTTCAGGGCTGGATACTCCCATATCTCTTTGTACAGCTTTAACATCGTTATTACTAAATTTAAGTTTTGCGGTGCAACTATAATGTCTTAATCTGTACGGAGTTATTATGGGCAATTTTCTACCATCAGGTGTAATATATTGCTCCTGCCATTTTTTAAAACGATTCTGAATGTTTCTGTTTTCAAGAGGTGTTCCGTTATTATTTGTAAAAAGCAATCCATTGTCATGATATTTATCTTTAAGAATGGCTTTGGCTTCTTCTATTTCTGAAAGCCTTTTCTTTATGTCGCGAATTACCGAGTCCGTGAGCATTACAAATCTTTTTGCATTTTTTGTTTTAGGTGCTTTCAGTACCAACGTGGATTTTGATTCCTCTGTCGCCTTGTCAAAGACTTTTACTATCTCAGACTTTCCTTTTGGCGTATTTATTTTATCGTTTTCAACTCTTCCGATTATATTTTCAATGATAATTCTTTTGTTTTCAAAATCTATGTTTTTTATTTCTATTGCAGCAGTTTCCGACTCTCTCAAAGAACCCAGAAACATAAGTTCAATAAAAAGTTCCATCATATTTTTATTTTCTTTTTTAAGTATATCCGCTATATCTTTTTCCGACCAGTCTTTTTCGCTGCTTCTTATATCTGCTTCCTTTTTGTTTTGAGGTCTTGATATTTTCACAGGATTTGCAGACACATATTCCTGCTCCACCGCATACTTAAAAGCACTATTAACAACATCATAAATCAATTGAACAGTCTTATTGGAAAGAAGTTCTTTTCCGTCTGAGCGTTCTTTTGTTGTCTTTCTTATCTCTGTCATCATATTGGCTATATGACTCGGTTTTATATCTTTCAGTGTGAGATTACCAATTTTAGGTAAAACATGTTTATCTACGAGTCCTGAATTTAATCTCTGCGTATTTAAAGACCAATGCTCTACGCTCATATATGCTGTATATTCCTCCATAAACTCTTTAAAAGTTTTTCTTGTAGGAATAACTGCAACACCATTAATTTTATCTTTTTCATAGGACAAGCGATAGATTTCCGCTTCCTCTTTCGTATCAAAACTATTAAGATAAACACGTTTTCTTTTCCCATTGACATTCTGAGAACCAATAACATAATATTTATTTTTACGCTTATCAATGTATGCCATTTTTAACTCCTAAAATTAATTTTGTTTTGTTGTACCGTTTTCTAACCATTCGTCACAAGACGTTCTCTCAATGCGAATGCTATCAAGAAGCTTAATCACTTTAAATGGTGCTTTGTTTTCTTTGATTGAGTTATATAGTGTTCCTTTAGAAAAGCCACTCATTGTTGACACTTCATCAACTGTATATGTTTTAGGTTTAATATTATCGTTCATAGATATATTTCTCCTTTATTTTATAATTACTTTCGAAAGAGGGAATTTCGCATAATACCCCCTGTTTTACTATAAAAATATTTTTTAAGATAATAGAATTAGTCTTGATTTTATGCATGTATAACATATAAGTCAAAATCAACTGTTCTTCATAAAACTTATATTTCGATTTATTCACTATAGGAAGATAGCATTTATTGCGCTCATCATTTGTAGATGTTATGTTCACCGTCAACAAAATACACTTTGATAGTTTTAGTAAAAGAAAAGATCTTAATGCGAATTCAATCTTCTCCCTTCTACTTAACTCTTAAAAAAATCAATAAAACTCATATGGCATCAGAATGTATGAGTAAACCCTTAATCCAGATGATCTATAAACACTTTTTTGACTGAATTTTCACTTCTCAATTCATGATGGCAAATTAAAACAGTTGCTTTCGTTGACATTTTTAATTCCGTAATTTTATCTGAAAACTATTTATGTTTCCTTTTTATTGTTCTTTTATGAAGAATTCCTGTTTTTATTGTGTTTCGGTCCGACTTGGAACCTATTATGTATTAAATATCAAATGTTAAGCGCACTCTATTCTCTTTTATATGGAATAGGTTGTTTATTTTCTATAAGATTTAAGAAATCAACAACAAACAGATAAACCGATTCAGACTTTGACGGTTTACCTATCTTAACTATCAAATCGGCAATACTTACACCTTTATAAGTTTTATCATCTGTCTTTGTTGTTTCAACTTTAAAAGCAACAAGTTCATCAACTAAATTTATTTCCTCCTCAAGAGGAATATCTTCTTTCTTTATTGATGATACTTTTGTTATTGTTTCATCTTTCGCAGTAACAGATTCATCAACCACCTCCTCAAGAGGTGCCACTTTTTTCTTAATTGATGAAGTGCGAGAAAGAACATTATCAACAAAGTTTAATTCTTCATCGATAATGGTGTATAGATTCATAATGCCTAATTTAGTAGTTATGGTTTTACAAACATTGAATAGCGTGCTTTCTGCCAAATATGCAGCGACTTCACTATAATCATTAATGTATTGAAAAAACTCTAAAATAGTTTCGTCTTCATATTGCAGATATTTAGGAAGCTTTCTTGCTTTTTCGCCTCTGTGCATATTTCTTTCTGCAGCAAGAAAAGCTTTTATTGTTTTGAAAAACTCCCGTTCAGGCAGGATTTTCAAATCAAACCTGTACTGTTGTAAAATATCAACAAGTGTTTGATTGTTATTATTAAGCATTTCGCCGAACAAACCGAAATCAGATTTTCCAACCTTGGGTTTTCTGCATCTGATTTCAAGCCTTAGAATGTTAGGTCCCGACTTGATTTTCGATTCTTCGTTTTTATCATACATGATGAGATCGTTACTGAAGGATCCGTGAGAAAAGCCGGTATCGTAGTCATAATCGTCAAAAGCCTTACATCTTCCAGGGTCATGATAAGGGATTCGTAATTTCTTAAAAATTCGCAGATACTCTTTCTTTTCTTCTTCACTGCCGGCATTAAAGCAAAAGCTTCTGTCAATTCTTGTAACTTTATAATTCTCAAAATCCAGATGGCTACCATCATAACTGAATACAACACCCGCATCTGTTAAAAGAGATGCTAATTTCTCGTACAGTGTATCAACATCTGATGAACTTATTCCGCAAACGTCTGTACCATATAATGCTTTCGGAACACACATTTCAATATAGACAGTGCCTTTTTTTACCTTTATATGTTTCATTTGTGTATTTACTTCATCGTTCCGATCTTTTTTGAATGTCAGCTTGATATTAGTATCATTCACAGGAATGTTCAGGTAATATTGATAATTCTTTTTATCGTATTTCCAAGTAGTCCCTTT
>JAZOAY010000019.1:0-11897 GCA_045595725.1 Acutalibacteraceae bacterium | reverse complement strand
TAACGACAAAAACAAAAACGATTCCAGAAATAATAAAAAAAATAAACACAATTCTAAAAATAAATCCTCCACTAAGCAGGGGAATTTTAAACGTTATTATAAACGTGCAAGTAAAAAAACAATTGAAAAACTTCTTCCGCCAACACCTGTAAAAATTGGCTTCCTCGGTGGGCTTAATGAGGTCGGAAAAAATATGACTCTGTATGAATATGAGGATGAGATTATCCTTGTTGACTGCGGTATGTCTTTCCCTGACCCTGATATGTTGGGTGTTGACCTTGTTATACCTGATTTTTCTTATGTGGAAAAAAATATTGATAAAATCAAAGGTATTCTTATAACACACGGACACGAAGACCATATAGGCGGATTGCCTTATCTTCTTAAAACTGCCAATATTCCTGTCTATGCTACGAAACTGACAATTGGTCTTATTTCCGGAAAAATTAAGGAGCACGGACTACTTGGTTCTGCAAACCTTAATGTTATTAATCCCGGTGATAAGATCAGACTTGGTAAATTTACGGTTGAAGCAATACACGTAAATCATTCTATCCCTGATGCGGTTGCCTATGCAATTAAAACTAAAGCAGGGACAATAGTTCAGACAGGCGATTTCAAAATTGATAACACACCAATCGACGGTGAAGTTATAAATCTTAATCGTTTTGCGCAGATCGGTGACGAAGGTGTTCTTTGTATGCTTTCCGACTCTACAAATGCTGAACGTCCCGGTTACACCGAAAGTGAAAGAAAAGTCGGTGAAAGTTTTGAAAATCTTTTCAGAAAAGCAGGGGACAGACGAATAATTGTTGCAACATTTGCTTCAAATATTCACCGTGTTCAGCAGATTATTGACGTTGCGAAATCTCTTGGCAGAAAGGTTGCTCTTTCAGGAAGAAGCCTCGAGAATGTTGTAACAATCAGCTCTGAACTTGGCTATCTTAATGTACCTGAAGGTGTTCTTATCAGCATTGATATGATAAAGAATTACACACCTGATCAGCTTGTTCTTATTACAACAGGCAGTCAGGGCGAACCGATGTCAGCACTTGCAAGAATGTCAATGTCAGAACATCGAAAAGTTATGATTACACCAAATGACTATGTAATTATTTCTGCTCAGCCTATTCCGGGTAATGAAAAAACTGTCAGCAAAGTTATAAATGAACTTATGGGTCTTGGTGCAGAAGTTGTTTATGAAAAAATGTATGATGTACATGTCTCGGGTCATGCATGTCAGGAAGAACTGAAACTTTTAATGGGACTACTTAAGCCAAAGTATTTTATTCCTGTTCATGGTGAACTCAAGCATCTTACCAAACATGGTATGCTTGCTGACAGTATCGGTATTGACAGAGATAATATCATTATAGCAGAAAACGGTTCTCAGGTTGTAGTTTCTGAGGATGAGTTCAGATTCGATGAAAATATTACAGCAGGACAGGTGTTTGTTGACGGTTCAGGTGTTGGAGATGTAGGAAATATTGTTCTTCGTGACAGAAAAAGGCTTTCTGAAGACGGTCTTGTGATAGTTGCAGCAACAATTGACCTTACTGATTGTTATATAGTCTCAGGACCTGAAATAGTATCGCGTGGTTTCGTATACGTACGTGAAGCTGAGGATTTAATGGGCGAAGCAAGAGAGGTTGCAGTTAGGGCAATTGAATCCTGCCTCTATAACGGAGTTAAGGATTGGGCAACGCTGAAAGTCAAAGTACGTGATGAAGTTTCGCGTCTTATGTTTGAAAGAACAAAGAGAACCCCTATGATTTTACCCATATTTATGGAGGTTTAAATGAAAAACAAGCGATTAAAACAAAGTTGGTTTTTAATTACAGCATTTGTTTTGTCGGCTGCCTTTGTGATTGCTACTTACTTTTACAGTAAGACTCTTGCAATTATTGGCGGTCTGGGTTTGTTTTTGACATATTCAGGATACCTTATCGTAAGAAAATACTGGCGAAAAGAGCATTTTGATGCTATTTCGGAACTTACAAATAATCTTGATGCAGACCGACGTAATGTGCTTACATCTATGTCAATGCCCGCATTGCTTTGTTACAGTGATGGTTCATTGTTGTGGTATAATGACTTTTTTAAAAAAGATATAGCGTCTTTGTCAGAGCGAAACAGCAAATTTCTTGGTGATTACCTGAACGACGTGTGTATCAGCAGTCTGTTTACAACCGGCACTGCTTTTGCAGAAATTGACAGTAACAGTTATAATCTGTATTCAACTAAAGTATCGCTCAAGAATAAAGAAGGGTATCTCATTTATTTTTTCGACATAACTGAACTTAAAGATAAAGCTGATACTCTTGAAAAAATCAGACCCGCAGTTATAACGGGTATGTACGACAACTTTGATGAAATGTTTCAGAGTCTCTCAGATAACGAACTTTCTGAACTTACAAGTTATCTTGACCGTGAAGTTTCAAAATGGTTTTCAGACCATAACTGTGTCATGAGAAAACTCGGTAGTGAAAGATTTGTTGTTACCTGTCACGAAAAGGACCTTGAAAAGATGATTGAAAACAAATTTTCGGTTCTTGGCAATGTGAGAAATTTTGTATATGACGGTAAACCATGTCTTGCAACATTGTCTGTCGGTATTGGCAGGGGAGATGACCTGAAAGAATGTGATTTTAACGCAAAACAGGCGCTTGATATGGCATTGAGCCGCGGCGGTGACCAGGTCGCAATCAGAACAAACGACAGTTTTGATTTTTATGGCGGCATTGCCTCAGGTAATGAAAAAGGCAATAAGGTCCGCTCACGTGTTGTGGCATCCGCAATTAAACAGCTTGTTTTAACTGCAGATAATTGTCTCATACTCGGACACAAATTCTCAGACTATGATGCAATGGGTACTTCAATCGGTATTTATGCAATGATGAAGCACTTTAGCAAAGAGGTTAACATTGTTTATGATAATGCCAACTCATTATGTGAAAAGCTTGTAAAGAAATATGTTTCAGAAACTGGAAATACCCCCTTCATTGATAAAAACACTGCGTTGCAAAAACTTACAGAAGATACTTTAGTTTTTCTTGTTGACACTCATAGAGCGGCATACTGTGAAGCTCCTGAAATTGTCAATAACTCAAAAACTGTTGTTGTTATAGACCATCACAGAAAATCCGTGGATTTTTATGACAAAGCTGTTGTGTTTCATCATAATTCCACAGCATCTTCAGCAAGTGAAATGTTTACGGAACTTCTCCCGTATATGTCTAACTCTCCGATTATCAGTTCTTCGGAAGCAGATGCTTTATTAGCGGGAATTATGCTTGACACAAAGAACTTTATTCTTCGATCAGGTGTGCGAACTTTTGAGGCAGCGTCCTATCTGAAATCAAGAGGTGCTGACCCGATAAAGGTAAAACGGCTGTTTTCATCTACGGCAGATGAACATAAATTACGTGCAGAGATTGTTTCATCCTGCTTTATTTACAGAGATTGTGCAATTTCCGTTGCAGACATAAAAAATCGTGATATCAGAGTTATTACATCACAGGCAGCCGACGAAATGCTTAATATCAGCGGAGTTAAGGCATCATTTGTTTTGTTTAAAACTGATGACACAGTTAATATTTCTGCACGTTCTTTAGGAGAACTCAATGTGCAGCTTGTTATGGAAAAATTAGGTGGTGGCGGTCATCTTACAATGGCTGCTGCTCAGATAAAGGATTCAGACACAAGTGACAGTCTTGTTGCGCTGAAAAAAGCAATTGACAAATTTTATGACAGTTTATGAAAGAAGGTAAAATATTATGAAAGTTATTCTTAAACAGGATGTAAAAAGTCTCGGTAAAAAAGGTGAACTTGTAAATACATCTGACGGTTATGCAAGAAACTATCTTTTCCCCAGAGGTCTTGCAATTGAAGCAAATGCCCAGGCAATGAACGAATTCAGGAATAAGGAAAACGCTGAAAAATACAGAATTAAAACTGAAACTGAAAACGCTCAGGCAAACGCCGAAAAGATCAAAGGTAAAACTGTACGCTTCTCTGTAGCAGCTGGTCAGGGTGGCAGACTTTTCGGTTCTGTTACAACAAAAGAAATTGCTGAAAAAATCAAAAAAGAATTCGGTATTGATGTTGACAAGAAAAAAATCTCAGTCGGTGACATTAAATCTTACGGTACATATACTGCCGAAGTCAAACTTTACCAGGGAATTACAGCAGAAATCTTCGTTTTTGTCGGAGAATGATTTGAGGGAATTTTATGGATTTAACATCTTTTGATGGCGTCAACATGCCATACAGTATGGAGGCTGAACAAGCTGTTCTAGGTGCAATTCTTATTGACCCCGACTGTATGACAACTGTCGTTGAATATCTTAAAAGTGAATATTTCTTTTTACCTCAGCACAAGTCTATTTTTGCTGCTATGGTGACAATTGATACATTAGGAGGACGAATTGACCCTCTTATTGTTCTTGAACACCTGAGAAGTGAAGGCGTATATGATGATGCAGGGGGTAAACAGTATCTTTTCCAGCTTGCAGAAAGTGTTCCTACTTCAAGAAACGCTGAAGCATATGCAAAAATAGTTAGAGAAAAGTTTTATATCCGTTCTCTTATTTCTGCTACTAAAGATATTATGACAAGCGCTTCAAATGAATCAGAAAGTGCTGATACACTCATTGATTCGGCTGAACAGCGCATCTATGATATAAGACAGGGTAAAACTTCGAACGGACCGTCAAAAATTTCTGATATTATCATTAATGAAGTGTATGATAAGTTGCAGAAACTTTCAGGTGATGATAAAGATTTATATAAAGGCTATCCTACTGGTTTTGAAGACCTGGACAGGCTTATTAACGGTCTCAATAAATCTGACCTTATTCTTATCGGTGCTCGTCCTGCTATGGGTAAAACAACATTTGCTCTTAACCTTGCACGTAATGTGGCGATGATTGGTAAACGTAAAGTCCTTATGTTTTCCCTTGAAATGACAAAAGCTCAGCTCGCACAGCGTGTCCTTGCTACTGAGGCGCGTGTTGAAAGTACAAAAATGAGAAGTGGTGACATTTCACCTGACGAATGGGCAAGAATCGGTACAGCTACAGCAATGCTTAATGACTGTCCTTTGTATTTTGATGATACATCCGGTATTACCGTTCAGGAAATGAAATCACGAGTAAGACGTGAAAAAGATGTTGAAGTTGTTATTATTGACTACCTTGGTCTTGTCACTTCAGGTGCGCGTGCAGAAAATCGTGTACAGGAAATTTCGCAGATTACCCGAGCTCTTAAACTTATGGCTAAAGATCTTATGATCCCTGTGATTGTATGTGCACAGCTTAACCGTGGTACTGAAGGCAGGGGAAAGAGCCACAGACCTCAGCTTGCAGACTTGCGTGAATCAGGTTCAATTGAACAGGATGCCGATATCGTTCTTATGCTTCATCGTCCTGATTATTACGGCGAAACACCTGAATCAGATGATGGTGAAGAGGTAAGAGCAGACCAGACTGACCTTATTATTGCCAAAAACAGACATGGACCTACTGCTGACGTTCATTTAATATTTAATAAGGACTACACATTATTTACTTCTATGGAGAAAATCAGAAATGATATGTAAAGTCAAAAATACTCTGAGCAGATTTTCAATGCTTGATGATACCGATGAAGTTATTGTCGGATTTTCAGGCGGCGCTGATTCTGTGTGTCTGCTTCATATTCTGAATATATTGAAAGATGAATTTGATTTCAGACTTCGTGCTGCTCACATAAATCATTGTCTGAGAGGCGATGAATCAGAACGTGATGAAAAATTTGTCAGAGATTTTTGCTTAATAAAGAACATTGAGCTTTCGACACTTCGTATAAATATTTCAGAGGAAGCAAGAAATAATTCAATGAGTATTGAAGAATACGGAAGAAAAGTAAGATATGATTTCTTTGTTTCTCTTTGTGGCGAAAAATCAAAAATTGCCACTGCACACAATCTCAATGACTGTGAAGAAACTTTTATTTTTAACTTGACAAGGGGTTCATCACTCAACGGACTCACTTCTATTCCTCCCGTGAGAGATAACATAATCAGACCGATTATTGAGTGTTCAAGAGATGAAGTTGAGGAGTATTGCAAAGCAAATTCGCTTAATTTTGTAACTGATAGCAGTAATCTTTCTGATGATTATACACGTAACAAAATCAGACATAATATTATTCCTGTTTTAAAAAACATTAACCCTGCTTTTGACAATGCTTTTCTGAGGTGTGTCGACTCATTAAGACAGGACAGTACATTTTTGTCTGATAAAGCAAATGAATTATATAATCTTTCAAAGCTTTCTTTCGGTTTTGATGCAGAGAAAATTAAAAACTCTGAAAGTTCTATAAAAAATAGAGTTATTTCTCGTATTGTACATGAAAAATGCTGTGTGCAGCCTGAAAAGAAACATATTGACCTGATTGTCAGGATACTTGACGGCGGTAAAGTTGAACTTTTTGACAGAGAAATACTTGTTGTCAGAAAAGGTGTTTTATTCTTTCTTTCTGATATTAAACAGAGAGTTTTTAAAAATGAAATTATAAATTTTGATAATGACGGCTATTGGTCAAATGATTATGTTCGTTTGGAATTATCAGACAGTAATACACAAAAAGTTAATAAAGAGTTATTACTTTCTACATTAGATTACGATAAAATCATAGGTAATCTTGTTATGAGAAAACGACTGGAAGGTGACAAAATTACTTTGCCGGTCAGAAAGGTTACAAAAACTCTGAAAAAGCTTTTTAACGAAATGCAGATTTCTCCTGAAGAGAGAGATAATGTATTAGTATTAGCAGATGATAAATCTGTTGTGTGGGTAGAAAATGTTGGTGTGGATGCAAGGTTGGCACCAACGAAAGACAGTAAAAAATTTGTCAATATAATTTTGACGGAGGATGTTTATGCTTAAAGATATTGAAAGAGTGCTCGTAACTGAAGAAGAATTAAAAGAGATTACGGAAAGACTTGGAAAACAGATAAGTGAGGATTATAAAGATAAAAATTTGCTTCTTGTAAGTGTTCTTAAAGGTTCAATTGCGTTTATGTCAGATTTGATGAGAAATATCACAATAAACTGTAAAATTGATTTTATGGCACTTTCAACGTATGGTTCTGGCACAGAAAGTTCAGGAAGAATCAGAGTAAATAAAGACCTTGATATATATCCCGAAGGATATGACATACTAATTGTTGAAGATATTCTTGATAGTGGAAGAACTCTTGAGTATGTTATCAATAATATGTTAAAAACTAAGAATTGTGCAAGTGTAAAGATATGTACACTTCTTGATAAACCTGAACGCAGAGTTGTAGATATTAAAGCCGACTATGTAGGAACACAGGTTCCTAATGCGTTTGTAGTAGGTTATGGACTTGATTTTGATGAAAAATACAGAAATCTTCCTTTTATCGGTGAATTGAAAAAAGAAGTATATTCTGATTAAAATACATATTTTCCCAAGGAGGGCGTTTAATTGAACAACAGCAAAGCACCAAATGAAAAATTCAGGAAACTTTCCATTATTCTTTCATATATTCTTATCCCTGCGGTTATCATTGCGGGTGCATATTTCTTTATGAGTAATGCGAAAGTTGAGAAACTTCAGTATTATGAGATTATTCAGCTTTTTGATGACAATAAAGTTGAAGCATTTACTCTTAATCTCAGCAGCGGTGAATTGAAATACCGTCTTAATGACGACAAAGGTGACGATAAAGATAAAAACGGGAATATTGTATATCCCCATACTTATACGGTCCCTAATGTAACAATCTTCTATGAGGACATACATGAGCAGATAAGAGAACACAATCTTGCAAATCCTGATAACCCTGTTAAAGCTGATTACGATGCAGGCAGGTCAAATTCATGGATTATCAGTTTGTTACCTCAGGTGCTTCTTATCGGAATTTCACTTGTTGTGGTTATTATTCTCTTTAAACGAATGAACCAGTCCATCGGAAACGATATGAACAAAACAGTAAGTTTCGGTAAGGCAAGAGTAAAACAAGCAAAAGATGAAAAACGTAAGAATAAATTTTCTGATGTTGCAGGTGCTGATGAAGAAAAAGAAGAACTTTCAGAAATTGTTGAATTCTTACGTGATCCGCTTAAATTCAACGACCTTGGTGCAAAAATTCCTAAAGGCATTCTCCTCGTGGGACCTCCCGGTACAGGTAAAACTCTTCTTGCACGTGCAGTAGCCGGTGAGGCTGATGTTCCGTTCTTCTCAATCTCAGGTTCTGATTTTGTTGAAATGTATGTGGGCGTTGGTGCATCACGTGTACGTGACCTTTTTGCACAGGCAAAGAAAAGTTCACCGTCAATTATATTCATTGATGAAATTGATGCGGTAGGTCGTCAGAGAGGTGCAGGTCTTGGTGGCGGACATGATGAAAGAGAACAGACACTCAATCAGCTTCTTGTTGAAATGGACGGTTTCGGTGTAAATGAGGGCGTAATTATTATTGCTGCTACAAACAGACCTGATATCCTTGACCCCGCACTTTTAAGACCGGGACGTTTTGACAGACAGATTACAGTAGGCAGACCTGATGTGAAAGGCAGAGAAGAAATTCTCAAGGTTCACGCAAAGAACAAACCTCTTGCACCTGATGTTGACCTAAGTGTTATTGCACATTCAACTGCGGGATTTACAGGTGCTGACCTTGAAAACCTTCTTAATGAATCTGCTTTACTTGCTGCTCGCAGAGGCAAGAAGGCAATTACAAAAGATGAAATTGAAGAAGCAACAATAAAAGTTGTTGTCGGTACAGAAAAGAAGTCCCGTAAAATTACACCTAAAGAAAAAAGGCTTGTGTCATTCCATGAAGCAGGTCATGCAGTTGCAACTTTCTGCCTTGAAGGTCAGGATCCTGTACATCAGATATCAATTATTCCCCGTGGTATGGCAGGCGGCTATACAATGTCTATTCCTACGGAAGATAAAAACTATATTTCACGAAAAGATATTCTTGATGAACTTGTTGTTCTCCTTGGCGGACGTGTTGCAGAGCAACTCGTACTTGGTGATATTTCAAGCGGTGCATCAAATGATATTCAGCGTGCAACTGATCTTGCCAGAAACATGGTTACACGTTACGGCATGAGTGATAAATTGGGACCGATTAATTTCGGTTCTTCAAACGGAGAGGTTTTCCTCGGTAAAGATTACAGCCAGACAAGAAACTATTCCGAAAAAATCGCATCACTTATTGATGATGAAATGGAAACAATTATCAGAGATGCCTATGCACGCACAGAAAAAATACTTTCTGATAACATTGATAAACTCCATATTATTGCGGAAGTTCTTATGATTAAAGAAAAAATTGACGGTAAAGATTTTGAGTGTCTCATGAATGGTACTGTTACAAAAGAAGAATTTCTTGAAGCTAAAGAAGAAATTCCCGCACTTCCTGAGAAATCAGAAATTACTGTTGAAACTGAATAATAATCAGATGGCTGGCAGTATTCTTAGATACTGTCAGCACAATTTGAAAGGATGATAAAAATGAAACTCTACGAAGAACTCATTGCCCGTGGTCTTATAGCACAGGTTACAAATGAGGACGAAATTCGTGAAATGATTAATAACGGTAAAGCAACTTTCTACATAGGATTTGACTGCACTGCTGATAGCCTTACCGCTGGTCATTTCATGGCTCTTACACTTATGAAGCGTCTGCAGATGGCAGGTAATAAACCTATCGCACTTATCGGCGGTGGCACAACAATGATTGGTGACCCATCAGGCAGAACAGACATGCGTAAAATGCTTACTAAAGAAGATATTGACCATAACGCTGAGTGTTTTAAAAAGCAGATGGAAAGATTTATCGAATTCGCTGAAGACAAGGCTCAGATGGTTAATAATGCTGAATGGTTACTTAATCTTAATTATGTTGACCTTCTCCGTGAAGTCGGTGCTTGTTTCTCAGTTAACAACATGCTTAGAGCAGATTGCTATAAACAGAGAATGGAAAAAGGCCTCAGTTTCCTTGAATTCAACTATATGATAATGCAGTCCTATGACTTCTATCATCTTTTCCAGCACTACAACTGTAATATGCAGTTTGGCGGTAATGACCAGTGGTCAAATATGCTTGGCGGTACTGAACTTATCCGTAAAAAACTTGGTAAAGACGCTCATTGTATGACAATCACACTTCTTACAGACTCAAATGGCAACAAAATGGGCAAAACAGCAGGTAACGCAGTATGGCTTGATCCAAACAAAACTTCTCCCTTTGATTTCTACCAGTATTGGAGAAATGTCAGCGATGATGATGTTCTTAAATGCATCCGTATGCTTACATTCCTTCCTCTTGAACAGATTGATGAAATGGATAAATGGGAAGGTAGTGAACTTAATAAAGCTAAGGAAATTCTCGCTTATGAGATGACAAACCTTGTTCATGGTGAAGAAGAAGCAGTGAAAGCACAGAACGCTGCAAAAGCACTTTTCTCAGGTGCTGCCGATACTTCAAATATGCCTACTGTGACTCTCTCTGATGATGACTTTGACAATGGAGAAATCAGCATTGTTAGAATTCTTGTTAATGCGCAGCTTGCAAAATCAAACGGTGAAGCAAAACGTCTCATTCAGCAGGGTGGTATCTCGGTAAATGATGAAAAAGTTTCTGATTTTGCTATGACATTATCAAGAGAGAAAATCTCATCTGAAGATATTATCATCAAAAAAGGCAAAAAAGTCTTTTATAAAATTGTTATTGAATAAAAATTTCCTGAGGAGGAAAATAAAATGATAAAAGATATTCCAAACGGTGTTTATCCGACAATGATTACACCTTATACTGCTGACAATAAAATTGATTATAATGCAGTAGAAAAACTTATCAATTGGTATGACGAAAAAGGTGTAGCAGGTATTTTTGCAATCTGTCAGTCAAGTGAAATTTTCTTTCTTTCTTTTGAAGAGAGACTTGAACTTCTGAAATTTATTGTAAAAAATGCTCCAAAGGACATGACAATTGTTGCTTCCGGACACACTGCAGATGATTTTGAAACTCAGATTAAAGAAGCAAACGCATTTATTGACGTAGGCATCGACGGATATGTTTTCATATCTAACAGACTTGCAAACGAAAATGAAGACGATAGTGTTTTCCTCAAAAACATGGAACATGTTGTTAATAACATTCCAGAAATCGGTCTTGGTATTTATGAATGTCCTTATCCCTATAAGAGACTTATGACACCTGCAGTACTTAAAGAACTCAGTCAGACAGGTAAATTCAGATTCCTTAAAGATACAAGCTGCAACCTTGATGAAATTCAGGCTAAACTTGATGCTGTAAAAGGTACTGATTTCAAGATTTACAATGCTAACTCAGCAACTTTCCTTGAATCAATGAAAATCGGTTGTGCAGGTTTCTCAGGTGTTATGGCAAACTTCCATCCTGAGTTCTATGTATGGCTCTGCGAAAACTTTGATAAAGAACCTGAACTTGCACAGAAAATCCAGGACTTTGTTGGTTTCTTCTCAGTTGCAGAATGTCAGATGTATCCCGTAAACGCTAAGTACTATCAGTCACTTGAGGGTAACAAAATGGAATACATATCAAGAGCAAGAGATGCCGGTGAATTCAAGAGAAACCGTCAGCTTGAAATTGAACAGATGTACAATCTTACACAGGAATTCAAAAAAATCCATTCAATATAATTTAAAACAAAAAAATCTTACCAACATCCAGCATGTTGGTAAGATTTTTTTACCCCATAAGAGGTAGTTCGAACAACTTAAATGAAAAACAATCAATTGCAAAAGTCAGACACGCGTATGCAATTGATGCTTTGTATAAACTATTAGTTAATTTATTTTTTTCTGATGTTGAAAACAGCACAACGCAACAA
>JAZOAY010000018.1:0-6647 GCA_045595725.1 Acutalibacteraceae bacterium | reverse complement strand
GATCGAAAAACTCAGCCGAGTATCTGTAAGGATACCCGGCTGTTTTTGATTTAAAAAGAAGGCTCATATATAACAAAGAGTATTTTGGATTTCTGTGGAGATATTTATTGTAATTATTTTTTGTTGGTGATATAATGATTTTATAAAAACAGGAGTGATGATATGAAAATTATCGGCAGTGACTATGATGGCACTCTTAACCACAATGGTATTGATAAAAAAAAGATAAATGCAATTGAGGCTTGGCGTAAAGCGGGAAATATTTTCGCCGTTATCAGCGGGAGAGGTCCTGAAGATATTATTGCCATTTATATAGATAAACAGTTTTCGTGTGATTATCTTATTGCCGATAATGGCTCAGTTATAATGAAACCTGACGGTACTGTTGTCTGTGATACAAGATGTGACGGAAATCTTGCAAAACCTTTACTTGAACTTCTTTTTGAAACAGGTTGTCCTTTCGGAGAGGTACATACATCTTTTCCCTGCAGAGTATATTCGGAAAAAACAGATGAAGGCTATACATTTACAGATCTTCCACATGTTCCTTATTTCACACAGGTGAGTACAATGCTTGATGATTTTGACGAGGCAGAAAAAGTGACAAAGCGTATCAGAGAAAAGTTCGGAAAAGAACTCAATCCTTTGCAGAACGGAAGATGCATTGACATCGTAAGGCATGATATGAACAAGGCGAAAGGTCTTTACAGGCTTATGGATATTACAGGTGCAGAATATGAGGATGTCATTGCAGTAGGGGATAATATAAACGATGAAGACATGCTCCGTGAATTCAGGTCTTATGCAATGGCAAACGGAGTGCCTTATATAAAGAAAATAGCAAACGATATAACAGAGGGAATTGCTGAACTTATTGAAAAGGAGTTGCAGTAGCATGGAAAACAAGGATATACTTGAAATAATATTTATAAGACATGCAGAAACGGAATATACAAATATCGGAGACCGTGATAACTGTGACGGTGAACTGACTGCATATGGAGAAGAACAATGTAAAATTCTTGGCGAAAAGTTGAAAGATATTCCTATTGACGGATATATTTCAAGCTCACTTCTTCGTGCGTTCAAAACAGGCGCAGGAGTATGCAGAGCAAAAAAAGATAAACCGGTCCTTGAGATATGTCCCGAGCTTATTGAGTGCGGTTGCACGCAAGGATATTACGGATGCAGCGAAGAATATCTGGAAAAGCATTATGAAAACACAAAAATGTGCGAAAATCTTTTTGGTGCAGAGGTATATAATTTTGGTTGCGAGGCAAAAGAAGACAATGACCTTCGTGCAATTAAGTTCATTGATTACATAAAAAAACGTTTTACTTTTGGTGACAGAGTTGCAGTTTTCAGCCATCACGGATTTCTTGAATATCTTATTCCCACGGCGTTAGGTGTCAAACCTCATGTTTTCAGATTTTCTCTTGAAAATATTTCAATGACCGTTGTTCAATTTACACGCGACGGAAACGCAGTCCTTAAGAGTGTAAACAAAGTATGATTTTTGTAAGGAGATATACTTATGAATAAAACAGCAAAAAATGCAGGCGCAGACGAGTTTACACCGTCAGTTCCTCAGTATTTTTCATGGATTAACAACACAAATGAAGGCTCGACCGAGGCTCATACCCTCATAAATCTAGATTTTTTCAAATATCTTAAAGACACATACGGCATGGAAATTAAAATCTATGCATGGGATGCAGGTAATTTTGACGGTGCAAGTGAGGGTTACGGAAACTTAAACGGAGAAAAATTCCGCAGTCAGTACCCCGAAGAATATGATAAAGTTGTGGCTAAAGCAAAAGAGTCAGGCATTCGTATGGGACTGTGGGGAAGTCCTGACGGATACGGTGACACGGAAGAAAGTCAGAAAGAAAGATTTGACTTTTTTGTACATCTGTGCCGTGATCATAATTTTGCACTTTTCAAGCTTGACGGTGTGTGCGGACATCTGCGTCGCGAGAAAGCGGGAGTTTTTGCAGATATGCTAAAAGAGTGCAGAAAATATTCTCCTGACCTGATTGTGCTCAACCATCGTCTTGAATTTTATGAGGCAGAGGAATTTGTAACGACATACCTCTGGAACGGAGTTGAAACTTACGTTGATGTACTTTCGTGTAACGCGAATACTGCAGTGCACAACAGAGCATTCATGTTTACCCGAGGTCATACTGATAACCTTGAACGTCTTGCGGAAGACCACGGTGTATGTATATCTTCGTCAATAGATTATTTTGAAGATGAACTTATCTATCAGGCTTTCAACCGTTCACTTATTCTTGCTCCCGAAATTTACGGAAATCCATGGTTGATGAGAGATGATGAATTTCCAAAACTTGCCCGTGTTTATAATCTTCACAGAAGAAATGCCGATATTCTTGTTAACGGTAAAGAACTGCCAGAAAGTTACGGAGAAAATGCAGTATCAAGAGGAAGTGAAACAAAACGTTTCATTTCTACAGGTAACAATTCATGGGAAACAAAGAAAATCACAGTTGAACTAGGAGAAGAAACAGGCATAAAAACAGAAGAAAAAGTTGCGGTCAATATCCATCATCCCTACGAAAAACATCTCGGATTTTTCAATGTGGGTGAAAAAGTTGAAATTGAACTTATGCCTTTCAGAGCAACACTTATTGAAGTGTCGGAAGTATCGCAGGCAGAACCGATGCTTACAAACTGTGAATATGAAATTGTAAAAGAAGATGAAACAGGTATTCCTCTTGACGTGAAATATTTGAAATCAGAGGGTGCAAAAGCAGGCCTTCTCATAAACGGTGAAGAAACATTCTTTGCAGAAATTGAAAAAATTGATGAAAAAGAAAAAGCACCTGTTTACTTGGGCTCACTTGACAAGGACGAAAAAAATCCTGAAAACGGAGAATTTCTTTACGAATCAGCAATGTATTCAATCACAAATGATTCTCTCGAAAGCAGAAGTTTGAAACGCTCAGGAGAGACAAAAATTCCTGAAGTACAGAAAGCCCGTGATGCATTTTTCTTACAGAAACATTATACACTCAGAGGCTGTGAAGCCAAAGCAATGTTTGACGGAGATGACAACACGTTCTTTGACTCTCAGTCAAAAACATATTGTGACGAAAACAGGCGTATTGAGGGCGGTTGTCTGAGAGTTGATTTCAAAAAAGATTTTGATTGCGACAGTGTTGAAATTGAATTTTTCTCAGGTGATTATCCTACGCGTGAAGTGGAAGTACAGAAAGTACCTCTCATTGCAGAGTATTCATCTGACCTGAAATTATGGAAAAGTTCTGCACTTGTCAATATGAGTGTAAAAGATGATGATTTTACAGCAGAAGTTATTAAATTTACTGCTCACACTCTTTATAATCTTCACGGCAAAAAGGTTGTGGCATCTTATGATATTAAAGATAAAATCAAGTACCTGAGGATTGAAAATCCTGTTGACAGAATTTATCACATTAGACTTATTAAAGACGGAATAGTTATTGAAACAAAAAATGCTTTTGCCAATAATATGCAATCTCATTACAGCCACAGAAAAACTGTACTCAGAAAATCGGGTGAATTTATCTTGCCTGAATACAAAAAAGGTTCATACCTTGCTGTTGCAGTTAACGGTGTTCACGGTGAAGAATGTGTTTATTGTACGGCAGAAATTGACGGAAAACTCTGCGGTTTCCCCAGACGTGCGCCTGATTACAAAGCAAATCAATGGGAACATGCAGTATGCTCAAGTGACAAAAACAATACATTTTTCCTTGATTTACCTGAAAATACGGCAGGTAAGAAAATAGAAATTAATGCACTTTTCTCTGACAGACGAAAAGCAGATGTAACTTGTGACGTATATCTCTGCGAAAAACATTGATAAGGTGGTAATGCAAAATGTCATATAATCAGAAACCTGAAATGATTCTGTTTGATGTCGGAGGAACTTTATTTGACGATACAAAGTGTATTCCGCGTGACGGTCTGCATGCACTTCGTATGCAGGCAGAAAATCCTGATGTGACAGATGACAATGCACTTGAAAAATTGTGGAATGAATACATGAGTGAAATCGGCTCCCATAAATCCGTTTCAGGAGTAAGTCTTGATTTTCCTTTGTCAGGAGTTCTTAAATATGTTACGAAGACATCAGGGCTTCATTTTAAAATTTCTATAGCGGAGCAGGAAGAAATCTTTGACCGTTACAACTCGCAGAGAAAAGTTATTGAAGGAGTCAATGTACTTCTTGCAAAAATTTATTCTCTCGGTATCCGTACGGCGGTAATCAGCAATAATGCAATGAGCGGAGAGGGTTTAAAACTTGCAATTGACAGATGGTTACCTGATAATAAAATGGAATTCTGCCTTACAAGTGCAGATATTCTTCTGACAAAACCGTATAAATCAATTTTCCTGTGTGCAACAAATTATGCAGATGTAAAGGCTGAAAACTGTTGGTATTGTGGTGACGGAAGATTACCTGATGTTGACGGTGCAAAAAATGCAGGCATGCTTCCTGTTCTTATTGATGAAAAATCATCTGTTCCTTTTGAAATGCGAGCGGATGGTGGCAGGGGAGAATACATGGCGGTTAACAATTGGAAAGTACTCTCGGATTTTCTTAGTAATTTCTGATTATTGATTACTAATGACAAAAATGATATAATTATAGAAACAAAGGAGATGTTTTTATGTATAACGTAAATAATTTTACAAACAATGATGATATTTCTATTATTGACCAGAAAGCACCTTTTACTGTTATTGAATATAAACGTGATTTAAGCGTTACACCTGAAACTGCAATGACAGCTTACTTTTGTAACGAAATGAATGTCCGCAAAAGACAGGTAATCTGCAGTTTGTCTCAGTCAAACGGAATCACTTGTCAGGCAGGTGCAATGCAGTGGTCAGTTGGTAATGTGAATGCAACAACAGGCATCAAGGGTGTAGGTGACCTTTTCGGAAAGGCTGTCAGAGGTAAGGTGACAGGGGAATCGGCCATCAAACCCGAATATACAGGTAATGGTACTCTTGTTCTTGAACCTACTTATAAACACATTATTCTTATTGACCTTAACGAATGGAACGGCTCAATTGTTCTTGATGACGGACTTTTCCTTGCTTGTGATTCATCAGTAAAACACAAAGCGGTAATGCGTTCCAATTTTTCTTCTGCAATTGCAGGCGGTGAAGGTCTTTTCAATCTCAGCCTTAACGGAACAGGCGTATGTTGTCTTGAATGTGACTGTCCCAAGGAAGAACTTGTTGAAATTTATCTTGAAAATGACGTTCTTAAAGTTGACGGTAACTTTGCAATAGCATGGAGCAGTACTCTCGATTTTACTGTGGAACGCTCAGGTAAATCGCTTATCGGCTCAGCAGCATCAGGTGAGGGTCTTGTAAATGTTTACAGAGGAACAGGTAAAGTTCTTCTTGCGCCCGTTGACAGAAAACAGTCTGCCGGTGCTTTGAATAAATTTCTTTCTGAAATGACTAAATAAAGAAGTGTTTCCCTCATTCTTTTTGAATGAGGGAAACTTTTTGACAAAAGGTTTTTCATGGTGTATAATGTAAAAAAAGAACTTTGGAGGTAACACCATGGCTGCAAAAATTCTTGAGTTTTTCGTTGCAATTTTAATGTTTATTTCACCTGAACTTCCTCATCTGCTTGATCTTCCTGCAATTCCTAAAGGTCAAAATCTTAATCTTGAAGAAAGATTCACTCTTGAATGGGAAGACGAATTTGAAGGTGACACACTTGATACAACAAAATGGGATAATAATCAGTCTGTTGACACACTTCATTGGGGTCCGATCCGTAAAGGCGGTTACTGGCACAAGGACATGATTGAAGTCAGAGACGGAAACCTTGTAATCAAAACAGAGTATAAAGAAGAACCTCTTGAGGGAAATACCTTCGGTTCACCGGATAAATACGGTGAAGGTTACTATACAGGTATGGTTGCAACTTATGGTAAGGCAGAGTTTCTTTACGGCTACTTTGAATGCAGGGCAATTCTTCCTAAATCAACGGGAATGTGGTCCGCTTTCTGGATGATGAACGGCGGAGTCTATAATCAGGATGGTTCAGGTCAGGATGGTACAGAAGTTGATATCTTTGAATCAATGTATTACAAAGATGAATGGTGGGGTGCAGGTGACAGCGTTGTGTGTGGTATTCACTTTGACGGCTATGACGGAATGCATCAGGGTTATTCAATAGGCAGATGGTTCGTGAATAATCCTTATGAGGAATATAACACTTATGGTGTGGAATGGACTCCAGAAGAATATATTTTTTACGTAAACGGAGTGGAATGCGGTAGACTTTCTCAGGGAGGAGTAAGTCAGAATCCTGAATACCTCATTCTTTCATGTGAAATTGCAGGTCAGAATGGTGTAGCATATGCTGACCGTCATGGTACAGGTCCAATAAGTCTCAAAAAAGGTGAAACAGCAGAGTTTATTGTAGATTATGTAAAGGTATACAGCCATAAATGAAAAAAGGTTTGAAATCCTTTTCGGAGGATTTCAAACCTTTTTGTTTACAATATAATACAAATAAGTCCGTTGCAACCTTCGTTGATAACTTTTTCAAGAGTTTCCTGAATTCTCATTCTTGCATCTGAAGGCATTCTGTAAAGCTTGTTGTGAAG
>JAZOAY010000017.1:0-3464 GCA_045595725.1 Acutalibacteraceae bacterium | reverse complement strand
TTATACTGCACTCAGGGGTGAAAAAGATTTAAGCGTATATTTCACACCTTGTGATAAAACACTTCGTCTGGCATGTGCAGAGGACGGACGTTTTCCTGATTTTGAAAAGGAAGAAACGGAAAGAAGAATAAACCCTTGTTTCTATGTTTTTGAAAATGACCATACATATATCGACTGCGGAATGTGTCTTATTACTCAGCTTTCAGACGGAAGTTTTTTTCTCGTAGACAGCGGACATTATCTGCAGTTCAACGATAACGACAGAATTTATAATTTCATGCGTGAAAGAACACCTGAGGGTGAAAAGGTTGTTGTCAGCGGATGGCTGGTTACTCACGCCCACTCTGACCACATTTCAAAACTTTTCGATTTTCTCAGATATAACCGCCATGATGTGGTAATTGAAGCAATTTATTCAAACCTTGTTTCAAATGATTATGCGTCAGAAGAATGGGGAGTTGAAGAAAAAGGACTTGCAGAAAAGTTCTTCGCAATGCTTGAAAGATGCACCGATATCAGAAAAGTGAAACTTCACAGCGGACAGAGATTTTTTGTGAGAGATGCTTGTTTCGATGTTCTTTGCACACACGAGGATGTGTACCCTGAGACCATACAGGAATATAACGATTCATCACTTGTAGTGATGATGACAATTGACGGATGCCGAGTTTTTATTCCGGGTGATGCATCAGGTCTTGAAAGCAAAATTTTAGCCCGGCGTTTCGGTGATAATCTTAAATGTGACGTTGTACAGATTTCTCACCACGGTCACAGAGGTCTTCTTTCAGATTGCTATGAACTCCTTAAGGGAAAACTTGCGTTATTCCCCATAACACAGATTAAATTTGACGAAGCAATGCCGAAAGTCCCTGCAAACAAGGTCGCAATTGACCTTGCAGACGAATACTTTGTTTCATCAAACGGAACTATTGTTGTACCGCTTCCTTATAAGAAAGGAACAGTCACAACTCTTCCTGATGAAACATTTGAAGACTTCGGTAAAATCAAACGTATGTGGGGCTATGACTACACAGACGAATATAAAAAAGAAATGTATGAATTATATCTTAAAAACGGCGGTAAAGAGGAAAGTCTCTATCTTCCCGTCAGATACAGCGGTACATTTGAAATGTAAAAATATCCCGACGAGTCATTCTTGAGCGTAAGCAAGAATCTCGTCGGGAATTTTTAAGTGCAAAATGCAAAATTTCGGGTCTGCGACGCTATTATATAATGAAACCGATGGCTTCAACGAAAAATCAGCAGAGGTTTATTTAAGCCTCTGCTGAAGATTTTTATTTCGTAATCAACTTATCAATGTCTTTGAGATTAATTCTCTTTGATACAATATATGTACGTCTTTTCTGTTTACCCTTATCGGTTTTCTGTGTTCCTTCTTCCATTTCCTCAGGGGAAAAAATACCATATGAAGAAGTAACAACCGTGCCGTCGGAAAGGACGACATTTCCGCAGTAACCGGTATCACCGTTTGCTGCAAGAGCCGGAACATCCTGATTGTTAAGATATGTGTGAGTGATTTTAATACGGTACTGGCCTTCATTTCCTTTCTTCAGGTCATCATACGTGCCTACCCATGCAACCCAACCTTCAGAATACCAATTTCTTTTGACCGGTTCAACATTATTCTTTTTGTAAGCATCTTTATTCCTTTCAATTGAACGGAAAGTGATGAACAGTCTGCCGTCAGGAGTGTAGTCAGCTTTGTGCCTTTCGCCGTTAAGAGAAACGGGAGCTTCAACAGGCTCAGACCATGTTTTGCCCTCATCGTGTGAAAACATAAGTAGACTTGTACAACGTTTTTTGTTGCACCTTGCAATGAGGCAGATTTCGTCACCGTTGCCCATGTCAGAACGTATTGCTTCGACCTCGCAGATGCCTGCAAATGTTTCATATTTGCGGTATTTCTCAAGATATTTCTCAGGCTTTGACCAATGGTAATCACCGTTTTCATCAAAGGTGAGAATAGTTTTAAAGTTTTCAAATTTGCTGTTATGGAAAAGTGCCATCCATTTGTCAACAAATTTTCCGTTTTCTTTAAGACGGGTGAGTGATGCCATTGAAACAACAGGAATTGTGGGAAAATTTGAATTATTGTCGTAGAAAAGTTTGAACTCGGACCATGTTTCTCCCTCGTCATCGGAAATTGAACAGTTCCAACCTCCCGGAGTAGGAGTGTTCGGCCATTTGGGATTTCCCGAAATGAGAATCAGTTTTTCTTTTCCGTCAGTAAATTGTAATCGGTAAACGGTGGGAGTTTCAAGAGATTTTTCCCATGATACAGGAGGATTTTTGATTTCTTCAGTATATGTTTTACCGCCGTCAACAGAAATTTTTGAAATAATTCTGCCTTTTCCGTGACCCTCGGGGTAAAAGGTGAGAATGTTGCCATTGTTGAGAAGAACGGAGTCAGGATGACCAAGATATGCAGATGAATTGTCAACCGTAACATTTTCGTAGAGATAACTCAGTTCATCAGGTGTGTTATCAGGTTTTACCGATAAATCAATCTGAGGTATTGAATAATAGGGGACATTCTTCTTGAATTTTCTGCTGAATAAAAACATAAATTTCACCTTTCTATGATTTATTTATACATTTCTTCAAAATCAAGGATAAACTTATCTGCAATTTTTTTGATTTCTGCTCTGTCACGTTCTGAGCTTTCATCGTACATTGCAATACAGTAAAATCCTGCACTTTTTGCTGAATTCAATGCGGTGAGAATATCTTCAAAAACCATACATTCCTGAGGTTTGATGCCCATTCTTTCGGCGGCTTTCCGGTAAATATCCGGATAATCTTTGCCTTTGCCCACCTCATTGACTGTTATAAAAAAGTCAAAAGCATCTGCAAGACCATATTTTTTAAGGCATTCTCCGAACATTTCAGGGTCTGATGCAGTTGCAACCGCAAGATGAACACCCTGTTCTTTCAGACTGAGAATATATTCTTTTGCATGAGGTTTCAGAGTAACATTCTGTGCATACTCGCGTTTGGCAGTTAACTGCCATTCAGCAATGATTTCCTCAATGCTTTCTTTAATATTATAAGTATTTTTCGTGTAATGAGCAGCACCGACAGTGCCTAGCGGAGAAATTGCCTGAATGTATCCTTCGGGAATGGGCATGTTTCTCGATGTAAAAAACAACTCGTCAACCTTTTTCCACAGTCCCATTGAATTAAGAACTGTTCCGTCAAGGTCAAAAATTGCGCCTTTGAATCTATTCATTTCGCACCTCTTTGGATTTATGAAACAATTATATCACAAAATATCCGGAAATAAAAGTTTTATTTTATTGTAAAGCTTATCAGCGTTTTTGTAAGCACATCGTCGTTAGCACTCGTTACCGAAAATGTTTTTCTTGTCTTTACAAACAGTAACATTAAGCCAACTTGAGAGTGCATTTGCTACTGACGCACCAACACCATGAAGTCCTCCAGAA
>JAZOAY010000016.1:0-7659 GCA_045595725.1 Acutalibacteraceae bacterium | reverse complement strand
CACCACCGCAACCGTCACGACCTGTTCTACCGCCAAGAAGAATAACTACATCTTCAGGCTGTGGAACTTCACGGCGAACATTACGGGCAGGAGCAGCAGCAACAACAGCACCAATTTCCATTCTCTTTGCAACATAGCCGTCATGGTAGAGTTCATCAACCTGACCTGTAGCAAGACCAATCTGGTTACCGTATGAAGAATAACCTGCTGCTGCAGTCCTTACAATTTTTCTCTGAGGAAGTTTACCCTTCATAGTTTCAGCAACACTCTTTAAGGGGTTACCTGCACCTGTAACACGCATTGCACCGTATACATATGAACGGCCTGAAAGCGGGTCACGGATTGCGCCACCGATACATGTAGCAGCACCACCGAAGGGTTCAATTTCTGTGGGATGGTTATGAGTTTCGTTCTTGAAAAGAAGAAGCCATTCTTCGTCTTTTCCGTCAACGTCAACTGTGATTTTCACTGTACAAGCGTTGATTTCTTCCGACTCATCAAGTTTGTCAAGTTTACCGTTTGCTTTGAGAACTCTTGTTGCAAGAGTTGCAACATCCATAAGGTTTATGGGCTTTGTTCTTCCCAGTTCTTCACGCTTTGCAATATATTCATTCCATGCACTTTCAATAAGCTCATCTTCAAACTTAACGCTGTCAATTGTTGTAAGGAAAGTTGTATGACGGCAATGGTCTGACCAATATGTATCAATCATTCTGATTTCTGTGATTGTGGGATTTCTGTTTTCAGATTTAAAGTAATCCTGACAGAATTTGATATCGTCATTATCCATTGCAAGTCCGTAAGACTTAACAAATGAAGCAAGACCGTCTGCATCAAGGTCGATAAAGCCGTCGAGAGTTTCAACCTCTGTGGGAATATCATAGTTTGTTGCAAGTGTTTCGGGTTTTTCGAGAGTTGCTTCTCTTGATTCGACGGGATTGATTACGTATTTTTTGATTTCAGCAACTTCGGCTTCTGAAATATTTCCGTAAAGAGCATAAACTTTTGCAGTTCTGACAGTAGGTTTTTCACCCTGAGAAATAATCTGAATACACTGTGCTGCTGAATCTGCACGCTGGTCAAACTGACCGGGAAGATATTCAGTTGCAAAAATGATTGCATCTTTGTCTTCAAATTCATCGCTGATATTATCAAGCTGAGGTTCTGCAAAAACAGTCATTTTGCTCTTTTCAAAAAGTTCTTCGTCAATATTTTCAACATCATATCTGTTGAAAATTCTGAGTTTTTCAAGACCTTTGATTGAAAGAAGTGAACGAAGTTCGTGCTTAAGTTCGTTTGCTTCATTTTCAAGACCGGGCTTTTTTTCTACAAAAATTCTGTAAACCATTTATTATTCCTCCGTTTTCAAGAGCGCTTTTTTACCGATATCTTTTCTGTAGAATGCGTTGTCAAATGTAACTTTTTCAACACATTTATATGCTTTTTCAACTGCGCCTTTAAGTGTATCGTCAGTTGAAACAACACCTAAAACTCTACCGCCACCGGTGAGAAGTTTTCCGTCATCTGACAGTTTTGCACCTGCGATGTAAAGTTCGTAATTTTCATCTTTTTCTGCTTTAATTTCAAAGCCTGTCTGATATTTCTTGGGATAGCCCTCAGACGCCATAACAACACAGCAAGCATTTTTCTTTGCAAATTTAACTTCTGTATTTTTAAGTGTGCCGTCTGCACATGCTACCATAATATCAAGAAGATCACTTTCAAGAAGCGGAAGAACAACCTGTGTTTCAGGGTCACCGAAACGGCAGTTATATTCAATAACTTTCGGGCCTTTAGGTGTAACCATAAGACCGAAGTAAAGACAGCCTCTGAATTCCCTGCCCTCTTCTTTCATTGCTCTGATTGTGGGAAGGAAGATTTTTTCCATACATTCCGCTGCCACAGCATCAGTATAGTAAGGATTGGGAGCTACTGTACCCATACCGCCTGTATTGAGACCTTCATCATTGTCCAATGCACGTTTGTGGTCCATTGAAGAAATCATAGGAACAACTGTTTCACCATCTGTGAAAGAAAGAACAGAAACTTCGGGACCTGTAAGGAATTCTTCAATAACGATATTGTTACCGCTTTCACCAAAAACTTTGTCTTCCATAATTTCTTTGACCGCACTTACTGCTTCTTCACGTGTCATTGCAATAATAACACCTTTACCGAGAGCGAGACCGTCAGCCTTTATAACTGTGGGAATGGGACAAGTTTCGATGTATTTAAGTGCATCCTCTGCATCTGAAAAAACTTCATATTCTGCAGTAGGAATGCCGTATTTTTTCATAAGATTCTTTGAAAAAACTTTACTGCCTTCAATTATTGCTGCATTTTTACGAGGACCGAAGCATTTGATTCCTGCCTCATTAAAAGCATCAACTGCACCTAATACAAGGGGATCGTCAGGAGCCACAACTGCAAAATCAATGTTCATTTCTTTTGCAAATTCAACCTGTTTTTCAATATCTTTTGCACCGATATTTACACATTCAGCGTCTTGAGCAATACCACCGTTACCGGGCAGAGCATAAATTTTTTCAACATTTTTATTCTCTTTCAGCTTTTTAATAATGGCGTGTTCTCTTCCGCCACCACCGACAACTAAAAGTTTCATAGGAATTACCCTCCCTTTTGTTACTGATAAATGGGGAATTTTTCACAAAGAGCCATTACCTCTTCTGTAATTTTATCCTTTGAGTTTTCAAAATCAGTTGCCACAAGTTTAATCCACTTTGCAATGAGAAGCATTTCATCTTCTTTAAAACCACGTGAAGTAACTGCAGGTGTACCGATTCTGATACCGCTTGTTACGAAAGGACTCTGCTTTTCGTTAGGAATTGTGTTTTTATTTACTGTAATATGAACTTCATCAAGACGTTTTTCAAGTTCTTTACCTGTGATATCAAAGGGAGTAAGGTCAACAAGCATAAGATGATTGTCTGTACCGT
Organism: Acutalibacteraceae bacterium; assembly: GCA_045595725.1. GTDB lineage: Bacteria > Bacillota > Clostridia > Oscillospirales > Acutalibacteraceae > SIG575. The sequence goes on along the minus strand of JAZOAY010000016.1, from coordinate 4,702 downwards.
CAGATACAATTCTGAAACCTTCCTCTTTCATAGCATTGCAAAGAGTTGCCGCATTCTTAACAACCTGAGCCTGATATTCTTTGAATTCAGGTTTGAGTGCCTCACCGAATGCAACTGCTTTTGCAGCAATAATATGCATAAGAGGACCACCCTGTGTACCGGGGAAAACAGCCTTGTCAATTTGCTTTGCATACTGTTCTTTGCAAAGAATAAGACCGCCTCTGGGACCACGGAGAGTTTTATGTGTTGTTGAAGTTACAACATCTGCATATGGTACGGGACTGGGATGAAGACCTGCTGCTACAAGACCTGCAATGTGAGCAATATCAACCATCATGTATGCACCAACTTCGTCACAGATTTCTCTGATTTTTGCGAAGTCAATTGTTCTTGAATATGCACTTGCACCTGAAACAATCATTTTAGGTTTGCATTCAATTGCAATTCTTCTCATTTCTTCATAGTCAATTGTTTCTGTTTCGTCAGAAACACCGTAAGGAACAACATTAAAGTATTTACCTGAAATGTTAACAGGTGAACCGTGTGAGAGATGACCGCCGTTTGCAAGGTTAAGACCCATTACAGTATCACCGCATTCAAGAAGTGCAAAGAATGCTGCAAGGTTTGCATTTGCACCGCTGTGAGGCTGAACATTTGCATGTTCTGCGCCAAAAAGCTCTTTTGCTCTTTCTCTTGCGATGTTTTCAACGATGTCTACACGTTCGCAACCGCCATAATATCTCTTTGAGGGATATCCTTCTGCGTATTTATTTGTAAGAACTGTACCTGCTGCAAGAAGCACTGCCTTTGATACAATGTTCTCTGAAGCAATAAGTTCAATGTTATGCTGCTGTCTTTTCAGTTCAAGGTCACAGGCTGAAAAAACCTCATTATCAAAATTTGCGAGTTCGTCAAAAAAGTTCATTATTTTTTCTCCTTAGTGGTGGAACAATCTCATTCCTGTAAATGACATTGTCATATTGTATTTGTTGCAACAATTGATTACAACGTCGTCTCTGATTGAGCCGCCGGGCTGTGCAATGTAAGAAACACCGCTTCTCTTAGCTCTTTCAATGTTATCATCAAAGGGGAAGAAAGCATCTGAGCCGAGAGCAACACCGCTTAATGAAGAAAGATATTCTTTTTTCAGTTCTCTTGTAAGAGGTGCGGGCTGTGTTTTGAAATATTTTTGCCAATTTCCGTCTGCCAATACATCTTCATAATCGTCTGAAATATAAACGTCGATTACATTGTCACGGTCAGGTCTGCCGATTGTATCAAGGAAAGGAAGATCAAGTACCATAGGATGCTGACGAAGATGCCAGATATCCGCTTTGTTACCTGCAAGACGTGTACAATGAATTCTTGACTGCTGACCTGCACCGACACCGATTGCCTGTCCGTCAACTGCATAGCAAACCGAGTTTGACTGTGTATATTTAAGAGTGATAAGAGCAATGATAAGGTCTCTCTTTGCACTGTCGGGTACATCTTTATTTTCTGTTACAAGATTTGAAAGAAGTTCTTCATTGATTTTGAATTCGTTTCTGCCTTGTTCAAAAGTAATACCGTAAACATCTTTATGTTCTACAGGAGCAGGTACGTAATCGGGGTCAATTTTAACAATGTTATAACTGCCCTTTCTCTTACCTTTAAGAATTTCAAGTGCTTCAGGTTCATAACCGGGAGCTATAACGCCGTCAGAAACTTCACGTGCAATAAGCTTTGCAGTAGTTACGTCACAAACGTCTGAAAGTGCAATCCAGTCACCGAAAGATGACATTCTGTCTGTACCTCTTGCTCTCGCATAAGCACAAGCCAATGGAGATTCGTCAAGCCCTTCAATATCATCAACAAAACACGCTTTTTTAAGGCTTTCAGGAAGTTTTGTACCGATTGCTGCAGATGTGGGGCTTACGTGTTTGAATGAAGTTGCAGCAACTTCACCGAGAGCTTCTTTGATTTCTTTAACAAGCTGCCAGCTGTTGAAAGCGTCAAGGAAGTTAATGAAACCGGGTCTGCCGTTGAGAATTTCGATGGGAAGTTCTTCACCGTTCGCCATGAAAATTTTAGCAGGTTTCTGATTGGGGTTACAACCATATTTAAGTTCAAATTCTTTCATACTCTGCCTCCTGAATTATTTGTTTTTATTTACAATTCTTGTTTCTGCTTTACCTGATTCAATGTCAATATATCTTACAAAAAGTGAAACTTTGTTATCAGCGTTCAGATTTGTCCAGATAAGGTCTGTAAGTTCATCAATTGAAACGTCGGGAAGTTCAAGTGTTTTGGGTTCACCTTCAAATGAAGGAAGAGGATTTCCGTCTGAGTTATATGTGTGAATAAACTTCGCTTTACCTGCAATGGGATTTGAATAAGCATAAGTAAATCTTTCACATGATGAGTCATCACCTTCTGCACTCTTGAGAATTGACATTGCATAATTCATACCGTCATTTTCAAGACGAATAATGCCTGAAATTCTGGGAGTAAAGTTGGGAGCATCATCTTCAAATTCTCTTGTGCGAAGTGCCTGTTCAAATGTCATCTGCTTATCCATAAGTTCATAAAGAGTATCAGTCTGGTCACCGTTTGTAACAATTGTTTTGTTACCGAGAACTCTTACGGGATAATAAATAATAAGATGAGGGTCTGTCATTTTTGATTCATCAAAAGCCTTTGTTCTCATTGCATCGCCTTCTGCAACAAAAACGCGGTTACGGCTGTTTTCACTTCTGCCCATGATAAAATAAGCAGTTACGGCTTTTTTGCCGTCAGCACTTTTACCGATTATAATACCTCTGCCGTGGTAAGCAAGGGAATTAAGTTCATTTGCAATAGTTCTGATTTCCATATCATCTGTTCCTTTCACTCAAGTTTAGGATATGATTACTATATCATTTTCAACTGTGATTCTGTCTTCACAGAAAAGTTTTACTGCTTCTGGAAGGATTTTCCACTCTGCTTCTTCCATTATTCTCTTTTGGAGAATTTCAGGTGTGTCACCCTGTTTTACTTCAACTGCTTTCTGAAGAATTATAGGACCTGCATCACATTCGGGAGTTACAAAATGCACCGTTGCACCTGAAACCTTTACACCTTTTTTTAGCGCTTCTTCGTGAACGTGAAGTCCGTAATAACCTTTTCCGCAGAATGATGGAATAAGCGCGGGATGAACGTTTATAATCCTATTGGGAAATGCTTCATAAACCTGTTCATCAATTATGGTAAGGAAGCCTGCAAGAACAACAAGGTCGATATCTGCATTTTTAAGAGTTTCTGTCAATGCTTTTGAGTATGATGCGATATCTTTGTAATCTTTTCTTGCAAGGACTGTACCTTTAATTCCTGCATTTGCTGCTCTCTCAAGGGCGTAAACCCCGGGTTTTGAAGCCACAACAAGAGTTATTTCGCTATCAGAAAACATTCCTGTTTTCTGACAGTCAATAAGAGCCTGAAGATTTGTACCGTCGCCTGAAACAAGTACGGCAATATTCTTTTTACTCAATGATAACACCCTCTTCGGAGACAACAACTTCACCGAGAATGTAAGCATCTTCACCGTTGGCACGGAGAATTTCAAGTGCTTTTTCGGCATCTTCTTTATTCACAACAATGCTCATACCAACACCCATGTTGAATGTGTTGAACATGTCTCTTTCAGGGATGTTACCTGTTTCAGCAATAAGTTCAAAAATAGGAAGAACCTGAACGTCACTTCTCTTGATTTTTGCACCAAAACCTTTGGGAATACTTCTGGGAATATTTTCGTAGAAGCCACCACCTGTGATGTGTGAAATTGCCTTAACTTTTACTTCTTCAAGAAGTGCAAGAACAGGCTTAACATAAATCTTTGTGGGAGTCAGAAGTGTTTCACCGATTGATTTACCGCCGAGTTTTTCGTTGGGAGTTTTGATATCGCTGTTTTCAACATCAAAAACTTTTCTTACAAGTGAAAAACCGTTTGAGTGAACACCGCTTGATTTGAGGGCAATAATTGTATCCCCTTCTTTAACTGTAGAGTTGTAAACAACCTTTTCTCTGTCAACAACACCTACTGAGAAACCTGCAAGGTCATATTCGTCGATGGGATAGAAGCCGGGCATTTCAGCGGTTTCGCCGCCGATGAGTGATGCACCTGACTGAACACAGCCTTCGGCAATACCCGAAACGATTTCTGCAATCTTCTCGGGAACGTTCTTGCCGCATGCGATATAGTCAAGGAAAAGAAGGGGCTTTGCACCGCAGCAGATGATGTCGTTTGCACACATTGCAACGCAGTCGATACCTACCGTGTCGTGCTTATCCATGATGAATGCAAGCTTGAGCTTTGTGCCGACACCGTCGGTGCCGCTGACGAGAACGGGCTTTGAAATACCTGTAAGGTCAAGCTCAAAAAGCCCGCCGAAGCCGCCGATGTCGCTCATTGCACCTGCGGTGAGAGTTCTTTTGATGTGGGTTTTCATAAGTTCAACAGCTTTGTAGCCGGCGGTAATGTCTACGCCTGCTGCTGCGTAGCTTTCGCTGAAGCTTTTTTCCATAATTTATTCCTCCTGTGAAAATTCACATATTTTATATTGTTGATTATCCTTTGCCGTTCCAGCAATAGGTACATATACAATCTTGGGGAAGTCCGATTGCTTCCACAAGACCTGCAATTGACTGATAGCCGAGGGTTGTGAGCTTGAGTTCTTTGCAGATG
>JAZOAY010000015.1:0-11259 GCA_045595725.1 Acutalibacteraceae bacterium | reverse complement strand
AACTTTTTAATTCTGTTGCAGTCAGATAAATTTTTAAGTTTGCCTGTGAACAACATTTTATCTTCAGCAATTTTACCTGTTGCACCACCGATAAATCCGTAATTAAAATTCTTCAGTTTTATATCTCCCTTATTAATTACGAGTACATCAAAACCAAATTCGCTTCCTTTAGAGCCGATAGAAATATCATCAGTGATGAAACTATCAACTGACACTACTGCTATCGAACACTTGGTGTACCCTTGCCTGACAGTTACTTCAGTTAAATCAGATTTTTTAATAAAATTACGGATTTTATCAGAAACTGTATCAGGATTATAAAATATGTGATTTCCGATAACAACGCAGTTCAACCACACATCATCAGGATAATTGTATCCCAAATCTTCATCTATAAACTCTGTATTATAACCCAAAGATAATAATTTTTTACTAAGTTCTGTCTGTTCTTTTGAAATTAAACAATAATCATTATTCAACGGACAATACACCAAATCTGCATGATTCTGAATACCCTGCCGAACATTTGTGCTTTTTGTTGTAAAGATAGGCTCAATGCCTAGCTTTTCCAATTTATTATATATTATTTTATTATAATCAGAACCGATTATAACTTTTGAAACTTGTTTTTCAGGTAAATTAGGATAACTCATAGCAAATTAACCAATTGCCACAGCAAAGGCTTGTCTTATGTATTTTGCACCCAAAATTTCTATCCCCTCAATCTTATTTTTAAGATTTCTGAGATTATATTCAGGAATAATACATTTTGTGAAACCAAGTCTTGCTGCCTCTCTTATTCTTTGCTCACAGTTACTCACCGCTCTTAATTCACCACCAAGTCCTATTTCACCGAAAGCAATCAAATCGTCGTCAACAGGTACCTCTTTAAGCGATGAAACAAGAGCCATTGCAACAGATAAATCAGTTGCCGGTTCATCAAGACGAAGACCACCTACAACATTTATGTAGCTGTCCATGTTTCCAAAGAAGTATCCTCCCCTTTTTTCAAGCACAGCCATAATCATTGCCATTCTGTTATAATCAAATCCCGTTGACATTCTTCTGGGGTTGCCGAATCCTGACGGAGTAACAAGAGCCTGAACTTCGGCTAAAATAGGGCGTGAACCTTCCATAACACAAGCAATACAACAACCGGATGTGTTCTTCGGTCTGCCTGAAATAAGCATCATTGATGGGTTTTCGACCTCTTCAAGTCCCCTGTCCATCATCTCAAAAACGCCTATTTCATTAGTTGAACCATATCTGTTTTTTACTGCTCTTAAAATTCTGTAAGAGAGATTTCTGTCACCTTCAAAATATAAAACTGCGTCTACTATATGTTCAAGAACTTTAGGTCCTGCAATGTTGCCGTCTTTATTTACATGACCTACGACAAACATAGGAATATCAAGGGCTTTAGTTGTCCTCATAAGAAGATTAGTACACTCTCTTACCTGCGAAACACTACCGGGTGAGGATGTAATTTCACTTATGTTCATCGTTTGAATCGAGTCAATGATAACTATTTCAGGTTTTTCAGAACGTATATATTCTGCGATTTTTTCGGCATCAGTTTCGCTCATAATATACAGGTTGTCTGAATCAACACCAAGTCTGTCAGCACGGAGTTTTATCTGTCTTGAGGATTCTTCACCCGAAACATAGAGGATATTATGTTCTTCTCCCATATGACGGCAAATCTGAAGAAGAATTGTAGATTTACCGATACCCGGATCACCGCTGAGCAGAACAAGCGAACCTTTTACAAGTCCTCCGCCGAGAACCCTGTCAAGTTCGTTCATGCCTGTTTTGTATCTCACCTCATCTGCAAATGAAATTTCCTTAATCGGGACAGCTTTTGCAACACCTGATGATAAAACACTTTTAGCAGATTTACTTGTAACCGGTGTTCTCACATCTTCTTCCATGGTGTTCCATTCACCACAACCGGGACATGAACCGTACCATTTTGAACTTTCATATCCGCATTCACTGCAGACATAAATAACCTTAGATTTTGCCACTTCAAGGCACCTCCGACGAGTAATAATCAAGTATACCGAGAAAGATACAGAATGCTATCTGCTTCTGATACTCAGGATTTTTTAAACTATTCAATTCTTCATTATTGGAAATAAATCCGCATTCACACAGAACCGCAGTTGACTTTGCATGATAAACAAGATATACATCCGTTGTGCATTTTTTTATTTCTCTTTCATTATCCTTTTGCAAATTTGCGGAAACTGAATTCTGAATACATTTTGCAAGTTCAACGCTCTCAGAATTGTTCGGTGAATAAAACAGTTGTGCACCTTTATATTTCGAATCAGGAAATGTATTCTGATGAATGCTGACAAAAATATATTCGGGATTTTCCTCAATTATCCTGAATCTGTTATGTATGTCGCTGACTTTTTTTGCACGTATTGTCTTTGCAGAAATATCGTGAATTGATACATCGCTTTCTCTAGTCATTATTGTCTCTGCGCCAGACATTCTGAGCATTTCATCAAGCATAAGTGCAATTTGTAAATTTATATCCTTTTCAAGAGTTGAATCTGATGCAACAGCACCGCAATCAACTCCTCCATGACCGGGATCAATAATTACTTTAATTTCATCTGATTTTATACCATTACTGTTGACTGACATATACTTTGACGTATCAGAAATCTGTAAAATTCCGAGAATAAAAAATAAACCAAGAACGATAGACAAGGAATACATTACTTTCTTTTTACTTATCATCATGCAAACACCTCATAAAAAACTATGCATGATGAGATAAAATATGAAAATTATCTGTTGTCCGATTTTCTTCTTGCAAGATAATCCTGAAGAATTGTCACTGCAGCGACTGCATCAATAACCTGTCGTGTTTTTCTTCCGTGAAAATCTGCTTCATTAAGTGCTCTGTAGGCAGAAACTGTAGTGAGACGTTCATCCCACATATCAACTTCAATACCTGTAATTGCTCTCAATTCATCAGCAAGTTCAGTACATTTTTCGCACCTTTCACCGCATGAACCATCCATATTTTTCGGAAGCCCTACAACGATAAGTTCAGGTTTCCTATCGTTTATAATTTCTGTTAGCTTTTTAATTAAGTTCGGTCTGTAACGCTCAGTTATAACCGTTACAGGACTTGCTAAAATTTCCTTTTTATCACAGATGGCGACACCTGTTCTGGTATCGCCATAGTCTACTGACATTATAATCATCAATTATCTCCGCCTAAAATATCAGATGGTTGTGTTACCGCATCAACGGATGACGGTTCCTGAATGCTCGGTTCATCGCCTCCACCGATAATGGGTAAAGTTGTAGTTTCAGTTACAGGGTCACCGCTTTCATCAGTTACTGCAGGTTTACTGCTACTTGTACCTGACCAGCCGCCCTTTCCTCCGATAACACCGTTTTTGCCGGAGTGGTCACCTGAACATACAGTTGTATATTGGCTTGTAAAATACCCTTTTGCAGTTGAGTAACATGAACTTCCTGCAAGTTGTCCCGAGTAAGTGCAATATTTTACTTCTTTTGCATTACTGTCAGGATATTCAAATTCTTTTTCTGCAAGGTCTTTATGGATTTCATTATATACATACTTAAAAATATGTGCAGCAGGGTTACTTGCAGATGAACTGATTGCTCTGTTCATGTCATAACCATACCATACCGCAGAAACATAATAAGGTGTACCGGCTGCAAACCAACGGTCATAGTTGTTGGTTGTAGTACCTGTTTTTGCAAAAGTCTGGAAGCCTTTGACTCCGTATCCGCCACCTGTACCTTCTGTAATAACAGTCTGGAGCATTCTGTTCATAACTTCAGCAGTATCAGCCGAAATTACTTGTTCACCTTCAGGATTTGTGTTATCAAAGTAAACAATTGAACCATCACTGTTTGTTACCTTATAGTAGGGATAAGGTCTGTAATACTTACCGCCACTTCCGTAAACTGCAAAGGCAGCTGTCATTTCAAGAGAAGTAAGTCCCCTGTTCATACCACCAACGCAAAGAGGTGAATAGTCAGCATCATCAACGCCGTCAACCATTGTTGTGAAATGAAGCTTATTCTTCATAAAATCATAAGCTTTAGAAAGTGAAACATGCTCAAGAATTCTGTAAGGAACTGTATTGAGTGACTTTTTCAAAGCATACTGTGTTGTAACATAAGCACCTGAACCTGTTGAACCACCATAGTTTGTCGGCCAGAGTTTACCGTCACGTTTTGTTCCTGAATAGTCAAGAATACGAGTGCCCCATGTAATCTGGTTAGAATCAATAGCATAAGTGTACACACTTAACGGTTTAATTGACGAACCGGGCTGACGAGGAGACTGTTCCGCTCTGTTAAGTGAACGGTCTTCAATTTTTTTATCAGCACCGCCGATAATCGCAACTACCCTGCCTTTATAATCCATAATCGTCATGGAACTCTGAACTTTTTCTCCGCCCGTATTATAAATTGACGGGAAACCTTCTCGGTTCTCATAAATTCTTTCAAGCTTGTCCTGAATAACTGTGTCTTCAGCAGAGTAAATTCTCAAACCGCCATAATAAACTTTTTTCCATGCCTGAATATATGAAAGGTCATAATCCGTCTGAAAATCTTTGATGAGCTGATTAATAATATAGTCAACGTAATAGCTCTGAACTTCATCATCTTTGTGAGAGTTTGAATTATTATCTTTAATCTGGCTCACAAAATTCGGGTCATTAGAAAAAACAAGTTTGCAATTAAGAGCCTCATTATATTCTTCCTGAGTGATAAAGCCTTCCTCAAGCATATTACCAAGGCAATGTTTACGTCTGTCAGCATTATTCTGCGGATTTAAAAGCGGGTCATAAGTCGTAGGTTCCTTTGTAATGCACGCAAGAGTAGCACATTCAGCAAGATTTAGATCTTCAACTTCTTTACCAAAATAAACTTCTGCTGCAGTTTTAATACCGTAACAACCCTGACTCAGATATAGTGTATTAAGATAAGTTTCGAGAATTTCGTCTTTTTCAAAGTTTTTCTCAAGATTGAGTGCAGTAAGAATTTCCTTGAATTTACGAACGTATGTTACATCTTTTTCGTCAGTAAGGTTTTTAATTAACTGCTGAGTTATTGTAGAACCGCCCTGACCATAGTTACTTGGTTTTACCATAACACCGATTGTTCTTATCCAGTCAACACCATGATGTTTGTTAAAGCGTCTGTCCTCAAGAGCAATAATTGCATCTCTCATATTCTCGGGTATATCTTCATAATTGACCCATATTCTGTTTGTTTCACCATGAAGTCTTGTATATTCTTTGTAATCAGAATTTTCTGTTTCTTTTCTGTAAATAATTGAGGTCTGAACCTGGTCAGCTTTATACTTGTCAAGGTCAAAAGGTTCACCATTGATGTACGAAACAGATTTTACAAGAACATAACCGCCTACGACAAGACAACAAAGAAAAAAAACAAGTAAAATACTTTTAATTATTATTCCTGTAGTTGATGCTGAAGTTGGTGTTCTGCGACGTTTTTTAGTTTTTGCAGCCATTATATATCCTCCTTATCTCTGAAGATAGGTAATTAAACATAATTATTATGTATTATAACACATAAATATCATTTTGTTTAGTGTTTTTTTAAAAATAACAAATTTGTAACCATTTTGTATAACATGACATCAGTTGTCAAGGATAAATATAACAATTATAAAGGGAATCAGAATAATGAAAAGAAAATATTTAACAATTTTTATGTTATGCTCTGTTTTTGCTGTCAGTTTATTAACAACCGATTTGATATATAAAAATGTACTGGAAACCCAGAGTGAAAATATAGTTGCATCAGAAAGTACAAGCTCTGTAAAATATAAATACAGAGTCTCCGTTTTCAACGGAAAGCTTGCAGTATTTGAAGGAAATTCAAAAGTTCCGTACAAAGTATACGACACCTTTGTTAATTCTTTACCTGAAAATGACATCAGACTTCTCACAGAGGGAATTAAAACAAATTCGTCGTCGGAGTTAATGAAAATAATAGAAGAATATACAAGTTAAATATTTATTGACAAACACTCAAAATGATATATAATTGTTTTATAAAACAATTATGAGAAGGTGTATTTTATGGTGACAAAGAAATTGTTTGAAAAAACAAACGATGAAATTTCCCTGCTTGGTTTCGGTTGCATGAGATTTCCCGTAATAGACGGAGAAGATAATAAAATTGATTATGAAAAATCTCTTGAAATGATTGATTCAGCATATAGAAACGGCGTTAATTATTTTGATACCGCTTTCGGATATCATGGCGGTGAAAGTGAAAAGTTTGTTGGTGTGGCACTCAAAAGATATCCTAGGGAATCTTTTTATCTCGCATCAAAAATGCCACCTTGGTTTGTCAAGGAAAAGTCAGATTTAGAAAGAATTTTCAATGAACAATTAGAAAGATGTCAGGTTGAGTATTTTGATTTCTACCTTGAACACAGCCTTAATGATGAAAATTATGATAAACTGGAGGCTTTTGACACATATAACTTCCTTCTCGACAAGAAAAAGGAAGGCAAAATCCGTAACCTTGGTTTTTCTTTCCATGGCTCTCTTGAATGCCTTGAAAGAATAACGTCAGACCATGAGTGGGATTTTTGTCAGCTTCAATATAATTATCTTGATGCTGAAACTTCAGATACACTTAAAGAGTATGAAATTATAAAAAAACACAATCTTCCGCTTATTGTTATGGAACCTGTCAGAGGCGGTGCACTTGCAAACCTTTGCGATGAAGCAAATGCATTACTTAAAGCAGAGAGACCCAATGAAAGCATTGCTTCTTGGGCAATCAGATATGCAGCAAGCAATGACAGCATCCTTACGGTCCTCAGCGGTATGTCAGATGAAAATCAGGTTAAGGACAATATTAAAACAATGTCTGACTTTCAACCGATAACAGAAAACGATAAAATTGTTCTTGATAAAGCAGTTAAGATTTTCAAAGAATATTTCAATGTTCCTTGCACTAAATGCAGATACTGCACAAAAGACTGTCCCCAAGGTATTGATATACCTGAAATGCTCAATATTTGGGGAAGATACAGACTTGAAAAAAGAGCAGAAGACTACATAAACAGATACCATAAAGTCGAAGAATCCGCAAGGGCGAAAAACTGTATTTCATGCCATCTTTGTGAAAGTTTCTGTCCGCAGAATATCAAAATTGTCGACATAATGAATAGCATAAAAAAACTCAATAAAGAACTTGGTATTACAGACTAAAGAGGTATGTGTTTATGAACGGTGCACTTAAAAATGCGAAAACGATATGGGTAAGCAAAGACAAACATCCTGAATTTCAAAAAAGTTTTGAAACTACCGGAATGTCACGGGAAAACACGTATTTCCGCGTTGCCGAGTTCAGTAAAATTTTTAACATTGAAAAAAGCGTAAAAAAAGCAGAAATAACAATTTTCGCAGATTGCAAATACAGATTGTCATTCAATTCAAAAGTAATCGGAACGGGGCCTGTTTGTGCAGGTGGTGACTTCAGTAACCCTCATTCTCTGCCTAAAAGTTATTATACCACATTTTCCATCACTCCCGAAATCGGCAGTAATGAAGTTTATGTTGAAGTTCAGACTGTTCCCGAAGTAATGACTGATACATCAAAAGGCAAACCATGTCTTATTGCAAACATCGAAATAATCTACGAAGATTTAACTACAGAAAATATCATTACTGATGAAACATGGCTTTGCCGAGCCACAGAAAGATATCGTTCAGCCGACAGTTACAGATGCGGTTTTGAAAACTCGTCCTGGGAAAACGCTGTATTAACTGAAAATATCTGGGACCTGCACCAATCACCCATTGAACCATTAGTTGAAGAGTTTGTTACACCTGCAGAAATATATGTTCCGGAAATTTATAAAGACAGAGTGTCTGTTAACGGCAATAATGTTACAATCAGGTACGGCTCCCCTGTTACAATTGACTGTGTATTTGATAAAATTTACGCTGCATACCCTTGCATGAAATTTACTAACTGTGTCAATGCAATTGCTAACATTGACTGTCAGGAATTTCTGGGGCAGATTTGTCATGACAAAAAGACACGTATCCGTATTAATGATATTTATGACCTTGATTATAGAGGTATAAGACTACAGAGTGTCGGTGTTATAAGAATTGGTGTTGTTTTTACAGAAAAAAATGACATTTCGATTAATAATATAGGCATTGTTTCAACGCATTATAAAGAAACTGATAATGGTACTTTCGAATGTAGTGATGAGGGGTTAAACAAGGTCTTTAAACTTTGCAAACATACTCTCGGTATCTGCCGTCAGTCACTACATCTTGACAGTCCATATCATCAGGAAAACCTTGCATGTACAGGTGACTACTACATCGAAAGTCTCATGGCCTATTTCTGCTTTGGAGATACAAAACTTACAAGATTTGATATCGTCAGAACAATTGATTTCCTTGAAATGAATGATGGCTACATGTTCCACACAACATATAGTTTGATACTTCTCAGGATGATTTATGATTATTACATGTTCAGCGGTGATAAATCAATACTTGATTATTCAATAAATGTACTACATCATCTGCTCGAAAGATTTGATTCATATACTGCTGATGACGGACTCATCACAAATCCTCCTAACTATATGTTCGTTGACCACATAGAACATGATGGCTATTCAATGCACCATCCTCCAAGAGCATTGGGTGAAACCGCCCTCAATGCTTTTTATTACGATGCTCTCTGTATGGCTCAGAAAATTTGTGGTTTTTTAAAAGATGAAAAAATTTCTGTTTATGCAAAGAGAGCTGAAAAACTGAAAGACAGTTTTAATTCAACTTTCTATGATGCAGAGAAAGAACTTTATTTCGACGGAAGAAATTTCAAAGATGAAGTTATTGAGTGGAGACCTTGTGAAGAAAAGAAAAGATATTACAGCGTTCATTCAAACACGCTTGCCGTGCTTTTCGGATTGTGCGATAAAGAAAAATCAGTATGCATTCTTGAAAAAGTGCTTAATGATAAAACTCTTATCCAGGCTAACCCCTATTTTTACCATTTTATTATTGATGCAGTTTATAATAATGGTCTTTTTTCAAAATACGGTCTTACACTTATTAATAAATGGACAGACCTTGTAAATGAATGTGATAAAGGGCTCAAAGAAGTTTGGGACGGATTTGATTGTGATTACAGTCATGCATGGGGAGGCACACCCGCATATCAGTTGCCTGCAAGATTTTTAGGTTTTGAAATCCTTGAACCGGGTATGAAAAAAATAAAACTCAAACCCGATTGTTTTGGTATCGAGTATGCAAAAATCACCATGCCAACACCTTATGGCAAAATAGTTGCAGAAATACAAAAAGATAACAAGTATAATCTGACAGTACCTGAAAAAATTACAGTTGTGTAACAATCGACATTATCTCGTAAAATTTCCCTTTTTCGTCTTGACTACTTGAAAATATCATTGTATAATCTTATTGTATTTACCTATATTTATAAGTGAGGTTATTTTACAATGTCCAACAGAAATGATTATAATTATTATAAAAATGAATACGGAAAGTATAAGGCTAATTATTACTCTCCCGGTAGCGAAGAATACAAAAAAAGACAAAGCGGCTCAAGAAAACAGAAAGCTGCTCGTATTTTGCGTGCCTTTGTTGTGTTTATTATCATTGCTGCAATAGTTGTAGGTATCGTTTTCGGTATCGTAAAACTTTCTGCAGTAATTAATGACAGAATAGGAAACAAAGAAACCACAACAGTACCTACAACAGAAGTTACTACCCTTCCCACCAAAGATGAAGGCGGTAAATCTGAATTCAAAAAAGGTACCAAATGCATTGTTAAGACCGAGGAAGGTACAGGTGTTAATCTCAGAAGCAAACCCACTTATGATGTAGCAGGTTACCAGCTCGTTGTTGACGGCGAAACTGTTGTTATTGCTGAAATCAGTGAAGACGGCAAATGGTGTAAAACTTCTAACTTCGATAAAGACGGATGGCTCAACCTCAAATACCTTCAGATAGTCGATGAAGAAAACACTACTGAGAAAAAAGAAGAAAGTACAACCGAAAAGAAAACTGAAAAACCGACAGATAAACCTACAGAAAAAGAAACAACAACCAAAAAACCTGAAACAACAACAGAAGGAAAAACTCAGACTGACAGCAGTATCAAATCTTATTCTGATGCAATAAAAGCATTCAAAGAAAAAGGTAATGGTGCGGTTATGAACTGTAAAATTACCGGTACCGGAAGTGTTTATGCAGTTTCAGCACCCAACGCTTCAGCTGTAAAAATACTTGTTCTGTTCCCCGGCGAAAGTGTTCGTGTTGTTGCAGTTAACGGAGAATACAGTAAAATTGTAAAAAGCGGATATGAGAGTTCAGTTACATGGGTTCCCAACTCAAACCTCTCTTTTGTCAGCTGGGGTTAATTAAAATTTTTTAACAAGGTGCCTTTACGGGCACTTTGTTTTTAGCATTTATTTTCAGAAAGGAAAATGTATAATGAGAGAAAAATTTTACATCACTACGGCTATTGCCTACACATCGAGAAAACCGCATATCGGTAACAGTTACGAAATCGTACTTACCGATGCACTTGCACGTTATAAACGAATGCAGGGTTACGATGTATTTTTTCTCACAGGCACTGACGAACACGGACAAAAAATAGAAGAATATGCAAAATCAGCAAATGTTACTCCCAAAGAGTATGTTGATAAAGTTGCAGGTGAAATCAAAGACATCTGCGATTTACTTAACACAACTTATGACCACTTCATAAGAACAACAGATGATTATCACGAAAAGACTGTTCAGGCAATATTTAAAAAGCTTTACGACCAGGGCGATATTTACAAGGGCTATTATGAAGGTAAATACTGTGTCCCCTGTGAATCCTTTTTCACTGCCTCTCAGCTTGTTGACGGTAAATGTCCCGACTGCGGCCGCGAAGTAATTGACTCTAAAGAGGAAGCATATTTCTTGAAGCTCAGCAAGTATCAAGACAAGCTGCTTGAATACTACAATGAAAACCCCGACTTTATTAAGCCTGAATCTCGCAAGAACGAAATGATTAATAATTTCCTAAAGCCCGGTCTTGCCGATTTGTGCGTTTCACGTTCCTCGTTTAAGTGGGGTGTGCCGATTGATTTTGATGACAAGCACGTAATCTATGTTTGGATAGATGCTCTTTCCAACTATATTACGGGTATTGGCTACAATC
>JAZOAY010000014.1:0-11517 GCA_045595725.1 Acutalibacteraceae bacterium | reverse complement strand
TGAAACGTGTAAATACAAGCAATCGTTCAAAAGAGCATTCATTATAAGGAAAGACATAAGCATCGCTTCGTTTTTTGAATTCCTTTTCTATGTTTCTTTTCAAGTGACGACTTTTTGATATAAGCTCTATCAGAGGAGACTTTCTGTTGCTGCTTATATTCTGTGTGACTTCCTTTGAACAGAACACATTTTCGTTTTTATTTGAAACGAAAAGGAACGTCTTTCCTTTTTCAAAGTCAAAAGTGATTTTTTCATACAAAGGAAATAACTTGTCAAAACTCATTTCATCAATCCACTTAACTTTCAGTAAATCTTCCATATTTCTGATTTTACGACAAACACTTATTGAATCTTTTTCGTGAGTGATTAAAATCTCAGAAACTTCATCTGATTGTTTTGAAGAATGTCTGCACTTTTTGCAAATGTGCATTTCTGCAGGTTTCTTTTCTTCGCCAAATCTGATAACTTCTGCTTTTTTATCAAGCAAAGAAATCTGTTTTCCCATTATTACAGCAAGTTCTTCGGAAGAAAAAGTCTTTTCTTTTCCATACAAAGATGTTTCGCTGCCACAATAAGGGCAACGCACCACATGCCAGACGAGTTCTGCATAATCATCATACAACACAGCCTCCGTATACTTTTTCTGTTGTTTTGTGTTCAACATATCATAGGCTATGTTCATATCTACCTTTTTGCTTTTTCTGATAATCTGATATCCTGTATTCACATTAAGTTTAACAACTGAGTTTTCCATAAATCAACCACCTTTCGTGATTATTTTACTTAAAACAATGGGTTGTTTTCAGGACATCGTATATTATTTAATCTTTAACTGTTTTCTAACAACATGAAAAATTTGCTATTTTTGAGAAATCAAGTATTATCAGAGATTGGAATTTAGATGTTGAAATTGCTTTCCTACGTAAGATTACGTCTGATTTCGTGTGACGTTTTGTGTTTACGTTATCAAAAATCCCCAAGGTTCAATTTGTCTGGAATTAATTTTTGAGTAAACATAGGATTATTGCTGAAAAACAACGATATGACCTCCACTGATAACTATAACAAAAAAATCTTCAGGTACATCTGTAAAACAGACAAACCTGAAGATTTATTTACTGTACTTTTTCACATCTGACAACAACTCTTGTTCTGCCGCCGTATGTGCAGGTATAGAGGATGAGGTCGTCTCCTGTATCCTTTACCAATTCTGTGTCGGTGGGTTGGAGGATTTCTACCGATGTTACGGTGTAGGTCTGTTTTACTCCCTCCATATCCGTAAACATTATTGTTGAATCCACGCTTAATCTTCCGATATAGCCGAAATGGCTTCTGTAGTTATGGGCACAGATAACAAGATTATCTGTTTTAGTTGAACCGTAATATCTGCAAGGTGCAACTTTAAGTCTTGAGTAATCCCATTCTGACATGACGGGAAGGTTTAGACTCAGTTCAGGTATTGAAATATACCCGATATACCCGTAGCCGTCAATATCAACGACTTTCATTTCTGTATCAAATGGGTCAGTTTCACCGATTGTCTGATTGTCTTTTGCTATATCGACAAGGGAATTTATAAGTCTATCTGACTGTTCTTCCGCTTTTTTGTTTTCGTAATTGTTATATAAAAGAAGACCTACTGCAAAGAAAATCAAACAGAGACCAATAGTTACAAGAGTAATACCGATTTTTCTTCTCATTGTACTTCTCCTCTATTCACTTTCTTTTTTGCCGAAATTCAGCACTGCCCAGCCAATACTGAAAATAAGAAGTCCTGAAATTGCACAAACAGGCACAGGCCAGTTAAGCTGTCCCGTCTGGACAAGCTTGTCTTCTTCCGTTTCGTCCTCAGATGGTTTTGTTGTACCCTCACCGGGCTTTTCTCCCTCACCGGTGCTTCCTTCAGGTTTTCCATCTCCGGTAGTGTTTTCTTCTTCAATATCGTCGGATTTATTTATGATGGCAACTGTATTTGACGACGTATCATAAGAAACCGTGTAACCGTCAGGAACATTTTCTTCAACTACATTCCAGATATAGTCCGGAGAAAGATTATCAAAACGGTGGTACCAGTTGTTACCTGCATTCAGTTCAACTTTTGCATACTCCTGAAAATTGCGGAGAAGTACCACTGTTATGCTCATTGGATGTTTTTTGTCTGTCTCCCATTTTTTCACAACGCTTATATAGGTTTTTATTCCCTCATTCTCTCCCGTATTGTCAAAGATTTTGGGAGATGCGTTTATGTTAAAATCAAGAGTTCCGTTCTGTAAATTATGTGTCGGCACACTTACAACAAACGGCATTGCAATTTGTCCGAATGCATCTTTATCTGATGGAGCTACAAGATAAAGACCAGGTGTAAGCTTATCAAACACAACAATGCCCTTGTCATTTGTGCTTTTTTCCCTGTAAGGCAAAGAACGTGACACTGCAAAATGCATAAGATGTATGGGCAACATAGAATCCTGAAGATTACTCATGTCAATATTCGCCTCATCATAAGGTGGGTTCATTTCATATCTGACACCGATACCTTCTTCATATGCTTCGGCGACAAAATACAGCCTGAAAGATATATTTGCAAGAGGTTTGTTTGTTACTGTGTTTGTCAGGTGGAGGGTGATGCTGCCCTTTTCTTCCGAAACAGCGGTGGCAGCAGGTGACAACGGAATAACACTCAACACAAGCACCATAAGAAATGCAACAATTGCTGTGAGTCTTTTCGCTTTCATCCTTTTTACCGCCTTTCTCTTTGATTTTTATTTATTTTCGTTTTTCTTTGCTTTATTTTTCTTCTTTTCCTTTGATGATTTTACTACAAGGAAAACAAGGAGTCCTCCTAACATGGGAATGGCGACTGCAGGAGTTACAATAAGCGGGTCAATCTGAAAAGCTTCTGTAAGAACATTGACCTTCTTTTCCTCTTCGATGTTTTCAATTCTTGTACCGCGGACCAGCATACGGTGAGTATTGATACCGTAAGGAGTGCAGGTTACAAGGGTGCAAAAATCTTCCCCCTCCTTAACATACAGCTCTTCAATTTTATCAGGCAGAACAATGAGCACCTGGTCAACCTGATAAGTGAATGTCCGGTCGAGAATTGTTATTGTGAAAATGTCACCTACAACAACCTTATCAAGATTTGTGAACAGTTTTGCTGAGGGCAGACCTCGGTGGGCTGAGAGCACGCTGTGGGTGCTTTCTCCTCCGATAGGAAGACTTGATCCCTCCAGGTGACCTACGGCAGAGTTGAGAACCTTATCGCTTGTGCCGTGATAAATAGGCAACTGCACCTTTATTTTTTCAATGGTAATATAACCCATCATTCCATCGCCATTGACATCAAGAGTTGAATAATATTCATCATCAAGCTCTGAATATCCTAAAAACGGAAAAGAGATGAGTTTCAGTTTACGGTTATACTCTTCGGCTTTTCTGAAGTGCTCGGAGAAGTCCTCGGGAGTAAGGTCAACAAGCAAATCGTCATAGTTCATAATAGCCTGTGACTGCCTTTTTTCGTTCCAGAAATCACTTACTGTAGGATAAAGCAGAACACACAAGCCTATTAGGAAAATGGCTACCAACAGAATTGTTGACGTAAGACCACTTTTCTTCTTTTTTGTTTTTTTCTTCTTGTTTTCTTCCATAATATATCTCTGATTTTCTTTAAAATTTTCAACGTCAGTACCGAACCTTATTCGGTAACAACGGTCAGAATTTTAATGGGGTATACCTGCCGACACAAGGTCGGCAGGCTTTTAAAATTTTATCTGTCGGCTATTAACCGGGGAACCTTATGATTCCTCAGAATTTTTCAGCTCATCAGAATCTTCAGATTCTTTATCCTTTCAAGCAAATGTAGCCATTCTTTTCTTTGAAACAAGAACAACTACTGCTGCAAGCATAAGGAGTGCACCAACAACGTAGAAGATTGTTGTACCGATGCCGCCTGTTTCGGGGAAGAGACCACCGGTTTTGTTCTCTACTTCGATTGTTGCGGGGTCAGCATCGTTGATTTCGTATGTTGCTGTAAGATTTGTTTCATCATATGTACTTGTGATGACTACATCAAGGTCAGCAGCAAGCTTGTTATAGCCTTCGGGAGCTGAAACTTCGTGAAGTTTGTAAGCACCTTCATCAAGACCAACGATTTCAAACTTACCGTTTGCATTAGTTGTAATCTGAGTGATTGTGCCTTCAGCGTCAACTTTATAAGTGGGAACTGCTGCACCTGCTACTTCTGAGAATTTGATAGCGTTGCCGTCTTTGTCAAGAAGTTCGAAAACAGCACCTGCAAGAGTTACTTTGTTTTCGCCGTCCATTGTGAACTTGAGTACATCAATTTTCCATGTGTATGTTGTTGTTTTGTGTTCAGCTGTTTCCCATGTGCTGTCTTCACCGTATGAAAGGTAAACTGTGTTGTCGTTACCGTCAACTACGATGTTAGCATTTTCGTTGAGAGTTGCTGAGTAGTAAACTGTGAACTGTGTACCCTGAGCAAGACCTGCAATGAAATCATCATTGAATTTAACATCAAATGTGTGGCCGTCAGTTGCAGGATATACTACTGTATAGTTTGAAGCATTAACTTCTGTACCGTCAGCAAGTTTAACAACAACATCGTTATTGAATGTAAGACCTGCTTCCATTGTATCGTGCATTACATAGTTTGTTGCACCGAGACCTACAGTAACTGTTGATTTGTAGTTAACCTGCTGGTCGATATCAGCATCGTTAACTTTACCCCAACCTTCGTCAGCATTGTTCATTTCGCTGTCTTCCTGAACGAGCTTGTCGATGTCGGGTTTTTCGTTCTTTTCAGCTGCTGTGAAATCTGAGTTTGTGTTTGTGAGAGCACAAAGAGTACCAAGTGAGGTATCAATTGCATAGTAACCGAGAGCAAGACCTGTGAACTCTACTGTTGCACCGCTTGCTGTCTGAGTTGCAGTTGCGGCAATGCCTTTATCCTCTGCATACTTGATAGCTGCCTTTGCAAGAGTCTGGTCAACTGCATCTACACCGTCTTTGAGTGTAACTGTTGTCTGATCACCGTTTGATACTACTGTGAAATAATTAGTTGCAGGTGCTGCTGCAAAGAAGTCTTCCCAACCTGTTACGATTGAGTAGATACCTTTGTCACCTGCTGCATTAGAGGGAGCAAAATTAAGCATCTTATAGATTTCATAATTTGCACCATCTACTGCGTTTGTGATTGTGATTGAGCCTGCATCTGCTGCAAAAGCTACTGTACCCATTGCGAAAACGAGTACGATTGACATTAAAACTGCAAATAATTTTTTCATGATTTTCATCCTTTCTTTTTTAAATTTGCAATTTTGAAACTTATTTTGTTTTCTCCGTAGTTAATGTTTGCGAAGGCTACCCCATTGACCTCCGTTCACGTTTACGACGAACAAAACTATACAAAACCGGAAATGCCACAAGGGCAATACCGATTATTGCCATATTGAATGTGCCCATACCACCTGTTTCGGGAATCAGAAAGCTTCCATTGAAGTTTTCTACCGCAATAAGTGTTGTAACTGTCTGAATCACACCATCAGGGTCAGGGTCATAGAAATAGAAATAAACGGGACTTGTTAATAATTCGTATCCTTCAGGTGCTATGTATTCAACAAGAGCGTATGGTCCTCCGATTGTGAGATACTGAGTTTCTATTACAGAAGTACCGTCTGCACCGGTTGTATATTTGCCGATAAACCTGAGCACTGTGCCGTCTTCAGTAATAATTGTCGGTGACACACCTGAAGGTAGTACAGCATCCGGGTCACCCATAGGACCGTAAAGCAGAAATGTTGCACCAGGCAACGGAATGTTAGTCAGGCCGTCCTGTTTAAGAAGCGTTGTTTTATTGTTTGAACCTGAAGCACCGCCACTATGGTCCTGAACCTTGAAAAGTGCATCGATAACATCTGCAACTTCGGCTTTGCCGTCAACCATAACAGAGTTTTCAACTGATACAAGACCACTTTCTGTTATAAGTGTGGTATAGTCGATTATTATGTGAAGGCTGTCAGGCACAATAAATGTCAGACTGTTTGCGGATGGGTCATAGGTTACCGTATATGTATATCTGCTTTCAGGTGAATCAAAATCCACCCATACATCAGTGCCCACACCATCTTCATATTTCAGTTTAATTGAATCCCAATAAACGGAAAGGTTAGGCGTCATTTTATCATAAACAGTTAATGTATCGGCTCCTTCAAGGATATCAAGAGCCATTCTGTTGATATGAACCTCAAAGTCAAGCCTTTCATCATTCTGCGCAACATGCTTGTGAAGCAAACCCGTGTAAAATTCCGTTGTTTCTGTTACAGGTCCTGATGAACCGTCATTATCCCAGGTAAGCTCTGCCGTATTGTCAAAATGCAGCTGAGCGTAATCGGTGGTATAAAGATATTCATCCTTTACTTTCAGTTTATATGTATATTCGTGTCTGCCGCCACTGCCGACCCAGCTATAATAATCTTTGAAGTTTGTTGCACCTAAAATCCAGTTCCATCCGTGTGCATCTGCCTCTTCGTTATAGTCAAGGAGTTCAAAATCCGCTGCATTGGCTCTGATAGTATTTCCTGTTACAGTTCCTGTGTACTGATATTTACAAACCCACAAGTCTTTATTCCAGGGTGAATAGGTTGTTACGATAAGCGAATCATCAACATAGTCAAGTCTTTCATCGAAGGTATCGTTAAACCACAAATTCTGCACACTGCCGTTGATATATCCCTCATTACCGCCCGAACCGGGAATTGTATTGTTGAACAAAACTGTGTAGTCTATGTTACCGTCTTCGTGAACTGATGATTTTTTTGTTATCTTCGGTGAATATTCATAGGTGGTTGATGCTACTTCCTGGGTAATATTTGTATAGTTAAAGTATACCTCGTTTGACAGTTTATGTTCATCGAGAAGCACATCCTCAAGGGTATCTTCACCTGTAAGTTCGCCCTCCCATTCGGTACCTGTTTTGGCATCAAAGGGAATTTTATAGGTAACTGTCAGCTTTGCGTTTTCATCAAGTATCCATTTTGAAGAAGCCGCATCAGTATCTGCCGTATTGAAATAAATAACGAAGCTGTGCATCTGATTGCCTTCGGCGGGGGCAACAAGAATATAGGTGTTTTCCACAGGTCCTCCCGCTTTATAAGGTGTAAAAGTGACAGTGCGTCCGCTTTCTGTCGTTGCCGTTATAACCATATCCTGAGGTGAATTTTCGATATACAGATAACCCGCATCGTTAGGATAACCCCAGAAAGCAGCAAGGTCAGTAATAAGGAAATTACCCATATCCTTTATAACCGCAGGAACATCAGCCTCAATTGTAAAAGTAACAAACTCTCCGTCATTACCGCTTGCACTTTTTTCTACGTGGGGAACAAATCCCACAACGTTTGCAGAGCCTCCTGCCTGTTCTTCCCTGCCGTTGATTGTTGCTCTTACACTGTTGGTATAGTTTACGGTTTCGCCTTCGTCAGGCTCTTCATAAGTTGTATAATAAGATATGTTAAAGGCATAACCGTCAGGAAGCGGAAAACTCATTGAATTACCGTTGATTGTAACATTGTTCCAGCTTATATAAGAATCGGGAAGTCTGTTTCCCCATTCATCATAGTGTCTGACAAGTATATCTTTATCTGTAAAATAAGCAAGTCCGTCACCGAGAGTATCTATAATAACAGTACCCTGCAGGTTATGGTTATCCTTTCTGATTTCAACCTGCCATTCAATAACAGAAACATCATTACCGTTATTATCTTCAACAACGACTTGTTTACCGTCTTTCTGTATTTTTTCAAGTTCGACTTCTACCCAGTCTTCGCCCCATTTGTAAACGTTTCCGCCTAATGAGTCTTTTCCTGTTGCATCGATGCCATTCCACATACCGACTGAGTCATTCGACAAAAGTTCATCATATATCTGTGCCTTATATTTGATGAGGAATCCCTGGCCTGCAGGGAAATCAGGAAAACCTGAAAGACTGAAACCGCCCTGTGCTCCTCCGTTATGTAAAGGATGATCAGAAACTGTAGGCTGAGGGCTGATAATATTTCCTTCAAGATCCGTTACAACAATGGTATTCCTGAGTGCATAATGGTTTTCCCATATCTGGTCATCAATAACAAGGTCTTTTACAACACCATGAATTGCCTCAACCCTGATAGTATATTCCATTGTGTGATTATCCGCATCATATTCTCCATGGGTTTTTGTTACATCCATACCCGCAGTGCCGTCAACATTAAGGTTGATATCTATCTTATCATTAAACTTAATGTCAGTTGAACTGCCCGATTGCGCCGCAGCAACTGTGGCATTGAAGTCAATAGAGAAGTCAACATTTGAATATTTTTCAACAAAGTTTATCCCGTCGGCATCTTCATAGAACTTAACTCTCAACAAGCCTGTTTCGTCCATGAAATACTCACCCACATCGGTGATGGTTCCGTTTTCTGTTTTTGCAGAAATTGTGTGCCAGTCATCAAAGGGTTCGCAATGAATGTTTTCGGGCAGATGATACGTAAGATATCCGTCCTCATTATGTCTGAACTGTATCCACTCACTGCCTGTGTTGATTTCGCTGAACTCAAGAGAAATCTGATAAATTTCCCCGATATAAACCGTATCACCGTTACCAAGTTCAGCACCTGACTGCTCTTTGAAAACAACACCTACAACTTCATCTTCAAGATGAGATGTATAGGTTATACCATGATCATCTTCAGCCATCATAATAAGCGGTTCACTATCATACACACTTTGTGTTGTACTTCTTGCCATTCTGAACATTACAGGCTGTTCTTCTGTATTGGGAATATATCTGTTGACTCGTCCTGAAAATTCCGATATTTTATCTGATGTGCCGCCTGACTGCTCTTTATCAGAATTTACGATATGCTCTGCAGCATAAAGACTGCTTGTTTTTCCGTAGCCCAGAACAACATCTGTGTTCCGGTAGCATACAGATTTTACCTCACCGTCAACATTGCCTTCAATTACAATAAGAATGTTTTCACTGCTGTAAACAACGATGCCTGTACGGTCTGCATTTTTATCAAAATCCGTATCAAAAAAGACAACGTCGCCTCTTAAACCGCTATACTTGTCTGCTGAAAAGTACAGATTCTTTTTCTCCCATAAACTTCGCATAGTTTCAGCTGAAGAGCTTATAAGCGAATCAGAATTGTTTATATTTGCATAGTTCATGCAGAAAGAAACAAACAAAGTGTTCCATTCTCCGTAAGCACTTCCGTACCATTCACCGTAACGGGTGTAACCGTGTTTTTCTGCCATCGCGTTATATTCATAATTATGTGAGCTTTCTTTGTATCCTACCTGGGTAGTTGCTATAGAAACAAGGTTTTCTGCAACATTGTTTGTGATTGTTGCTTTTTCAAAAGTTTTCTTCCAATCGTATGATGTTTCAACATCAACACCCTTTTCGGGGAAGCACTCCGAAGAATGACTGTGTTCAGGTTTAATACAGGTAAGCTCACTGTCAGTGTAACAACTGATTGTGTGGGAGTGTTCTTCAATACCGCACAAAGCATCACTTGTAACGGTGATGCCCACGAGCTTAAGACACCAGAAAACAACAATTGCAACTAAAACCGCAATAAGAGGGACTATGGCAACAATTCTTTTATTTCTTACTCTGAACAACTTATGGTCCTTCAGATATTCTTTTTTAATATCTGCCATATTTATCCCCCTTTCTGAATTATTCTGCCTGATTGTCCTGATTTTTCTGATAATCTATACTACCAAAAGCTTCAAAAGGCCAGATTCTGAAGAAAATTTTACCTACCACCTGTTCGGTATACACAAGTCCTACAGCAGAGCTTCTGCTGTCAATTGATGTGGAACGGTGATCGCCGAGAATGAAATAATGATTTTCCGATACATGTACAGGAAAATCAATGTCACACTCTCCCAACGCCCTGTCCAGAATATACGGCTCGTCCAGAAGAGTATCATTGACATAAACAAAGCCTTCTTCGTTAATGTTGATACTGTCTCCGGGAACACCGATTATGCGTTTGATAAGAAGCTTATTCTGATAGGAAAAGCAGCACAACTGTCCTCTTTTCAGATTTGATGTTTTTATAAGAACAACGATTTCCTCGTCATTCAGTGTTGGTTCCATACTGCTTCCCTGAATCTGCAGAACAGGTAGCATAAGCGTTGCAATAAGCACAGCAATCGCTGCCACAACAACAAGTGAAGACAGCGTACTTTTCAATACTTTTTTATATTTCTGACTGTACTTCGTTTTTAAAATTGCCGTTTCAATCTGCTCTGAGGTGGGAAAGTTCGTATAGTTAACCTTTCTTTTGAATGCCATTTATGGTTAACTCCTCCCGAGAGTATTAGAATGTTTTTTTAGTCTTCATCGATATCATAGCGAGCCAGATTTTCTTTATCTTCATCTACAATACCTGCAAGCTTGTCCAGTTCCTTGATTCTTGTAGAAATCAATTGCAAAGCACTGTCAAGTTGCTTTGAAATATCAGTATGTCTGCTATTCGCAATTACTTCATCTTCAGACAAAACCGTTTCATCTTCAATTATAACTTCAGGTTCATTTTCTTCACAAATTACCTGTTCTTCCTGAATTTCATCTGAAACCGAAACAGTCTTTTCTTCAACCATAATTCCATTAATTCTGTCAAGACCGCTTATGATTGAAGAAACCTGCCTCAATGCCTCTTGCAATTTTTCTGAAGCCTCACCCAGATTTTCTGATGTTTCATTCAGATGCTGTGCACTCTTTTTTATGGTGTTTTCCTGTTTTATTTTTTAAGTTCTTCTCTGAGCCGCTCATTTTCACGGCTTTCAGTCAGAAGAAGCTCAAGCAGCTCAAGACGACTGAGCTTTTTCAGTTCTTTATCAGTCACTAAATCATCTTCTTTATTATTTATAGGCACGCAAACACACAAACCCATTAGATATTACCACATCCGAGCAATTTTTTCAACCATATTTCCATTATCTGTTGATTATATAACGATTTTAAAAGATGTAGGCATCCCATAAAAATATTGCTTTTTCAAAACATTTCTTAACGAACAGTGGCGGATATCAGGTTTTCTAACATTTTTCTAACAAAGTGAAAAAGTTGCTGTTTTTGAGAAATCAAGTATTATCGGGAATTAGGATTCTGATATTGAAATTGTTTTTCTATGTAGGATTACATCTGATTTCATGTTTACGTTATCAAAAACCCCCTATGTACCAAAAGGATGGAATCATCCCCGAAAACATAAGCATTATGTCATAAAAAATCCGCACGCGAGGAAATGTGTCCTGAAGGCTCTGTATCGAGCTTTACTCTTTTCGACATAATCTTACTCCAAAAAGTATTGAAAACTCGATAAGCACACCAAATCGACAACCATGACGCGTTTAAAGTGCAAATCAATATCAGCAAATGCACAAAACCCCGAATCTACTGAAGATCCGGGGTATAATTTTTCCTACAGTTGTCTTTAC
>JAZOAY010000013.1:0-6198 GCA_045595725.1 Acutalibacteraceae bacterium | reverse complement strand
ATTGATTACTTAGTCGGCAGAAAAAACACACCCTATATAAACAACTGAAATCCCACCTGTTTCAATCGAACACGGTGGGATTTGTTGTTTTCAAAACGATAAAAATAATTTATCTGTGACCTACCTTGCCATTTTGTTGTCATCCTCGAGCGTCAGCGAAGGATCTCAAAATGGCAACACATCAAAACGCTTCACTCAAGAATGACGCGTTTGGAATTGTTGTGGCAAATTATAATTTATCTTGCTGAAACTAACTGTAACAGTTGGCTCCACTTGTCAGGGGAGCTGTCAGCCGTAAGGCTGACTGAGGGGTAGTTAAACCTCGTTTTCTCTCCCTCCGTCTTTTGCTTCGCAAAATCCGCCTCCCTCATCAGATGGAGGCAAGGCTTACCATAAATGCACAGACAAATTATAATTTATCTTGCTGTTATTTTTTAACACGTAGGGCAGGGCCTCGGTCCTGCCGTCAGATTCTGTTCAAAAATAAAAACGGCGAGAGCAAGCCCTCGCCCTACGATATTGATGTGAATATCATCTATAATTATGTCGCAGACCCGACATTTTGCACTTTTCCTTTTGCATTCTGCACTTACATATCATTTCTGATTAAATCTTCATAAGTTTCTGCTTTTACAACAATTCTTTCCTCGTCACCATTCAGCATTACAACTGCAGGGCGAGGATTTCTGTTGTAGTTTGATGACATTGAATAGTTATAAGCACCCGTTGAGAGGACCGCCATAATGTCACCTGACTCAGGTGTCTGAATATATGTATGCTCCTGAATCATGTCACCGCTTTCACAACACTTACCTGCAATCGTTGCACAGAAATCGGCTTTCTCATTTGCTTTGTTAGCAATAATTGCCATATAGGATGACTGATAAAGAATATAACGGGGATTATCACACATACCACCGTCAATTGAAACATAAGTTCTCACATCGGGA
The DNA here is from genome assembly GCA_045595725.1 of Acutalibacteraceae bacterium. GTDB lineage: Bacteria > Bacillota > Clostridia > Oscillospirales > Acutalibacteraceae > SIG575. Next base: position 5,248 of record JAZOAY010000013.1, on the reverse strand, counting down.
ATTGTTTTGATTGCACCGACGGTGTAAAGTGTAATACCTGCTTCAGCAACAATTGATCTGCCGGGTTCGATAATAACAAATGGTGTTTTCAGATTTCTTGATGAACATTCTTCTTTTATTACAACTGCAACCTTTTCCATATATTCACTGAAATCTGCAGGATTATGTTCTTCAATATATCTGATACCAAAACCGCCACCGATGTCAAGTTCTTCGACCTCATAACCCGTTTCATTTTTGATATCTTCCATAATTCCGACCATGACCTTTGCAGCCTGTTCAAAAGAATCAACTGCAAAAATCTGTGAACCGATATGGCAATGAATTCCCTTGAATGAAATTTTTTCAGCCTCAAGAGCCATTTTAATTGCTTTCATTGCATCGCCTGTATCAAGGTCAAGACCGAATTTTGAATCTGTCTGACCTGTCATAATAAACGAGTGTGTTTCCGCTTCAATACCGGGCTTTACTCTGACAATTACATTAACAGTTTTGTCAAGTCTTTCTGAAATTCCAACAAGATTTTCCATTTCAAAAAGATTGTCGACCATAATTCTGCCAACACCGCTTTTTACAGCAAATTCAAGTTCCTGAACAGATTTGTTACTGCCGTGGAAATATGCTTTTTCCATAGGAAATCCTGCCTGCATAGCAGTATAAATTTCACCGCCTGACACAACGTCAATACCCATGTTTTCTTCATTAATGATTTTATACATAGCTTTACACGAAAAAGCCTTTGACGCATAAATTACTCTGCCGTTTCCGTCGTAATTCTCGTTAATTGAGTTTACAAACTTACGGCAATTTTTCCTGATGAGAACCTCATCCATAATATAAACAGGTGTGCCGTATTTTTTGGCTAAATCAACTGTATCGTGACCGCCAAATGTAAGGTGTCCCTTTTCGTTCACACCAAGACTTTCTGAAACAAACATTTTTATCTTGCCTTTCTCATTTAACTGATTCATCAATAACTTTTCTCAGTTCATCTCTGCCGTCACCGTTGAGAGATGAAAAAGGAATTACCGCAACAGGCTCAAAGCCTTCAAGTTCAACCTGAATTTCCTGAACACGTTTTGCATATTCCGTTTTGTTGAGTTTATCACTTTTTGTCATAACAACTGCAAATTTAAAATTGTTATGAGCAAGGTATTCAATCATGTTAAGGTCATCTTTTGTAATGCTTCTTCTCATATCAGTCAGCACCACAACAAGTTTTATATTTCTGTCGGAAGCAAAATAGCCTTCCATAAGATCTGCCCAACGTTTTTTCTCATTGTCAGAAACTTTTGCATATCCGTAACCGGGAAGGTCTGTAAAATAAATATCGTCTACTGTGTAGAAATTAATTGTAACTGTTTTTCCCGGAACAGAACTTACTCGTGCAAGTCCTTTTCTGTTGAGAACTTTATTGAGCAGTGAACTTTTGCCTACATTTGATCTGCCCGCAAAAGCAATTTCAGGTTTTGTTGAAGTGGGAAGCTGGGCAAAAGTGCCGTAAGAAGCCTCGTAATCTGATTTTTCAAATTTAAGCATTTGCTACCCCTCCCCTTTGTGAAACTTCATTTTCGCTGATGATTTTTCTTCCTTTTTCCGTAACTGTCTTTTTCTCTTTTTTCTTCTCAACAAGCGCATTTTCAAACACAGTTTCAAGGTTATCTGCAAGAACAAATCTGATATTTTCTTTAACTACATTTTCAACTTCATCAAGGTCAGACTTGTTTTCCTCAGGGATAATTACAGTTTTTATTCCGTGACGGTAAGCTGCCATTGTTTTTTCTCTCAAGCCGCCAATAGGAAGAACTTTACCTCTGAGAGAAATTTCACCTGTCATTGCAACATCGCCCCTGACGGGAGTGTCGCTGAGTGCTGATAAAAGTGCTGTTGCAATTGTCACACCTGCGGAGGGTCCGTCTTTAGGAACTGCGCCTGCAGGAAAATGAAGATGAATGTCTTTTGTTTTATAGAAATCTTCTTCTATTTCGTATTCTTTCGCTTTTGAACGGATAAAACTTACTGCAGCAGATGCAGATTCCTTCATCACATCACCAAGAGAACCTGTAAGTTTGATTTCGCCCTTTCCTTCAAGAACGGCAACTTCCACCTGAAGCATTTCTCCGCCAACACTTGTCCATGCAAGACCGTTGACTACACCGATTTCATCTTTCTTAGCAGTTTTCTCTTCCTTGAATTTTCTTGAACCTAACATTTCTTCAAGGTCAGCGGGTTTAACCGTAACTCTTTTATCACTTTCATCAAGTTTAAAAGCAGTTTTTCTGCATACTGCAGCAATCTGTTTTTCAAGCAGACGTACGCCCGCCTCTCTTGTATAACCGTCAATTATTTCACGGAGTGCCGTGTCTGTAATTCTCAGCATGTTTGCGGGAATGCCGTGCATTTTTCTCTGTTTGGAAACAAGATGTTTCTTTGCAATATTGAATTTTTCTTCGTGAGTATAACTGCCAAGTTCAATAATTTCCATTCTGTCAAGCAAGGGTGCAGGAATAGAGTATTTATCATTCGCAGTTGTGATGAACAGAACTTTGCTCAGATCAAAAGGAATTTCAAGATAATGATCGCAGAAAGTATTGTTCTGTTCTGCATCAAGAACTTCAAGAAGTGCAGACGAAGGGTCGCCCTTGTAATCTGAACCGAGTTTATCAATTTCATCAAGAAGCATAAGCGGGTTAGAACTCTTTGCCTGTTCCATTGCCGCCATAATTCGTCCCGGCATTGAACCGATATAAGTTTTTCTGTGGCCTCTTATTTCGGCTTCATCATGAACACCGCCGAGGGAAATTCTCACGTATTTTCTCCCCATTGACTCTGCAATTGAACGTGCAATTGAAGTTTTACCGACACCGGGAGGTCCTACAAGACAGATAATCTGTCCGTTTATATCGGGATTTAATTTTCTGACTGCAAGCATTTCTATAATTCTTGTCTTGACTTTTTCAAGGCCGTAATGGTCACGGTCAAGAACTTTTCTTGCATTTTTAAGATCAAGTTTATCTTCAGTTTTTATGTTCCACGGCATGTTTAGAACTGTCATCAGGTATGAACGTGAAACAGTTGCCTCGGGTGATGAAGGAGACATTTTTTCAAGACGACTGCATTCGTCAAGAAGTTTCTTCTCGTGAACTTCTTCAAGACCGATAGCCTTTATTCTGTCGCGGAAAGACATAATTTCATCTTCGACAGTTTTACCTTCTCCGAGTTCTTCTGAAATTGCTTTCATCTGCTCACGAAGGAAATATTCTTTCTGATTTTTTTCCATTCTTTCCTGAACTGTTGACTGAATTTTCTCTTCAAGTCTGAAAAGTTCAATTTCACTCATGAGCATTGTACAACATTTGAGAAGTCTGTTTACAATATTAAGTTCGCTGAGAATTTCATATCTCTGCTCATATTCAATCATAATATTTCCCGCAATGTAATCTGCAAGTCTTCCGGGATTTTTTTCATCAATTACACCAAGCAAAACATCAGGTGCAAGACGTGGTGCTACATGAGCATATTCTTCAAAAATGTCTTTAAGCTGTCTTGTAAGAGCATTGACGTAGTCTTTTTCTTCTTCCTTTATTCTGTGGCTTCTTGTCAATTTAACAGAAGCTTCAAGATAAGGTTTAACAGAAATCATTTCTGCAACCTCTGCCCTGTACATTCCGTTTACGGTGACTCTTATATTGTCAGAATTCGGAATTTTGGTAACCTGCTGAACAGTTGCCACTACGCCAATTCTGAAAAGATCAGCAGGTGTTGGTTCTTCTATAGAAACACTTTTCTGCGCAACAAGGAAAACTTCTCTGCCGTTTGCCATTGCAGCCTTGATTGCGGCTATTGATTTTTTTCTTCCCACTTCAAAATGAAGTTTTTCTTCGGGAAATATAACTAATCCCCTGAGTGCCACAACGGGCATTACATCAAATAAAACATTTTCCATATCTGTAATTCCTTAAACCTTTCAATCCGCTATGCTACTTATTATAATGGAAAACAACATTTTCGTCAATGACTATAATGCTGTAAATATTAGAATAAGTGTAAATTTATTTGAAACATTTCACTTAAAAAATTCCATTACGTCATTGACACTCCGCCTTGTGGGTGGTATCATTTAGCAAGGTGATTTATAATGAAAAACAAAACCTCGTCTCAGATTGCAGGAACTCTATGCGTAATATTAGCAGGAATATTGTGGGGATGTATCGGAATATTCATCAGACAGTTTTCTCTAACGCTTACCTCTATGCAGATTGTCACCGCAAGAACGCTACTGACAGTTTGTATTTTGTTCCTGGTGCTCCTGATTTTTAAAAGAAATTTACTCAAAATCAAATTACGGGATTTATGGTGTTTTATCGGCACAGGAGTCTGCAGCATTATTTTCTTCAACTACTGCTATTTCAAATGTATGAACATGACTTCTCTTTCAATTGCCGCAGTTCTCCTCTATACTGCACCCGCAATAGTAATGGTAATCTCCGCCATCGTTTTTAAAGAAAAAATAACAGTACAAAAAATCAGTGCACTACTCCTTGCACTTCTCGGTTGTGTACTTGTCAGCGGAATAATCGGAACAGAAGCACTTATTTCAAAAGAAGGAATACTTGTAGGTCTTGGTGCAGGTCTCGGTTATGCACTTTATTCAATTTTTTCACGAGCAGCACTCAACAGAGGTTACAACTCCCTGACAATTATTTTTTATACTTTTCTCATTGCACTCATAGGTCTCATCCCTATTACTGATTGGAAAAGTCTTTCTGCAGAAATGTTTGCAAGTACAGACAAATTTCTCTATTTTGTCATGTTCGCAATTGTCAGCACGGTACTCCCCTACATTTTCTACACTTACGGTCTGACAAAACTTACTCCTTCAAAAGCATCAATTATGGCATCAATTGAGCCTGTGGCAGCAACAATAGTAGGATTTATTTTCTTCAATGAGAGACCCTCCACCGTTGCATTTTTTTCTATAGGATGCATCCTTTTTTCAATAATACTTCTTGCAATCAATAAAGAAAACAAATAAATAAGTAGGTAAATCCCTTGAACTTTCGTCATACGAAAATAAGAAAGTCCAAGGGATTTCTTTTGTAAAATTTCAAGGGCAGATACCGTAATGGTACCTGCCCTTTTTCAGAAAATTTCTAAGTTAAAAGGCGATTGTCTTTCGACAACCGCCTTTTTTGTGTTTTTCAGATTTCAGTCAATCTGTTTTTGCGTTAACGGCAAAAGTCAAAGA
>JAZOAY010000012.1:0-14477 GCA_045595725.1 Acutalibacteraceae bacterium | reverse complement strand
GAGTGCAGTATAACAGTTACCTGCAAATGTGCTTTCGCTGAGGATTTTATAGCCTTTTTCTTCAAGCACAGCAATATAGTTTCTGTATTCTTCCTCATTTACATTTCTGTAAAGATACATTTCACAGTTTTCACGGCAATTGTAAACTTTCTCATCTGTGTTTTCACGGAATTTAAAACTCATTCTGTGTCCTCCTGAATTTCTTCCTCAATAACTCTGACAATTTTTCGTATCTCTGTTCTGTCGTAAAGTTTTCTGAACCTCACATTGACCTGATATTTTATGTCACAGTTTTCACAGTAATACTGCGCTCTGAAATACTGATTTGAATATTTCCACTTTGTAAGTGCCACACAGGATTTTCCGCAGCCTTCACATGTGCAACTGAGCTGACTTCTGTCAACAAGAGGATTTTTTATTGAACTGATAACTTTGTTCTTGAAAATAATTCTTGAATAGAAATCTTCGTTACACTCTTTGATATATTCATTAATGACTGTGTCTTCTCTTATTGCGGCAAAACATTTCGCGGTAATTTTACTGTCATCAAGTGCCCTGTGCAGAGAATAACCGTCATCACTTATTCCTACCATTTCCGCCGCTGCAGAAAGTCCTATCTGCTGAGATTTTGACGTACCTTTGAGACGCTGAAAATATCTCTGCAGATCCATATAATTATCAAGGAACGGAATTGTATCTCCGCAACCGAAATATTTACAGTTATCAATAAGCACACGGACGTCACCGTCACCCCATGTCATAATAACACTTTCTTCTTTGCCAATCCATTTTTTGAAATTTGAAACGGCCTGGGGAAAAAGAATACCTGTTTTTATTTCATCGTTTGTAATATGGGTAAGTTCTTTGGTATTGGCACGGAGTTTTTTTCCTACCTGCGTGTTTATAAGACAGGTGAACTCGTCGTAAATGTCGCCCTTTTCATCAACCTTTACTGCACCAAACTCTATTATTTCATTGAAAAAACCATGAATTTTTTTGCCGTAAACGTTGTTCCATTCAAGGTCAAGAGCAATAAACTGCATAACTTTAACTTCCTTAACTTAATTATAGCATAGATAAAAGAGCTTCTTTGTAAGTTTCATTTGACATTGCAAAAGTGTAATTAATCATCAGCACTTCGTCTATTGACTGATTTGCCACAAAAGAAGACAGGTCGAAATTTGTTTTTCTCGGGTCAACAACATAAACTTCCTCATAGTTATCGCAAAGAAAAGGCACAAGTGCATTACCGTAAGACTCCTTGATAACAATAATTTTTTTGCCGTTTTTGTTGCTTGTGACTATCTTTTCAAGAGGCTGGTCACCACCGATGAACGCAAGATATTTATTATCGGAATTAACCGCACGTGCAACTACAAACACTTTCTGTCCGTTTTCCATTCTGCTGTCGGAATAAACCTGAGCGTCAACATCAACACGAGTTTTGAAATATTCCACGTAGTCGGGATTTTTCTTCAGAACATCTGCACTTGAGGCTTTATAAAGACTTCCCACGAAATCTTCAATTTTGCCTGTTTCAAGCTCATCTATATTAACAGGTTCATTTCCCGAGACTTCACAGAAAGCAAGATAGCCAAGATATGCTCCTCTTGCCGTCCAATGGTGGTCTGTTCTGAAATAGATATATTTGTCTGTTTCTTTTTCAAGACGTGAATATACATCGATTTTTTCAATGTTCTTGTTCATCTGAGAATAAGATGACTTTATAATCTTTTTTTGTGAGTGAACACCTGAAGAATATGTGTCACCGCTGTAAAACTCTGCCGCAGTAGGCACGAGCATATTGTAAAACTTCACATTACTCGGCATTGAAGATGCAGTCTTGTTTACAAGGTCAGCATAGGATTTACTCATTTTTGATGAACCTGTGAAAATTTCAACTGCCCTTTTACCGCTTACAAGAATTGAGCCTTTTACCGTACCGTCGTCAACGGGCTTTTTCTTGGTTGTTTTTTCAGGTTGCTTTGTTTCTTTTTCCGTCTCACCTGTCTTGGTTGTCAGTTCAACACCTTCACCTACAAAATCTGAATCATGTTTGTCATAGTTAATAATGACATTATCTTCCTTACCTCCGAAACGCGTGAGAAAAGAAGTGACTTTATCGCTGAACGACATAAAATCTTCTCTCAGAGGAAAGGTGTCGGAATAATAGTTTTCGTAATCCTGCGTGTACGTACCTGAAAAAAGTGCTGAAAACGAAAACTCAGGTTTAACTGCCAGTTTTCTGTTTTCGCTTTCTGATACGGTTGCATCAACATCAAGGAAACTGATAACTCCGAAAAATGCAAGTACAATAACAAAGAACATTGCTGACAACACAGCAAAAAGATTTTTATAAATACGTTTTTCTCTTTCCATTCCTCTAACCTCCTAAAATCTGAAGTACAAGAACGGATTGTAAGTTGAACCTACAAGACATGCTGCGCAGAGAAAAAGTACTGCCGCCTGAAAAACAAAGGTCATTACTCCGTTTATAATAATTCCGTTTGCCGTTTTATTGAGTTTTTTCTGAATATTGACAAAAATATTTCTCATAAGTGGTGTAACTGCAACTGCACATATTACAACAAGGAAAATATTGTTTGTAAGAGTGGTGATATCAGCAGGAGAATACAACGCAAAATCAGTTACCCCGAACATTGTCCCGAACATTTTTCCTATTGATGACATATCTTCAAAATAGAAGAACACCCAACCGATGATAACAATAAAAATTGAATAAATATGTCTGAAAATCCTCGGCAATTTCTCAAGGAATTTTCCGTAAACATATTTTTCAAGAGCAAGCATTACAAAATAGTAAAGTCCCCAAAGAACGAAGTTCCAGCTTGCACCGTGCCAGAAGCCTGTAAGAAGCCATACAACAAACATATTTCTCAGTTGAAAACGTCTGTTGCCACCCAAAGGAATATAAACATAATCTCTGAAGAAACTGCTTAAAGACATGTGCCATCTTCGCCAGAAATCGGTTATGGACTTTGCAATATAAGGATAATTGAAGTTTTCTCTGAATGTAAATCCCAGCATTTTTCCTATACCGATTGCCATATCTGAATAGCCTGAGAAATCAAAATAAATCTGGAAGAAATAAGCTATAATGCCTGTCCATGCACCGAGAACTGTCAGACTTTCCATATCTCCTGCAAGGTAGTTTTCCGCAAGTTTTCCCACAAAATTTGCAAAAACAGCCTTTTTTGTAAGACCAACAAGAAATTTTGTAATTCCTTCAGAAAAGTCAGTAAACTTTACTCTTCTTGATGCAATCTCAGTTGCTACATCAACGTATCTGACAATAGGTCCTGCGATAAGCTGAGGGAACATGCTGACATAAAGAAGAAGATTGAAATAATTCTTCTGATAATCCACGTCTCCCCTGTAAACGTCAACAACATAACTTAATGCCTGGAAAGTATAGAAAGAAATACCGATAGGTAAAACAAGATTTGTCTGCGGTATTTCAAAAGGTAATATTAAACTCAGGTTCGTTGTAAAGAAATTAAGATATTTAAACACGACAAGAAAGCCGAGAGTCACCACAACCGACAAAACAAGAGCCGTTTTACGTACACCTTTACTCTTTGCTTTGCCGATTACGACACCGGCTAAAAAATCTATTAAAGTTGTGACTATCATCACTACTATCCACTTAGGTTCACCCCATGCATAAAACACAAGGCTTGCAAGCAGAAGTATTGCATTTTTTCCTTTCAGATACGGGCATATGTGATATAAAATCAAAACCGCAGGAAAAAATATGCAAAGAAACACAAGACTTGAAAATACCATATTTTTCTCTCTTTTTCGACTAATATTTCATACTATAATATCATATCACTAAAAAGAAAAAAATCAAGGGTATTTCCGAAAAAACTTACGACACTTTTTCCATTTCGCGTTTTATTTTTTCAATAATTCTTTTTTCTAATCTTGAAATATAGCTTTGCGAAATTCCAAGGATATCAGCCACTTCTTTCTGCGTGTGTTCATGGGACATTCCGATACCGAAACGCATTTTCATAATTGTCCTTTCTCTTTCTCCCAGAGAGTCTATGAGAGAATGAAGCAGCCTCAGTTCATCCTCCCTTTCTATGGGCTGACCTACCGTATCCGCCTCACTTCCGAGAACATCAGAAAGAAGCAATTCATTTCCGTCCCAATCAACATTGAGCGGTTCATCAATCGAAACTTCCGTTTTCAGAACATTGGTTTTTCTGAGAAACATGAGAATTTCATTTTCAACACACCTGGAAGCATAAGTTGCAAGTTTTATATTTCTTGACGGGCAAAAAGTATTCACCGCTTTTATAAGACCGATTGTACCGATTGAGATTAAATCTTCCGTAGGAACACCTGAATTTTCAAACTTTTTAGCAATATATACCACAAGCCGCAGATTATGAACAATCAGAGGTTCTCTTGCACTGTCGTCTCCTCTTTCAATTTTTTCCATTATTTCCTTTTCTTCTTCCTTCGTAAGGGGCGGAGGCAGGGTTTCGGGACCGTTAATATAATGGATTTCCTGCGGCATGAATTTATATTCAAGTTTTTCAACAATCAAATACAGTTTTTGTTTGAGAAACCATAATATTCTCAGCATTTCTTACCATTCCTTTCAGAATAAATTAGGATTTAAAAGCATATCAAAACTTTCGTTTATATATTTTTTTCGGCTTGTCACCGCTACGAAAACTTTATCTGTTTCAAAAGCATTTTTTATAATCAGTCTGTCAGGTCGGAACGATGGCATTGCACCTGACTGAGAAACTGTGGCAAACGAAACAAGTCTTATTCTTTTTTTCCAGTTTTCATCTTCAATTTCACCAAGTAATGTTATATCGCCTTTGAAAAAGTTTTCGGAATTACCGGGAAAAATATTTTTCAAGAAATCGTATGTACACACAACAACAGGATACCCTGAAAAACTTTCTGTAAGGGTGTTTCCCGTATCAAGCATTGCTCTGCCTGAAAGTTTTCTGCCGTCAAATTCAAGTACAAAATCAAAAATTGACTGTTGCGGTTTATTTTTAAGTATTATACGGAAAATTATTCTGACAAGCACATAACACACCGCAGTTGACACAATAAGTACCGGCAGACTTATACCGAAATAAACAGTTGAGTTATTTATAAGCATTCCTGACGGTCTGAAAATTATCCATAATCCAATCATAAGACCTGCAAAAACAAAGGTTATCAATAAAAAAACGGATACAATTTTCAGGAAACGCTTATATGTTTTAAAGCCGAATGATATGTATGTTATAATTACACCTGCAACAAACCGTGAAAGTATATTAAGAAGCATTCCCATTTCAGGAAGAAAAACCTGCAGAGAATAAATCCCCCCTGCAAATGCACCGAGAAAAAGTCTCCAACCGTTAGTTTTTTCTCTGAGGAAGAATTCCGTTGCCGAAAGCAGAAGAAAGGTAATTATCAGGTTGAGAATTACAAGCACATCAACGTATATTATCTGTTGCAGGATAATCACCTCACTGATAAATCATAATTTAATGCAAAGTGCAGAGTGCAAAATGTCGGGTCTGCGACGCTGAATTTTATATTGCACCGATTGGACAAACGTCGGGGCAATTCACGAATTGCCCGTAATAAATTCCATAAAATCTTGCCGGAGACATGTGAATCTCCCCCACAGAAAACCACATTTTTATCATATAAAATGGGTGAGGCAAAGCCCTCCCGAAACATTGCACTTTTCATTTTGTATTCTGCACTAAATTACAATTTGACGTCATTTAACAATAAACATTATACCCTTCCTGCTCAGAACTTTTTGTCAATTTGTGGGGTGAAACAAAAAAAGTCTTACGGACGCTCAGTATCCGTAAGACTTTTAAAATACTTATCAATAAAGAATCCTTTTCAGCTCATCTGCAAACTGACGGCTGTTTACGTTGCAGAGTTTGTGGGCATCCGTACCCACATTGAAAACGCATCCCACTTCTTTGCCTATCTGAAAATAGCGGTGGTAGAATTCAGGATTTCCTAAAACTGCACTTGTGTTAAGTTCCCATGCAATTTCTTTTTTATTGGCTTTTTCCATTATGTCACCAAGCTCATTATCGGTATATTCGTTGGTAACCAATGTTTTGTCTTCAAAGCATTTAATGTATCCTGCCATAAAAGGATGGGCAAAACAGTCCGCTTTTCTCATTTCAATTACGCTTTCTGCCATTCTGAGCATATGCTCTGCATATCCTCTTGGTGATTTATCTTCAGGCTGATCCCAGAATGATACATGAAAATGATTAAGTGTGTAAAGTTTATAATCCATCTGTAAATCGCACTCTTCATCATTGAGAAACTTACCGATGCCTGTACATGAAAGTTCACCGCCTACAAGAACTTTTATATCTTTTTCTTCCCCTATTTCATCAAGAAGAATTTTTCTTTCATCAGCAAGTGCATTCTTTTTTGACGGACCGTCGTGATTTGTCAGAGCTATAAGTGAAAGCCCGGCTTCCTTTGCGGTTTTAATAATATTACTTACCGTCATTTCAGGTTTCGCACAACCTGAAAATGTGGTGTGAATATGCATATTGTGTCTGACAAGTTCGTCAATGTCATAGGTTTTTTCATGAAAAAACATTTTCAACTTCCTTCCTGTTCAAACTGAATTTCCACATCTGCTGAAAGCAGTGGTTCCTGTTTTTGTTTTTTTATTTTTCTGTCAACATAGTTCTTTGTAATTTTTGCAACCTGACCTGACAAAAGCAGAACACCGATAAGGTTTGGAATCGCCATAAGTGCATTGAGTGTGTCGGAAATTTCCCACACAAGAGAAAGATTCATAGTTGCACCCACAACGATGAATAAAGAAAACACTATTTTATATATTACGGTAGTTTTTTTACCGAAAAGGTATTCTACGCTTTTCGTTCCGTAAAATGACCATCCGAGAATTGTGGTAAAAGCAAAAAGTGTAATAGAAACTGCAAGTATCATGCCTGAAAATTCCCCGAAAACCCCTGCAAAAGCGTCGCTCACAAGTGCTGAACCCTCATGTTTGCTTGTTTCAAGAACGCCTGTTGAAAGGACAGTAAAGGCTGTAAGAGTGCATACAACTATTGTGTCAAAGAAAACTTCAAAGATGCCCCACATTCCCTGTACCACAGGTTCTTTTACGTCAGAAACAGAATTGACAATTACAGCTGAACCGAGACCTGCTTCGTTGGAAAACACACCTCTTTTAAAGCCCATTGTAATCGCGTTTTTCACTACAGCACCGCTTATTCCTCCACCGATTGCAGAAAGACCGAAAGCATTTCTGAAAATCGAAGAAAAAACAGATGGTATACTGTCAATATTAATTACCACTACACTTAATGTGAGAATTATGTAAATAATTGCCATAAACGGAACAATTTTTTCTGCTACCGCACCTATTCTTTTTACACCGCCAAGCAATATAAAACCCACAATTACCGCAACAATTATACCCACAGCCAAAGGCGGTACATTGAAAGAATTTTCAAGAGATACTGCTATTGCATTAACTTGTGACATGTTACCTATACCGAAGGACGCCAATACACAGAAAAGAGCAAAAAGGACAGACAAAGGTTTTGCAAAATGCTTTACGATTTTTCTTTCCTTAAGGCCCTCGCTTATATAGTACATAGCGCCCCCTGCCCATTCACCGTCTTTGTTTTTCTTACGATAATAGACACCGAGAACGTTTTCTGCAAAAGAAGTCATCATTCCGAAAAACGCTGAAACCCACATCCAGAAAACTGCACCGGGTCCGCCTACAGTCAGGGCTGTTGCAACTCCCGCAATATTTCCTGTGCCGATTGTTGCTGCAAGAGCTGTTGACATTGCCTGAAACTGTGAAATAGATTTTTTGTCATTTGTTTTTCCTGATTTGTTTTTTCTGAAAGCAGATAAAATTGTCATCTGAAGAACATGCTTAAAACGTGTAATCTGGAAAAATCCCAATCGGCAGGAAAAATAAATTCCCGTACCAATTATGAGAACAAGCATGGGCACACCCCATACAACTGAATTTACTGCATCATTTATGCTTTTGATTATTTCCATTTAAAACCTCAACCTCAACTTTTACTTTGGGCAAATCCCATCTGAAATAAGCTGCTAAAATTCTTATCAGTACCACAAGTAAAACAGATGATACAAGGGAAACCGTGTAATTCACATCCATTTTATCAAGGTAATAGAAAAGAAGTCCGCCTATAATCGCTGCAAGGGCATAAATCTGTTTTACAAGCACAAGGGGTTTTGCATGACTGAGCAAGTCTCTGAGAATACCTCCGCCGATACCGGTTGTCATACCGAGGAACACACAGAAAAAAACGTTGTCGCCGAAGCCTGCATTTATACCCGATTTCACACCGACAATTGCAAAGGCACCAAGACCTACTGCATCAAAGATATTGATTACTTTATCAATAGCAGCCCTGTTTCTGAAAAATCTTTCTTTGAGAATTGATACCACAACAATAACGGTAACGGCACAGACTGCCACGTAAATAAGGTATTCATAACTGTAAAACATTTTGGGAGGTATTTCTCCAATGAGGATATCTCTCATAAGTCCCCCTCCGAAGGAGTTTACGAATGTTATGAAAACCACACCGAAAAGGTCAAGTTTTCTGTCAATGGCAATCATTGCACCTGAAACTGCAAAAGCAACAAGACCGATAACTTCCGCTATGTAGAAAAAAATATCTGAAATTTCCATAAGTAATTTCCTCTCAATTGCACATTGCAACGCTGAGTGCTGCAATGTCGCCTAAATTTTCTTCAAGTTCTGCGGGAACAATTTCACAAACCTGTCTTGAAAGACTGAGACTTTCTTCTCTCACAGTTTCTTCCATATATTCACGGAGAAGCTGTTCACTACGCTGAAAAATTGAACCGATAACAATTCTCTCAGGATTTAAAATATCAACTAATACACTGAGACCTCTGCCAAGCTGTCTTCCGCATATTTCATATACTTTCTTTGCAGTTTCATCACCTGCAAAAGCACTCTTTGCAATTGATTTGGCAGTAATATTTTCAAGTTCATCCTTATTCTTACAAAACAATGTGCTTTCGCCCATCTGAAGTTTTTCAAGGGCAAGGATTTTGCCGAGTTGCGCAATACCGCCACCTGAACAGAAACCTTCAAAAGAACCTTTTTTGCCGTATCCCACGGGACCGAAATTTTCAAGTCTTATGTGACCCACTTCACCTGCCATATCGTTGGTACCGCTGTAAAGTTTCCCGTCAAGAATAAGACCTGCACCAAGACCAGTACCGAAAGTAAGGAAAACCATATTCTGTGTTCCTTTACCTGCACCGAATTTCCACTCAGCAAGTGCACAGGCGTTAGCATCGTTACAAAGATAAACAGGAACAGAAAATTCATTTTTAAGTATTTCGCAAATGGGCACATTATCCCATCCCACAAGATTAGGAGGTGACATAATCACGCCTTTTTTTGAATCAAGAGGCCCTCCGCAACTGATACCTATTGACCGAAACTCACCCATTTCCCGTGTAACTTCAATAAGTTTTTCAATTGTACTGTCTCTATCCGTTGTTTCAAAACGGACTTTTCTGAGAATTTCACCTTTTTCATTCCCCAGAACAACGGCACATTTTGTACCGCCGATATCAATACCGAGATACATGTTTTTCACCTTATTTCCTGTCTGTGCTTCCGAAACCACCGTTTCTTATTTCTGTTACGTTGTCATCTTCCGTAATTCCGAAAGGCAGAAAAATTCCCTGTGCAAAACCATTACCCGCTTTGACGGAAACAGTTTTATCTTCAAAAGAACAGTTTGTGACCTTTATAAATATATGACCTTCATTGTCAGAATTATAATAGTCCGCATCAATAATTCCCACAGTGTTATCAAGCTGAAGTCTGAATTTGAAGCCCAGACCGCTTCTCGGAAAAACTGCAAGCACCCAACCGTTGTCAATTCTTGCTCTTATTCCCGTAGGGATTTTCACCGTTTCTCCCGGTTTCAGTTCAAAGCTGACAGGCGTGGAGAAATCATATCCTGCAGAGCCTGACGTTGCACGGACGGGAATTGTAATTTTATCATAAATTTCTTTTATTTCCTTTTCGGGCAAATCAAATGCTTTCCTGAATTCATCAAAGCTTACCTTTTCAAATTTTGCTATTCTCTGCATTTTCAAAACTCCTTTTGTGTATTAGTCATCCATCTTATGGGATTTTCGTCAATATAGTGCCATATTTCCTCATAGTCCTGCGGTCCGCGGACTACATGGTCGAAATATTGTCGCTGAAAAATTGAAAAGCCTATACTTTTTGTTACTAATATTTTAAACGATTTTACAATTTGAGGAATATCTTTCGTAGGGGACGATGCCCTCATCGTCCCGTCAATTTTTATAATCATGTGTATATGATCAGGCATAATCACATATTTATCTATTCCCGGAATAGACCTTATATAATTTTCGACAATTTTTCCGAGATCTGACAAAACCACTTGCGGGACGATGTGGGCATCGTCCCCTACAATTTCAGAGAGAATTTTCATTCTGTTTTTTGTACACACCGTTATAAAATATGCACCGTTTGTCGAATAATCATAATCATGCAATCGTATTCTTTTTCTTTGAGGCAATTCCATAATATCACCTAAATGTTTTATACATTATATTAACTGATATAACAAATTTAAAATCACATATAATCTTTCGGGACGATGTGGGCATCGTCCCCTACACATGTTCAATCGGTGAGGTATAAAATATAATTGCGTCGCAGACCCGACATTTTGCACTTTGCGTTTTGCACTTTGCACTAAAATATAATTTTCGGCAACTCCACAATATCACCCTGAAAGCATTCATACTTTTATTTTACATTATATTAACTAATCTGACAAGTTATTATTGCAAAAAAATCGGCACAGCATAAATTACCGTGCCGATAATATTAATCTTCATCCTCAACTTCTTCCTCTTTGGGAGGATCAATGAAACATACGAGGGTTTTTACAATTCTGTGTTCTGCTATTTCAGTAACTTTTATGTTAAGTCCCTGTGCCTGAACTTCAACCTGTGTTCCGTCTTCGGGAATTGTACCGAGAACACCGAAAACGTATCCGCCGAATGTATCGTTATCATATTCGTCGTCAATATCAATACCGAGAGCCTTTTCAACATCCTCAACCTCGGCTTCACCGCCGATCATCCATGTTTCTGAGTCAATCTTAATGATTTCTTCTTCTGGCTTTTCTTCAAACTCATCATCAATATCGCCCACTAATTCTTCAAGCAGGTCATTGATTGTAACGATGCCTGTCATTCCGCCGTATTCATCAAGAACAACTGCAAAATGGTCACGTGAATGCTTCATTCTTTCAAAAAGAACGTCAGCTCTTACGCTTTCAGGAACAAAATATGCAGGACGCACAGCTTCTTTCATTACATTTTCACGTGACTTATCTCTGAGACGGAAATAATCCTTTGTATTGAGAACACCGATAACATTGTCAACACTTTCTTCACATACAGGGTAAAGAGAATGACGGCTTGAGAAAATTGTTTCTTCCCATTCTTCGTCAGTTTCTTCACTCCACAGGAAAGAAATGTCTGTTCTGTGTGTTGCAACTTCACCTGCGGTGATATTATCAAACTCGAAAACATTTGTAATAATTTCCTGTTCATCAAGGTCGATAGCACCTGTCTCTGTACCTGCGTCAACCATGAGGCGGATTTCTTCCTCAGTAACTTCGTTGTCCTCTGAGTTGGGGTCAATACCGCAAAGGCGGAGAACAATATTTGTTGACTTTGTAAGAACCCACACAATGGGTGCAAAAATTTTTGAGCAGACACCCATGAGTCCTGAAACACCGAGAGCCATTTTTTCAGTCTTCTTCATCGCAAGACGTTTCGGAACAAGTTCACCGAAAACAAGTGTGAAATAAGACAGAATAACTGTTATCAGAATAACGGCAATAGTGTCCAGTGCTTTATCTGAAAGAGGGAGATTGAACTGTTTTGCCCAATTTACAATTACTTCTGAAAAGTTGTCAGCTGCAAACGCACTTCCCAAAAATCCCGAAAGTGTAATTGCAACCTGAATTGTAGCTAAGAACTTTGCAGGCGGATCGGTCAGCTTAATCAGACGCTTTGCTTTCTTGTTTCCGTCTTTAGCCATCTGAGCAAGCTTATTTGAATTAAAGGAGATTACCGCAATCTCCGCACTTGCAAAAACTGCATTAAGGAAAATCAGTACAACCTGTAAAATCAGCGGCCATATAGGATGGTCGTCCATTTTTAATCATCAGACCTTTCAATATATATTTCTTACATTTTATCATATTACAAAAATTTGTCAACAGTACAGATGAAAGATTTTTCAATTATTCACACTTTATTTCAGCCAATCTTTGGGAAATTTCTTTGAACACAGGTCCGCAGTCATGAGAACCGCCTACACCATTTTCTTTAAAGACAACAATTGTATAAACTTCATTTCCTGTTTCTGCAAACCCCGCAAACCATGAATGTAAAATTTCCTCATCTTTTTCATCAAGCCATCCTGTCTGAGCCGTTGATGTTTTTCCTCCTGCAATGCAATTTTCGGGTTTCGCATCAACGCAGGTACCTTCGTTAAAATTATTAATGAGAAGATTTTTCATCTTTCCGGCTTCTGACAAAGAAAAAGCCCTGTATCTGTAACCTTTTTCACTTATCAAGTTTTCCGTGCCGTCAGAATTTACCGTTGATATAACGAGTTTCGGAGAAATATACTCTCCCCCATTGACAGCAGCAGAATAACAGGATGCTATCTGCAAAGGTGTTGCAAGAAGCCCTCCCTGACCGAAAGAGATATTTGCAACGGCACCGTCAGTTGTCAGTTCTTCTGCAGAGGGAAGGTTGCCTCTGTCCGGATATATTCCCTCTGCGAGAGAAAAACTTTTTCCGAAACCGAGATTTTCAGCAGTTTTCAGAATTTTGTCACGTCCCAGAAGTAAAGCAAGACGTATGAAATATGTGTTACAGGAATATGCAAATGCATTTTTTAACGTGACTTTTCCGTGAGCAGCTGAGTTTGAACAATTGAAAGTTGTTTCTCCTATTTTAAGACTTCCTGTACAATAATTTTCAAAATTTTCTTTTCCTGCCTCAATAGCTGACATAGCCACAACATATTTAAAAACAGACCCTACGCTGTATGCACTCACAGAACGGTTCACAAAAGGCGAATTTTCATCACTTAATGAAGTAGCAATATCATTCTGATTGAACCTCGGAAAACTCACCATAGCCCTGATTTCGCCGTTTTTTGCATCAAGCACCACACAAGCACCTTTTTCAATTTCATAAAGTCTCATGGCATTCTCGGCAATCCTCTGTATATCAGCATCTATTGTGAGTTTAACACCATTTTTTGAATAGTAATTCTCAGAAACAAATCCCCATTCTCCTCCTGCCAGCATATTGCCCCATGCAGTTGTGTTATATCTGAAAACAAGCTGCCTTTTTTCAGATTTCAAAAGTGTATCATAACTTTTTTCAATACCGTACACTCCCTCATTATCGGATGAATTGATATAACCTATAACGTGACAGCAAAAACCATCATCCGGATAACGCTCAAATTTTTCACAGACTTTAACAAACTCATTTTCTTTTTCATAATCGCAAGAACACGTAAACGGCTCTTCATTATAAATACTTCTGAGCAAAGAAGTATATTCTTCCTCATCAAGATAATCTTTCAGAATTTCCGCAGATTTATCACAAGGCATTACAGCAATGGTTTTTTCTGATTTTCTGTTGACAAGAGGTTTCATATTACAGTCATAAATCTCTCCTCTTAACTCAGACACAACAATGCTTCTCGTAGAATTTGAAACCGAAGGAAAGTCTTCCGTATTACAAGCAAGATAAACCATCCTGACAGGTAAAGTTGTAAAAAGAAAAATTATTACATATAACACAACAAGCGGTCGTTTCATAAAGCCTCCATGCGTTTTGATTAGTTATAAAAGTATTATTTACCTGCATTTGACATATAATCGCAAGAAAGGTATAATAATTACGAGGTGAAAATTATGTTTCTTGATTTAGTAAACAAAAGAGAAAGCTGCCGTCATTTTCTTGAAAAGGAAGTTGAAAAAGAAAAGCTCATTAATTGTATTGAAGCAGCACGTCTTGCACCGTCGGCATGTAATTCTCAACCATGGAGTTTTGTTATCGTCAATAAAAAAGAGCTTCTTCCCGAAGTTGCAAAAGCAGTTCAGAAAATCGGCATGAATAAATTTGCTGAAAAAGCAGGTGCTTTTATTATCGTCTGTCAGGAAAAAGCAAATTTTACCGCAAAGGTAGGTTCTGTTCTTCAGGAAACTGCATTTCAGGATATTGACATCGGCATCACAACATCGCATATTTGTTACGAAGCAACAGCACAGGGGCTTTCAACCTGCATTCTCCGAATG
>JAZOAY010000011.1:0-32865 GCA_045595725.1 Acutalibacteraceae bacterium | reverse complement strand
GCACACGCAGTTGACGACCATCTTATGAGAACAACTCACATTGTACGCGGTGACGAGTGGATTTCATCTGTTCCTGTTCACATTCAGCTTTTCAAATGCTGTGGTTTCAAAGTTCCTAAATTCTCTCACATTTCACCCATTATGAAAGAAGAAAATGGCGGAAAGAGAAAGCTTTCAAAGCGTAAGGACCCTGAAGCAGCAGTTACATTCTATTTTGATGAAGGCTATCCCAAGGAAAGCGTTATCGAGTATCTTCTTACAATTGCAAACTCAAATTTCGAAGACTGGAGAAAAGCAAACCCCGGTGCTGATACATCAGAATTCCCGTTCAATCTTAAGAAAATGAGTGCAAGCGGTGCACTTTTTGACCTTGTAAAACTTGTTGACGTCAGCAAGAACGTTATTTCTGTAATGACAGCAGAAGAAGTTCTTGAAAAAACACTCCTCTGGGCAGAAGAAAAAGACAAAGAACTTTATAATCTTTTTAGTGCTGACAAAGAATATGCAAAGGGCATTCTCTCTGTTGACAGAGGCGGTAACAAACCCCGTAAAGATATTTCAAAATGGAGTGACATCAAGCCGTATGTTGAATATTTCTACGATGAAATTTACACTCCCGATTACACAATGCCCGAAAATGTTTCTCCTGAAGATGCAAAAGCTATTCTTGAAACTTACAAAAATGTTTACAATGCATCTGACGATAAAGATACATGGTTCAGCCGTATCAAAGATATGTGCGAAGGACTTGGCTTTACTCCCAATGTTAAGGAATATAAGAAAAATCCCGATGCATTCAAAGGTCATGTAGGTGACGTTTCAACAGTAATCAGAATTGCAATGACATCAAGAAGAAACACACCCGACCTTTATTCAATCATGCAGCTTCTGGGTGAAGAAAAAGTAATGTCAAGAATTGACGAATGTATAAATACTCTTTAATCATAACCTTTTAAAGGAAAGGACTTGAAAACAATGGCAGAAATTATTGAAGAAAAGGAAAAAGAAGTATCATCAAACTTTATCCATGATTTTATTGATAAAGACCTTGAAGACGGTGTTTGCTCACGTGTGCAGACTCGTTTTCCTCCCGAACCTAACGGATATCTTCACATCGGGCATGCAAAGGCTATATGTATTAACTTTGCAACCGCAAAGAAATATGGTGGTGTCTGCAATCTCCGTCTTGATGACACAAATCCCAGTAAGGAAGATATGGAATACGTTGATGCAATCAAGGAAGATATTGAATGGCTTGGTTTCAAATGGAACGATTGCTACTATGCATCAAGTTATTTCGATTTCATTTATGACTGTGCAGTAAAGCTTATCGAAATGGGTAAAGCTTTTGTCTGCGATCTTACTGCGGATGAAATGAGAGAATACAGAGGAACTCTCACAGAACCCGGTAAAGAAAGCCCCTACAGAAACCGTTCAATTGAAGAAAACCTTGACCTTTTCAGAAGAATGACAGAGGGCGAATTCCCCGATGGTGCAAGAGTTCTCCGTGCGAAAATTGACATGGCTTCTCCTAATATCAACATGCGTGACCCTGTAATTTACAGAATAGCTCATGTTTCACATCATCAGACAGGTGACAAATGGTGTGTTTATCCTATGTATGACTTTGCACATCCTCTTTCAGATGCTGCAGAAAAAGTAACTCATTCTCTTTGTTCACTTGAATTTGAAAACCACAGACCTCTTTATGACTGGTTCTTAAAGGAACTCGGACTTGTTGAACCTCCAAGACAGATTGAGTTTGCAAGACTTAACCTTAACTATTCTCTTACAAGTAAAAGAAAATGTCTTGCACTTGTAAATGACGGAATTGTCAGCGGTTGGAATGACCCCCGTATGGCAACTCTCAGCGGTATGAGAAGACGTGGTTATCCTGCTGAAGCAATCCGTGAATTTTGTAATAAAATCGGTGTTTCAAAGGCATACAGCGTAGTTGATTACGGTCTTCTTGAAGCGTGTGTAAGAGATAATCTTAATCAGAATGCACCAAGAGCAATGGCAGTGCTGAGACCTCTTAAAGTTGTTATTGACAACTATCCTGAGGGACAGACGGAAGTTATTGAGGTTGAAAATAACCCCGATAAACCTGAACTTGGTAAGAGAGAAGTTACTTTCTCAAGAAACATTTATGTTGAACAGGATGACTTCATGATTGAGCCAGTGAAAAAGTATTTCAGACTTTTTCCCGGCAATGAAGTGCGTCTCAAGAGTGCTTATTATATTACATGTAACAGTTATGAAACAGATGAAGACGGAAATGTTACTTGCCTTCACTGTACTTATGACCCTGAAAGCCGTGGCGGTGAAACACCTGACGGCAGAAAAGTCAAAGGTACACTCCATTGGGTAAGTGCGGACGACTGTGTGAAAGCGGAAGTTCGTCTTTATGACAGACTTTTCAATGCTGAAAATCCCTCAGACGAGTCAAAGGGAAGTTTTAAAGATAACCTTAATCCCGAAAGTCTTATTGTCCTCAAAGACAGCGTTCTTGAAGGGGGCTTAAGAAACATTAAAGAGGGTGACATGTTCCAGTTTATGAGACAGGGTTATTTCTGCGTTGATAAAGACAGCACACCTGATAACCTTGTAATCAACAGAACAGTAGGTCTTAACTCCTCATGGAAACCTGCAAAATAAAAGAAAGTAGGTAAAACCTATGAAAATAGTTGACAGAATTGTTTCTGCTCTTTTGTCTCTGGCAGTAATTCCGGTTGCGATTTTCACACCCATTCTCCATTGGGTTTACCAGATTTTAGGATATGATATTGTCAATTCTCTTCTCGGTGGTAAACTCAGTGATGGAGCAGATACCGGAATGACAGAGGATAATGTAAGTCTTTACTGGCTTTATGATACACTTAAAGGTTTTGGTATTGACTTCAAAGAGATGTTTGCAAATGCTGAGGTAAACCCTGTGGCTGAAACAGTAATGCCTTTTATAGAGACTGCGGTGGTTTTCTTTGCAGTTACCCTTGTGATTGCACTTGTAACATGTATTGTTTCAGCGGTGACAAACGCAAAGAAAACACGCATGATTTTAAGCGGATGCGGTATTGTATCCCTCATCGGGATGATGATAAGCTTTAATAAGTTTGCATCCCCCGTTATTGCAGGTGATGTTACAATCGGTTCTCTCTTTGATATCCCTGCACTTAGTTTTATTACCAAGATTTACACAATAAATCTTTCTTCTGCATGGGTATTTATGGTAATGCTTTTTGCAGCAGTTATTCTTTGGACATTGTCATTTATTCTTACATCTGATAAAGAAGATGGAAACAAAAAACGTAAAAAGCAAGGTAAAAAAGTATGAGATACGAAAATGAAAAATGTCCCGTTTGTGGTGGCGTTTTCAGTGAAGAAGATGAAGTTGTTGTATGCCCTGAGTGTGCAACACCACATCACAGAAACTGTTTTAACGAAAACGGAAAGTGTGCAAATGAGCATCTTCACGTGGATGGTTTTGTGTGGCAGAAAGCTGTGAAAAAAGAACCTGAAAAAATTACCGGACCTGAAACCGTTCAAAAAGAAGATGAAGAAACTATTACTTGTCCTGAATGCGGTGCAGTTAATAAAAAGAAAGCATTCAGTTGTTCAAACTGCGGGATGATTCTCAACGAACAGTTGATGAAACAGTTTCAGCCTCCTAAAGGCGGTTCTGTATTTATAGAAGGAAAACCCGTTGATGATAATGACTTTATTGATACTGATAAAACTGTAACGGTTGGCGAAGCTGCATGCTTTATCCAAAAAAGAAAAGAAAGTTACATCAAAACTTTCCTTGATGCAAAAGTAAACAACAGAAAACCAAAATTCAATTTTGCGGCGTTTCTTTTTGGACCCTTATGGTTCTTTTTCAGAAAAATTTACAAAGCAGGTTTTGCTTTTGTGGGTTTAATCATGGCGGTAATGTGCTTTGTGATGACATTTTATGTAAAAATCTGCGGAGAGGCATTCAGTTTTATTCTTGAAAATCAGGATGCACTTATGCAGGAAACTATTGATGAAGCATTTTATAACCGCGTTGCTGAACTTATTTCAAAAGGTGTAGAAAACCATCCGACGGAAGTTATGATTATGGGGGGGCTTTTGCTTCTTATCCCCATAATAAATTTTATCGGCGGAATTTTTGCGAACAAATTTTATCTCAGTCATATAAAAACAACTGTTGGAAAAATCAAAGCGATTTCGCCCAATAATTCAGCTTATTTCACATATCTTTATGCAAAGGGAGGAACATCATTTCTCAATGCTTTTCTTATCGGAATGTCAGTTTATTACCTTTTGCAAATGATTTTTTCACAGGCTTTGATGTGATATTGTTATAATTTTAAGGAGGTGCAACCGTAATGTCTTCACCGCTTGCAGATATGATAAGACCTTCAAAAATTGAAGATATGGTAGGTCAGCACCACTTGCTTGACGAAGGTAAGGCACTCAGGAATATTCTTGACAGCGGGAATATTCCCAACCTTATTTTCTACGGCCCTTCGGGTGTTGGTAAAACTACACTTGCGGAAATCATTGCAAAGAATACAAACAGACGTTTTTGTAAACTTAACGGCACAAACGCCTCTATTTCAGATATCAAAGAAATTGTGGCAAGTCTCGATACTTTTCAGAGTCCTCACGGAGTTGTGCTTTACCTTGACGAAATTCAGTATTTTAATAAGAAACAGCAACAGTCGCTCCTTGAATACATTGAAAATGGTTCTATAACTCTTATTGCATCAACTACTGAAAATCCGTACTTTTATGTTTATAATGCAATTCTCAGCCGTTCAACTGTTTTTGAATTCAAATCTGTTGATGCTGAAGATATTATGAAAGCCGTAAAGCGTGGCTTTAAACTTTACGAAGA
The DNA here is from genome assembly GCA_045595725.1 of Acutalibacteraceae bacterium. Lineage (GTDB taxonomy): Bacteria > Bacillota > Clostridia > Oscillospirales > Acutalibacteraceae > SIG575. The sequence continues at coordinate 27,983 of JAZOAY010000011.1, read as the reverse complement.
ACATCTGGGAGATACAATTGAAGTTGAAGAAGAGGCAATAAAGCATATTTCTTCAGGTTGTGGCGGTGATGTAAGAAAAGCTATCAATACCGTTGAGCTGAGTGTTCTTTCTACAAGATTAAAAGACGGAAAAAGATGCGTCACTCTTGAAAATGTGAAGGAGCTTACGCAGAAAAGTGCAATGAAATATGACCGTGAGGGTGATGAACACTACGATATCCTTTCTGCTTTTCAGAAATCAATGAGAGGTTCAGACCCTGATGCAGCACTTCACTATCTCGCAAGACTTCTTGAAGCGGGTGATTTGCCGTCGGCATGCAGACGACTTCTTGTGTGTGCATGTGAAGATGTGGGACTTGCATATCCCATGATAATTCCCATTGTCAAAGCGGCAGTTGATTCTGCACTTATGGTAGGACTTCCCGAGGCAAGAATTCCTCTTGCAGATGCAGTAGTTCTTGTCTGCAACAGTCCCAAATCAAATTCAGCATATCTTGCTTATGATATGGCTGCAGCTGATTTAAGGGAAGGGATTTCAGGCCCTATACCAAGAACACTCCAGAATAAACACTTTGACGGAGAAGATAATCAGAATAAAGGACAGTTTTATAATTATCCTCACGATTATCCCAACCATTGGGTGTCTCAGCAGTATCTTCCCGATAAACTTAAAAACAAAAAATACTATACTCCCGGAGAAAACAAAAATGAACAAGCGTTCAAGGAGTATTGGGAAAAAATAAAAGGTAAAAAATAACCGACAAAGAGTTTCCGCTGAACTCTTTGTCGGTTTTAGATTTATGATCAGACTTTTTCAATGTGAAAAATTGTTGGAACAAAATCCCGTGGTTCACTATTTTTTAGCTGAATGTAAAGCAATTCAAATGAATGAATACTTGCTATAGAACATATAACTGACATCCATATGTAACCGGGCATAAATTGCATTGCAACAGGCAGTACAAAGACTGCACCGCCAAAAAATTTTCCCAGATATGTATGGGGTAAATACAGTTTCTCAAAGCGTTTCTTTGAAACAAAACTGCACACGCCGAAAACTGCACCTGCTCCGAGAATCCATGATAAAATCCACCACGGAACGAGTTTTCTCATGATGAGAATTTTAGTCAGGGCAAGATATGTCATTACATCGCCTATGGTATCAAGGGTTGCACCAAGAGTACTTGTGCTATTTGTTTTTCTGGCAATAGGACCGTCAATAAGGTCGGTAACACCGCAGAATATGTATACAGAAAGAAATGTTTTCGATAAACTTTTACAGAAGAATAAAATAACTGAACCGACAACGCGGCTTAAACTTACTATGTTGGCAAGGTGTTTTTTTATGTCGCATTCCTCTTTTTTATTTATTGTAGCATATCGGCAATGTATGTTCAATCAGAACTAAGAAATATAACATATTATTTACAGAAAATTCATTAACAGTTTGGTAACATTAACCGAACATTTTAAACAAATTTTTTCTGTAGAATAAACAGGCTGTTACAAAGAAAGGTGATAGATTGATGAATTTAAAAGGAATAATTGAGAAAAAAGACAAAATGGCTGATTATATGGTCGAAGAGATTGGTTATATAATCAAGAATTTTGAAAAAAGGGATTCAGGTTCAAAAGGTGAAAAACAGGCTTGTGACTATATGGCAAAGGTGCTTGAAAAGGATTGCGGATGTGAAGATGTAAAAGTTGAAAGCTTCAAACTTCATTCAGGGGCTTTTTATGGTTGGATATTTTTCACAATGACCCTTGTACTTCTTGCAGTAGGTATGTTTTTTGTTTCTCCTTTTGTGTCAGCGGTACTTATTGCTGCGGGATTTATAATCTTTCTTGCCGAATTCGGAACATATAAACAACTTATTGACCCGTTTTTTAAAGAAAAAACGAGTTATAATGTAACTGCTATCAAAAAATGTACAGGTGAAACAAAGAGAAGAATAATTTTCAACGGTCATCCTGATGCAGCATGGGAGTGGCCCGTAAACTATGCTTTCGGTGGTGTGGGCTTTGACATGCACATGGTACTTGTTGTGGTAGGTGCTCTTTATTATCTTGTGCTTTCGGTTTGGTATATTTTAAGAAATGGTTTTGACTTTGCGAATGTTGTTTCGGATGAACTTGTTTTCAAGCTTGCGTTATGGGGACTTCTTTTTGTCCCTTTTGTAATCGGACTTTATTTTATGGTAAACTATCGTCGCGTTGTAGATGGAGCAAATGATAATCTTTCAGGTTGTTATATGGGAATTGCAATTCTCAAAGCACTTAAAGATGAAGGTGTTGAACTTGAGAACACGGAAGTGGGTGTAATTCTTACAGGGTCAGAGGAATGCGGCCTCAGAGGATCAAAAGCATGGTGCGAAATGCACAAAGGCGAATTCAGAGATGTTCCCACAATTTTTTATGCGTATGACACAATTTACGACCCTAAATATCTTATGGCAAACTATCGTGACCTTAACGGTACAGTCAAAGCTGACAAAGGTGTGTGCGATTTATTTGTCGATTGTTCGAGAGAAATCGGTGTTCCATGTAAAAAAAGGTTGGGTTCCTCCTTTCGGAGGTGCATGTGATGCGGCAGCGTTCACTCAGGCAGGTTACAGAGCCGCATCAATTACAGGTCTTAATCATAAACTTGAAAGATATTATCATACACGTCTTGATACTGATACAAACATGAACGAGGAAGGACTTGCAAACTGCTTTGCGGCAAGCGTAAAAGTACTTGAAACCTACGATAACGGAAATTTTGAAAAGTAAAACAAAAAGGAGTTGCTTTAACTTAAAGCAACTCCTTTAATCTTTTTATTTAATTATTTTCAAAGCTCCTGTAGGACAAGCATCGGCGCATTTGTGACAGTCTTTGCAGTAAGATATACTACTTTCATCCTGAAACTCGGGTTTTATTGTTGTTGTGAAACCTCTGCCAATAAGCCCTAAAATGCCTTTTTCTGCAACTTCATCGCAAACTCTTACACAAAGTCCGCAGAGAATACATTTGCTCTGGTCACGTTCGATTGAAACCAATTTCCTTTCTTTAGGGAAAATATTTTTCATTCCTTCAAATCTTTCAGGTTTAATGTCATACCAATTTGCATATTTTATGAGTTTGCAGTCATGATAATCGTGACATCCGCATTCAAGACAGCGTGAAGCTTCTTTCATTGCTTGTTCTTTTGTAAATCCGAGAGCGATTTCATCAAAGGATTTAACTCTTTTTTCTGCATTTCTTATGGGCATTTCGGCCCTTGGGAGTTTTTCTTTGTCTTTGAGCATTTCCGGTGTTACCGTTTTTTCGGAAACGAAAGGTTTCCTGTACGGAATATCCATGCCGAGAAGATAACCGTCAATTACTTTTGATGCCTTTTCTGCTTCGCCGATAGCTTCAATAGCGATAGAAGCACCTCTGTTTGTAGCATCACCTACTGCAAAAACTCCTTCAAGAGATGTACTGAAAGTTTTTTCATCAGCAGAGATGATTCCCTTTGAATTAAGTTCAAGTTCTTCAAAACCTGTAGTATTTACTTTCTGACCGATTGCCATAATTACAGTGTCAACATCCAGATTTTCAAATTTTCCTTTGGTGGGAACAGGTGAACGTCTGCCTGAAATATCAGGTTCACCCAATTCCATAACCTGGAGTTTTATGCTTGTTACTTTGCCGTTTTCACCGATGAATTCAGCAGGGTTTGTAAGAAATTTAAATGTTACTCCTTCTTCTTCCGCTTCATCAATTTCGATTTTCTCTGCAGGCATTTCGTTACGTGTTCTTCTGTAAATTACGTAAACTTCTTCTGCACCGAGGCGGCGTGCAGTTCTGCAGGCATCCATGGCTGTGTTGCCACCGCCGATAACGGCAACTTTATTGCCGATACAAGGCTTTTTGCCTTCGTTTACTTCGCGTAAGAAGTCAATACCACCTAAAACGCCTTCAAGTTCTTCTCCTGTACAACGCATGGAGAGACTTTTCCAAGCACCTATTGCAACAATGACTGCATCATATTCTTTTCTTAAATCTTCAAAAGAAATGTCTTTGCCGATTTTCACGTTATTTTTCATTTCAACACCGAGAGAAGCAATCTGCATAACTTCCGCTTCAACAATTCTCTTCGGCAGTCTGTATTCGGGGATACCGTATCTTAGCATACCGCCCATGTGAGGCATCGCATCAAAAACAGTAACAGAGTGACCTTTTGTTCTGAGAAAATAAGAGACTGTCAGACCTGCAGGACCACCGCCGATAACGGCAACTTTTTTGCCTGTGTCAGGTGAAACAGTGGGGGAGAAAGTATTCTCTTTCATATCTTCATCAGCGGCAAAGGCTTTCAGATAAGCGATTGAAATGCTGTCTTCGACCATTTGTCTTCTGCATGCGCTTTCGCACGGATGAGGACATACTCTGCCTATAGATGCAGGTAAGGGGAGTTTTTCTTTTATAAGGGCAACCGCTTCGTGAAATCTGCCCTGAGAAATAAGTTTTACATACCCTTGACAGTCTGTGCCTGCAGGACAATTAAGAGAACATGGACCGATACAGTCTCCTGTGTGATCGCTCATAAGAAGTTCAAGGGCAATTTTTCTTGATTTTTTTACTCTTTCGGAATTTGTGTGAATTACCATGCCGTCAGTTGCTTTTGAGGAACATGCACGAAGAAGTTTCGGGATGCCTTCTACTTCAACAGTACATAAACCGCAGGCACCGTAAAGTGCTACGCTTTCATGATGACAGAGTGTGGGGATTTCAATTCCGTTATCTTCAGCGGCAGAAAGAATGGTTACACCTTTTGAAGCTACAATTTCTTTGCCGTCAATTACAAGTTTGATTTTTTCCATCTTTCCACCTCCTTAATCTACGTTAACAGCACCAAATTTACAGGTAAGCTTACATTGTCCGCATTTAATACATTTTTCGTTGTCAATTGAGAATGTTTTTTTCAGTTCTCCTGAAATTGCTTGAGTGGGACATTTTTTTGAGCAAAGAGAACAACCTACACATTTTTCCGGGTTTATTGAGTAGGTGAGAAGTGAAACACATTCTTTTGCAGGACATTTCTTGTCTTTTATATGAGAAACGTATTCATTTCTGAAATATTTAAGTGTAGTCAGAACAGGGTTTGGTGCTGTCTGACCCAGACCGCATAAAGCACCGTCTTTGATGCCGAGACACAATTCGCTGAGGAGTTCAATGTCTCCGTCTTTGCCGCCACCTTCGGTAATTCTTGTGAGAATTTCAAGCATTCTTTTGGTGCCGATTCTGCAATGAACGCATTTTCCACATGATTCTTTTGCAGTAAAATCAAGGAAAAATTTTGCCATATTTACCATGCAGGTGCTATCATCCATAACGACCATGCCGCCTGAACCCATGATTGCACCTGTAGCACTTAACTTTTTGTAATCTATAACTGTATCGAGAAGTTCTTCGGGAATACAACCCCCTGAAGGTCCGCCCATTTGAACGGCTTTGAAGGAGGCACCGTTTTTGATGCCGCCACCGATATCGAATATAACATGACGTAAAGTTTTTCCCATAGGGATTTCCACAAGACCGCCACGCTTGATTTTCCCTGTGAGGGCAAAAACCTTTGTTCCTTTGCTGTCTTCTGTACCCAATGCACTGAATTTTTCGCCGCCGTTGAGAATTATCCATGAAACGTTGGCGAAAGTTTCAACGTTGTTGATGTTTGAGGGCTTATGCCAATAACCTGCTTCAGCAGGGAAAGGCGGTTTAAGCCTCGGCATGCCGCGACTTCCTTCAAGAGACTCAATAAGTGCTGTTTCTTCGCCGCATACAAATGCTCCTGCACCTGCTTTGATTCTGAAAGAGCATGAAAAATCTGTGCCGAAAATATTGTTGCCCACAAAGCCTTTATCCTCGGCCTGCCTTATTGCATTTTCGAGTCGTACTATTGCGAGCGGATATTCAGCCCTGACATAAACTACCGCTTCTTTTGCACCGATAGCATAAGCGCCTATGAGCATGCCTTCAATAAGATTGTGAGGGTCACTTTCAATAACTGCTCTGTCCATGAATGCACCGGGGTCACCCTCATCAGCGTTACAGATAAGATATTTTTCTTCTCCCGCAGAATTTCTTGCAGCATTCCATTTAAACCATGTGGGGAAACCTGCACCGCCTCTGCCGGCTAAACCTGAAGTTTTTATTTCTTCAATAACATCTTCAGGAGACATTGATGTCAAAACCTTTCTGAGAGCCTTATAACCGTCAGCATTTGTATAATCATCAATGCTTTCGGGATTTATAATACCGCAATGACGAAGTGCGATTCTCGTCTGCTGAGTCAGGAATTTTTCGTCGTCTTCCGAAATGCTGATGTTTTCTACGAGAGAAAAGTCGTTGCTTTTAACTGCATTTACAATTCTTTCTGCATCATTTTCTGTGACTTTAACAAGCCTTTTGACAAGCTTATCTTCGTCATAAATATCAACAATAGGTTCGAGGAAACACATTCCTATGCAACCTGTAATTGAAAGAAGGTCTTTGTTTTCGATGAGCTTTTCAATTGCAGAATAAACTGTTCCGGCACCTGCGGCGAGACCGCAACTGCCCTGGCCTACAACAATTCTCATTTTTCTCCCTCCTTCAGTTTTCTTAAAATTTCTTTTACTTTTTGGGGAGTGAGTGAGCCGTAAGTTTCTTCGTTTACCATCATTACGGGAGACAGACTGCAGCAACCGAGACAAGCAACATTTTTCAGAGTGAAAAGTCCGTCTTCCGTTGTTTCACCGTCAGAAATACCCAATTCATCATTGATTGCTTTTTCAATTCTTTCAGAGCCGTTCACGTGACATGCAGTACCCTGACAGAGCATGATAAGATATTTTCCCACAGGCTTAAATCTGAACTGGGTGTAGAATGTTGCAACACCCATGACTTTTGCGGGGGTGAGGTTCATTTCTTCAGCAATTTTATAGATAACATCCGTAGGCAGAAAACCATAAATTTCCTGTGCTTTCTGCAAGACGGTAATAAGACTTCCGTTTACATTTTTGTATTTTTCCAAAGTTTCGTTTAAAAGTGATAAGTCACTTCTGTGACAATTTGAACAACTCATTTTATCCACTCCTCTTGGAGATAATTTTACTACTTCGTAGAAGAAAAATCAACTGACAAAACATAAATAAATTGTAAAAACTTACAAAACATTATATAACTTTTTGTATAAAATATCAAAAAAGAAAAATGAACATTGAAAACACATATAAATAATGGTAAAATATACATGTTTAAATATAACGTATTAAAGGAGATAATTTCAAATGAAAAAAATCTGCAAACTTTTATCAGCATTACTTGTCGTTCTGATGATGTTTTCTGTATTCAGCATGATGGCAGGTGCAATAGGAACATCTTCTACAAAAGAGGAAATGCTCAATTATTACGAAAACTGCCTTACGACAACTGCTAAAAAAGGTCTGATAAAGGTTGATAACACATGGAAAGTTAAAGTTACGGCGGACTATTCGGGACTTTCAGCTTCGGATGCAAAGGAAACAAAAGAATTCAATGAAGAACTTTTCGGCACAGATTGGCAGGTTGAAGAGACAACAAGCTATTACTACGGAACATCTGATAAAAGTAAATATGTTGACGGTCAGCCTGATACAGTGTGGATGTTCAGCATAAAGAGAAGAATAAAAGAATTTGGTTTTAAATTCAAAAGCGCAAGCCTAAAAAAAGCTGATAACGGTGACATAACAATTACGTTCAAACTTTCAGAAAAGTGGGAAGACGGCACAAATGATATTACAATCACAACAAAAACTTCAAAGGGTGGTCTGCTCAAATCTTTTGTTATGAAGCAGGAGTCAAAGTTCAAGGATACCTCTTTTGCAGGGGTGAAATATCCGATGACAGAAAGCACATCAGATACATATAAGGTTACTTATAAGAAGGTTGCTGTTGAATCAATTTCTCTTTCTGAAACTGCTGTTACACTCGGTTACGGAGAAACATGTGACATTTCTGTAGTTGTTAAACCTTCAGAAGCAACATATAAAGACTTCTATTGCATAGTTCCCGGTGAAGATACAGGTGATATGGTTGTCGGATATGATATCAATGATGACGGCACAATCACACTTACAGGTCTTAAAGGCGGTACAACAACGCTTGAAGTTTATACTTTTGACGGTGAAAAAGTGGCAGAGTGCGAAGTTACCGTAAATGTTTCATTCTTCCAATCAATTATCAATTTCTTCAGAAGTATTATTGATTTTTTCGCAAATCTTTTCTCATTCTGATTGAATGAATAAAACACAAAAGGAGCTGTAAAAAACTTTCGTTTTTACAGCTCCTTTTTTAGGGGATGGGAAGAAAAGATGAAGAACGGACAAACTGAGTAAAATCAAGGGGGGTTATCCTTGATTTTGTTTGCCCGAAGGCGTACAGAGGTACGTCGAGTGGCGAAGTTTGTTCGTAGTATAAAACATAAAATTTTATTAGTTTTCGATTCTTGCACATTTTGGTGGGGTTCTTCAGGCTCATAACCTGCAGAACCCACATTTATTTATGCGGTTTTATACGGTCTTCGCTTTTTTTACATCCCCTTTTTTATATTATTTTTCCGATCATATAAATAATTGCCAGATGTGCGGGATAGAAAATGTAGAAAACATATTTCATGTTTAATTTACCTCTTTTGCCGTTGTAAAGCATGAGTAAGGGGACTGAAAAGAGGGAGAAGAACTGTATTCCTCCGGAAAGAAAAGCCATTCCTGTAAGCACAGCAGAGGCTGAAATGATTTTTAATTTTTTGGTAGGTGAATAATAAACTGCTACAGGTAATAACACACCGGGAAAACCGTAATCAATATCAAAGCCTTTTTCTTTGAAAATTACAGGGAAAACAAGTGAAATCAAGACTACACTAAAAATAACTCCGCACATGCACAGAAAAGAAATTTTATTCTTTTTTTCAAGAAAATTATCAATTGCAAAAATTGTGATAACAGAAAAAGTAAAAGTGAGGAGTATATTCTGATAAAGAGAGTGAGAGGCAATTGTGTATACCACCTGACAACCGATGCCCAGACCTGCAATCATCAGAAGGTATTTTATTTTGTGTTTTGTATAAAAACATCCTTCTGCTATCATGTAGGCAAAAATCGGAAAAGCAAGTCTGCCCATAATTCTGAAAATTTCGTGTTCGGGAAAAATCCCCATTCCTGTATGGTCAATAAGCATGGATACCATTGCAATGATTTTCAGTTGATTATTCGTAAGGCCGGAATGCATATTCTTGAAAATTTTCTCCATACTAATTCTGCTCGTCAAGTGTGAGTGTGAAACCGTGCAGGAAAGTGTCAAGAAAATAATCTGCTTCTTCCATATTCATTTCGCGTATTGCTTTTTCCGTTGAAACAAGAGCACTTTCAAATTCTCTGTTTCCTGCTTTTTTTTCTTCAAGACATTTTGTCAATGCACTTATTTTATCGGCAGCTTTGACAATTTTCCACAGATACTCGTCTTTTTCTTCCTTGAAGAATAGTGGAGAATAATCTTCCTTTAAATCATCGGGAAGCATGGAAAGAAGCTTCCTGCATGCACTTTCTTCAACTTTGGAATAAACTTCTTTCATGTCGTCGTTGAAATATTTTACGGGAGTGGGAAGGTCGCCTGTGATAATTTCAGGCATGTCATGGTAAAGTGCAAGAACTGCGGCTCTGTCGGCGTTTAAGTTACCGCCGAAATGTTTGTTTTTGATAAGTGCCAATGCATGGGCAAAGGCTGCAGTTTCCATTGAATGCTGACAGATGCTTTCTTCCTGAATGTTACGCATCAGAGCCCAACGGTTAATATATTTCATTCGTGCCAGCATGGCGAAAAAATTACTGTTCATAATTTTAAAAATTCTCCGTTATTTTTTCTAACATTTCTCTTGCGACTTCGCTGAGATGAACTTCCTTTTTGTTGTTAAGTTCTTTATAATTTTCAACTGCGTTTTCGTCACAGTCATCAGAAATTTTTCTGATTGCAAGGAAAGGTGTATGTGTTTTATGACAAACAGCAGCAATTGCGCCTGTTTCCATGTCAAATGAGCATATGCCGAATGTATCGCGGAATTTGATTTTTCTTTCTGTATCAGCAAGGAAAATATCACCTGTACCAAGTTTGCCGAAATAATCAATGCTGCATTTTTCAGCAAGAGAAAGAAGCTTTTCATCTGCTTTGTAAACGTAAACTTCCTGAGGTTTAACACCAAGGTCGTAGCCGATTGCAGTCAGGTCAAAGTCGCATTCTGTGTATTCTGTACCGGCAACAATGAAATTTCTCTGAACATTCTGAACAGCACCTGAAAGGCCTACGTTGAGAATAATATCTGCTTTTTCTTCTTTAATAAGGTAAAGAGTTGCAATGGCAGCATTTACTTTTCCGATACCGCATTCTACTGCACATACTTCAGTTTTTTCATTAAAATCGAATTTTATACAATTGTTACCGAGGGTAGCGTATTCTGTGGGGGAAAATTCTTCTGCAAATTTTTTAAAGGGGTCAAATTCGTAATTGTCTGCAATAACAAAACCTATTTTCATAATTATCCACCTGTTTTTTCTTTTTTTATAGATTATACAATACCTGAAGGTTAAAGTCAAACATGTCCTTTCAGGCATATAATAAAAGTAAAGAGACATCTCGCGGTGATAAGTGTATACGGTGGCAATTTATGGAAATTGTCCTGTGGGGAGCCGTATATTTTTACCGCTTGATATATGCCGATATGCCGAAAAAAGGGTATCGGCAAAATTTTTTGAAATTTTTTAAAATTTTTTTGAAAAAAGTATTGACAAATGGAGTTTTGTCGATTATAATGTACAAGTGCTTTGAGGTTATGGCTGCATAGCTCAGTTGGCTAGAGCATACGGTTCATACCCGTAGTGTCATTGGTTCAAATCCAATTGCAGCCACCACATTTATATGGCCCGGTGGTCAAGCGGTTAAGACACCGCCCTTTCACGGCGGTAACACGAGTTCGATTCTCGTCCGGGTCACCAAACTCCAAGATATCAAATCTTGGAGTTTTTTTCTTGATTTTTTAAGGAGGCGACATTATGTTTGTAGACGTTGCAAAAATTAAAATTAAAGCGGGTAACGGCGGTGACGGTGCCGTTATGTTCCACAGAGAAAAATATGACGCTTCAGGCGGTCCTGACGGCGGTGACGGCGGTAAAGGCGGAGATATTGTTTTTCAGGTTGATACAAATATGTCAACTCTTGCAGATTTCCGTTATAAGAGAAAGTACAGTGCAGAAAACGGTGAAAAAGGTCAGGGTGGCAGAAAAAACGGAAAAAAAGGTAAAGACCTTATAATCCGTGTCCCTAAGGGTACAATAATCCGTGAGGTGGAAAGCGGAGCAATTATGGCAGATATGGGTGCTATGGACACCTTTATTGCTGCTAAAGGCGGCAGAGGCGGTTGGGGTAACAGCCACTTTGCAACTCCCACAAGACAGACACCTCGTTTTGCAAAAAGCGGTGTTCCCGGTGAAAGTTGGGAAGTTTCTCTTGAGCTTAAACTCCTTGCAGACGTAGGACTTTTAGGTTATCCTAATGTTGGCAAATCAACATTCATTTCTGTTGTCAGCGAAGCAAAACCCATTATTGCAAACTATCATTTCACAACTATCACACCTGTTCTGGGTGTTATTGACATGGGTGATGAAAACTCCTTTGTCATGGCTGATATTCCCGGTCTTATTGAGGGTGCAGGTGACGGTGTAGGTCTCGGTCACGAATTTCTTCGTCACGTTGAAAGATGCCGTATGCTTGTTCACATTCTTGACGTTGCAGGCAGCGAAGGCAGAGATCCCATTGAAGACTTTGAAACAATAAATAATGAGCTTGAAAAATTCAACAAAGAATTGTCTGAAAGACCTCAGATTGTTGTTGCAAACAAAGTGGACCTTGCAACTGATGAACAGCTCAGTCGTCTTGAGGAATATATCCGTTCAAAAGGATATGATTTTATGACAATGTGTGCTCCCATTGCAGAGGGTACAAAGGAAGTTGTGAATGCGGTATGGAATATGCTTCAAACGCTTCCGCCCATAAAGCAGTTTGATTCAGAGAAAATTCCCACAGACCTTATTGTTGAAAAATCGGACAACAAATTTACTATTGATGTTCAGGATGACATTTACTTTGTTGAGGCTGAATGGCTTCTCAAAGTTCTCCAGAGAACAGACCTTGATGACTATGAGTCATTGCAGTATTTCCAGAGAGTTCTCCGTTCATCAGGTATTATTGACGCGCTTCTTGCAAGGGGGATTCAGGAAGGCGACACGGTCAGCATCTATGACCTTGAATTTGACTTTGTTCTGTAAGAGGGTAGGAATATGAGATTTACGGAAAATCCCTGCGATCCCAATAATTTAAGTCCTCTGATGCTTGCGTTTATCGGTGATACTGTTTACGATTTATTTGTACGTGAAACACTTCTCACCGAGTGTCCGAGACCTGTAAAAAAACTTCATGCCCTTGCAGTTGAAGAAGTTTCTGCTTCTGCACAGGCAAGGAAGATTAAAGCAGTTCAGGATATGCTTACCGATGAAGAAGTTGATATTTTCAGGCGTGGCAGAAATGCGCACACGGGACATGTTCCCAAAAGTGCAGATGTTATGACATATCACTATGCAACCGGACTTGAAACTCTTTTCGGATACCTTTATCTCAAAGGAAAAACCGAAAGGCTCAGAGAACTTTTCACAGCATTACATAACCTGTAAGGAATGATACGCTGTGAAAAATAAAATTAAAGAAACATTACTTGATATAATTTTTTGTGGCGGCGGCTGTGTTGTTTACAGTGCCGCCATTCGTATTTTTTGTGAAGATAACGATATTGCCCAGGGGGGAGTTACAGGCATTGCAATGCTTATAAACTATCTTTTTCCGAAAATCCCCATAGGTATCGGAGCTTTTCTCCTTAATTTGCCTCTGTTTGTAGTTGCATGGAGAAAGATAGGGGGAAAGTTTATTGCAAAATCTTTCCTTGTTACTGTTTTTTTGTCTGTTGCAATTGATACAATTTCATTTCTGCCTACTTACACAGGAGATAAAATGCTGGCATCAATTTTCTGCGGAGTTCTCTCCGGTTTTTCAATGGCGCTTGTCTTTCTGCGTGGTCTGACAACAGGCGGTACTGACATTCTTGCAAAGCTTATAAGGCTGAGAAAACCACGTGTGTCAATGGGCAGACTTATTTTAATCTGCGATTTCTTTGTCATAACATTATCAGGCTTCGTTTACGGGAAAATTGAAAGTGCCATGTATTCTCTTGTGCTGATTTTTGTTTCATCTTATGTGATTGACAAAATACTTTTCGGACTTACTGATTCCCGTACTCTTATGATTGTTACTGAAAAGTATGAGGAAACTTCTTCGGTAATTATGAATGACATGGGAAGGGGCGTAAGCGTTATTGAAGCCTCGGGCGGATATACAGGCAAAAAGCGAAAATTGCTCCTTTGTGCGCTGAAAAAAAGTGAAGTCGGCAAAGTTATGAAATTGCTTGGCGAAATTGACACAAATGCGTTTACAATAATTCTGCCCTCAAGCGAAATTATAGGAGAAGGTTTTGATATTAATTTTTAAAAATATATTGAAATATTTTTGTAAAAATGTTACAATTAAGAAAACAAAAAGGAGTGTTTTTTATGAAAAAGACAACAAAATTATTGGCAATTATTTTAGCTGTTATCACCCTGATGTCATCAATGAGCATTATGGCAGGTGCAATCAATGGGAAAAGCTCAGCAAAAGAGCTTCTGGATTATTATGAGGATTGCATAATCACAACATCCGCAAAAGAGGATATCATTAAAGCAAATACTGTTCATGAAAGCAGAGAAGTTGCAGATTATTCTTCTCTTAAAGGAGAAGACCTTGAGTTGACAAAGAAGGACAACGAAGAGTGGGAGATTTATACAGGTGAGTGGGACAAATATAATTCCTACGTATATTTTTTTTGCGACAAATATGAGGATTTATACGTTGAAGGCAGAAGTGAATTTATAGATTACTTCAGCATCAAGCGAGATATCAGAAGATATGAACTTAAATTCAAGAGTGCAAAATATTCAAAAGCACAGAACGGTGATGTAACTCTTACTTTTGTTTATCTTCATGAAACGGACTTCGGAACAGATACAAAAACATATACAGCTGTAATAAACAGTAAAGGTTATCTGAAATCATTTAAATATAAAACAGCAGGAACATATGAGGCAGAATCAATTGAAGGAAATATTTATAACGTAAAATACGACTCAATCAATACATACAAATTTGTATATAACAAAGTTGATGCAGAAGCAATTGAAATTTCTGAAAGAACTATTGTTCTCGGCAAAGATGAAGAGTACAAACTTGATGTAACAGTCAAACCTGATAATGCAACGTTTAAAGATTTCTACATAGATGATTTTGATATGGACTGGGATGTTGCAGACTGGTATACTGATGAAAATAATGAATACGTGCTTTACGCGGCAGGTCCCGGTAAAACAACATTCAATATCTGCACATACAGTGGTGATGTTGTTGAAACTGTAGAAGTAATTGTTGAATACACTTTCTTTGAACGTATCATTCATTTCTTTGAAACTATCACATGGAAAATTGAGGAATTGTTTGACAACATTTATTATGATATTTTATGGTTCTTTGAAGACCTTTTCTACGTAGAAGATTTTGAAGACGAATTTTACGAAGAAGAAATTTACGAAGAAGTGACTTACGTGGAAGATGAATTTATTGTAATCTGAACATAAAAAACTTTATTATGAAAGGGGCGTTCCTTTTATGAAAAAAACTACAAAATTATTAGCAGTTATTCTGGCAATTGTTACCATAATGTCTTCGTTCAGTATCATGTCATCTGCAGTAAACAGTAAGAGTTCAGCAAAGGAACTTCTTGATTATTATGAAGATTGCATAATCACAACATCTGCAAAAGAAGATGCGGTAAGAGCAAACGAAACTTACAAAAAACGAAGCACCGCAGATTATTCCGTTCTCAAAGGCAAAGACCTTGAAGAGACAAAGTTAGCTAATGATGTAACCGGTTACGGAAACGGAAAATGGCAAGAAGAAAAGTGGACAGAATATTACTACGGTGATGCTTACGAAGAATTTTATTGGGAAGGCAGAAGCGATTTTATAGATACTTTCAGCATCAAGAGAGATATCAGAAGATCAAATCTTAAATTCAAGAGTGCAAAATATTCAAAGGCTGAAAACGGAGATGTAACACTTACTTTTGTCTATCTTTCCGAATACAATGAATGTACATCTACTTGGACATATACCATAAAAATTAACAAAAGCAATTATGTTAAGTCTTATTTACTTAATAAGTCCGAGCTGTATGTTGAATATTCTGCTGACGGAAATCCTTACTCCGTGGACCATGAAACTGTTGATGTGTATTCATTTACTTACAGCAAAGTTGATGTGAAAGCGATTGAACTTTCAGAGAAAAAAGTTGTTTTGGGCAAGGACGAAGAACGTATAATTACGGCTGTTGTAAAACCTGATAATGCAACTTTCAAAGACATTTATATTTCGGATGATGTGGATTACAGCATTGCCGGTGTGTTTGTCAGAGAAAATGGTGAAATAGAGATAATAGCACATGAACCCGGCAAAACATCCTTTGATGTATGTGCATACAGCGGTGAAGTTGTTGAAACAGTAGAGGTTGTAGTTGAGTATAGTTTTATTGATACGGTGAAAGAATTATTAGAAGAATTCTTAGAAAAATATTATCTGCTTTTTTCGTGGATGTTTATTTGGAATTTAATCTGAACATAGTATAGACGTATGAAAACCCCGAAGCTTTAGCTTCGGGGTCAGATGTTTTATAAGCTTTTATTATTTGCGTGTTCTGATTGCCTGTAATGTAAAGTAAGGAGCAAGCACAACGAAGGAAATCACCATTGCAATGTTGTGAACAGAGCCGATGGAAAGGATATTTGCACCACCGGTTTCAAAATCTGTAAAGAGATAAATACAAATCATGTATATAAGCATAATGAGGAGTGCTTTTGGTGCGAAAGCCTCATAGGTAGTTCTTTCAAGATTTACACCGTATTTTTTTACTGCAAGGACAATAAGCACAACTGCACCGATAAAGGCGATTATAATTGCAGGAATGTGGAATGATGTATCTTCAAGTCTGTCAAGTACGGGACGTACAATATTGATGCCGAAAACTACGACAAATCCCATAAGGAAAGTAAGCACGTCTGCAATTTTTTCAGGTACGCCAGAGAATGCAATTTCAGGAACATCAGATTTTTTGTTTTTGTAGCAGAGGAGGGCAATTGTAATGATTGCACCTGCAAAGAAGCCTGTAAAGTATTCCCAACATGACCAGGGAGCAAGGTTTTCGGGAACTGTAAGTCCTTGCGTGCCGTGATAACCGCCGTCTCCGAAATAGAAGAAAAGGTCGGAAAGTGTAATCGAAAAAGCAAATGCACATGAAGTTATAAGTCCCATGTCAGCGGCAGTTTTGTCTTTGATAACAAATCTTGTTGCTATCATTGAGAAGATACCGCCAAGAGCAATTGATATTGTTTCGACAAGGGCGAAATAGTTTCTGCCACCCATGATTTTCTTTGCCCATGACATGTCGTCAAAATGCTCCATGTAAATTTTGTAAATACTTTCAAAAGAACTTTCATCTGCAATACCCTGTCTGAAAAGTCCTTCTTTGAAAAGGTCAAGTGATTCAGGTTGAATAAGTTCAGCAAGCGTGTGTGCAAGTGTTGCACGGGACACGTACATTGAAGCAAAGAATACTGCAAGAAGAAGAACGAAATCTTTTATTTTCCATTGCTTATCACTTAAACCTCTGCCAAGCATAATGCCCCATAGTGTGGCAAGTCCGAAACCGAGGATAAGCATAATTCCCACACCTGATGCAACAGGAATGATTCTTGAACCTGAAATTATATTGCCCAGGTCATCAGTTACTTCAGATGAAATAATACCTGTTATCTGATCAAGGAATGTTCCCCAGGTAGGAACGGTGAGCATGAACATAAGGGAAGAAACACCAATCCAACCAAGGTTCATTTTTTTTCTTTCGCCCACAACAGTAACGGCGAATAAAGTGAAAATTGCACCTGCATTGAGAAGACCCCATGATGAACCCCAACCGTTTGTGCCGCGTATTCTCCAGAGGAAGCCCATGAGTAATGCACCCACTATGACAACAAGTATGTTTTTTAGTTTACTGTTATCTCTTGACATATTTTAACACCTCACATATAATGTTGTAACAATAGTATCACACAGTTTTTTAATGTGCAAGAGTAATTTCAAAAAGATGTATAAAACTATTGACAAAAGGATAAGTGTGTGGTATCATATTTGCACATTGAAGCAGAAGCGAAATAGCTCTCACCTGCGGGAACACAGATTCCGTACGAAGGTCAATACGTATTTAGAACGGTGCAGTTGTGCCGTTTTGCGTGTTGCGGGCGAATTTCGTGCCGCAAATTTTTTTTTGGAGGTGCTTTAACATTAGTACAAAAGAACTGCAAATCAATGAAGAAATCCGTGACAAAGAAGTCAGAGTAATTACTGACGACGGTGAACAGCTTGGCATTATGTCAGCAGCTGAGGCACTTAAAATCGCCGAAGAAAGAGATCTTGATCTTGTCAAAATCGCTCCTCAGGCTCAGCCCCCGGTCTGCAAAATTATCAATTACGGTAAATACCGTTTTGAACAGGCTAAGCGCGAAAAAGAGGCAAAGAAAAACCAGCGTGTTATCGAAATCAAGGAAGTTCGCCTCTCATTGAACATTGACACGCATGACTTTGAAACTAAAGTTAATCACGCGAAAAAATTCCTGGCTTCAGGAAATAAGGTTAAGGTTTCAATCCGTTTCAGAGGCAGAGAAATGGCTCATACGGAATTAGGCCTTGTACCTATGCAGAGATTTGCCGAAGCTCTTGCAGAACAGGCAAATGTTGAAAAACCCGCTAAGGTAGAGGGACGTTCAATGCTTATGTTCCTCGCACCCAAATCAGGTAAGTAATTATTAAGGAGGAAATAAAAATGCCTAAAATTAAGACACACAGCGGTGCAAAGAAACGTTTCAAACTCTCAAAAAACGGCAAGCCTATCCGTGGCCATGCCTATAAGTCACACATCCTTAACAAGAAAACAACAAAACGTAAGAGAAATCTTCGTAAAACAACTGTTGCTGACGTAACAAACGTTAAGCAGATCAAGAAACTTATTCCTTACAAATAATATCGCAGAAACAGGAGGTTATAGACTATGGCACGTATTAAAGGCGCTACAATGACTCGTAAAAGAAGAAATAAAGTTCTTAAAGCAGCTAAGGGTTACTACGGCTCAAAGAGCAAACTTTTCAAAACAGCTAAACAGGCAGTTATGAAATCAGGTCAGTATGCTTACATCGGACGTAAGCAGAAGAAACGTGATTTCCGCCGTCTCTGGATTACAAGAATTTCAGCAGCTTGCAAAATGCATGGTATGAACTACTCATCATTCATGAACGGTCTTACGTAAGCAGACATCAACCTTAACAGAAAAATGCTTTCAGAAATCGCAATTGCTGATCCCGCAGCATTCACAGCTCTCACAGAAAAAGCTAAAGCTGCACTTAAATAAGCTGATATTACGCTCACAGTTTATGCTGTGAGCGTAAATTTTTTTGTAAACTCTATTGTTAATTGAAAAAAAGTTTGGTATAATGTAACGTATACTATTATATAGTGGAAAAGTGTGCCTGTTATAATGGTGGAATTTTTAATTAAAGGTGATGAGTTTTGGAAAAGATTATTTCAGTTCAGAATGCTAAAATCAAACAGTTTGCAAAGCTCGTTTCCTCTTCAAAAGAAAGGAAGAAAACGGGTGAATTTGTAATTGAAGGAGCCCGTCTTTGCCGTGATGCAGCATTAAGCGGAGTTGAAATAAAAGAGCTTTATTTTACAGATACCGCGTATACAAAATACAGAGAAGACATTGAAAAAGTACTTTCCGTTTCTGAAATGAGTTATGAAATTTCAGATGAAGTTGCAAAGAAAATTCAGGATACAGAATCTTCTCAGGGTGTTTTCACAAAATGCAAGAATACAGACAATGAAACAGGAATAAACGCTCTCAGAGCCGACGGTAAGTATGTTGTCCTTGAAAATGTTCAGGACCCGTCAAACTTAGGTGCAATTGCAAGAACTGCGGAGGCACTCGGAATTGACGGTGCGGTGCTTGTCTCATGTTGCGATGTTTTTAATCCGAAAGCCCAACGAAGTGCAATGGGGTCTCTTTTCAGACTTCCCTTTGTAAGAATAACAGATATTGACGAACTGTTTTGTTTTGCAGAGGAAAACAATATGAAAACTGTGGCAACGGTAGTTGATGAAAATGCAGAAAAAATTAATGAGGTTTCTCTCAAGGGGGGAATTTTTCTTATAATCGGTAACGAAGGTAACGGAATTCAACCTCTGACAGCCGAAAAATCAACTCTCAGAGTTACAATTCCCATGAAAGGCAGAGCAGAATCTCTGAATGCTTCAATGGCGGCATGTATTTCTATGTGGGAGGTACTCAGGTGAACGATAAGGCTTATTGGATTTGGCTTCAGCAGGCACTTGGTTATGGTGTAAATGTTGATGAAATAATCGGACATTTCGGACATGCAAAGAATGTATACGAAGCAACTCCTATGGACAGAGCGCTTTCGGGAACGTTTACAAAAAGACAGCTTGAAAAGCTGAAAGAAACACCGCTCAGTGTAGTTGATGATATTATTTGCAGCTGTCGTGAATGTAAATGCAGAGTTCTGACACCTGATGATGAAAGATACCCGAAAAAACTTATGGACCTGAGAAATTATCCTCTTGTTCTTTATTATTACGGAAATCCCGAAGCAATAATAGGTAAAATGACAATTGCCCTTGTGGGAACGAGGAAAGCTTCAAAAACGGGACTTAACATTGCAAGCAGGCTTGCATCTTCCCTTGTAAAATCAGGTGCAGTTGTTGTAAGTGGCGGTGCATTGGGAATTGACGGAGCAGCGCATATGGGAGCAATCAGAGAAAAAGGTGTTACCGTTGCAGTTCTCGGTTGCGGTTTTCTTGCAAAATACCGTGATTCTTATGCTTCGCTCAGAGAAGAAATTCTTGAAAATGGTGTAGTTTTCACCGAATATGCACCCCGCACACCTGCGGTAGGCAGACATTTTCCCGTGAGAAACAGAATTATTTCTGCACTCAGTTACGGTGTTGTGGTGGTTGAAGGAGCGTTGGGAAGCGGCTCACTTATTACTGCTCAGATGGCGATTGATCAGGGACGTGAACTTTTTGCAGTTCCCGGAGATGCCATAAATTCTCAGCACTCAGGTACAATTGAACTTATAAGACGGGGTGCAACACCCGTGTTCTCATGTGCCGATATAATGGCGGTATATGAATTTGTTTATCCCGATATTGTGGATTATGAAAAAATAGAAAGAACACCTTTGTATGAAAATCAGTTCCCTATGGATTTTTCTAAGGTGACTTACGGTGTGAAGTCCTTTTACTCACAAGAACCTGTTTCTGATGCAGTCATGGCGGAAATTATTGAAGACAGGCTTCAACGTGAAGAAAATGAAAAAACAGCAGAAAAACTTGATAACAACGAAAAAAACGTGTATGACGTTCTGACTTACGAACCTATGCACATTGATGATATAATGCGGAAACTGACGTCACTTACTCCCGGAAAAGTTATGGTAAGTCTTACAAAACTTGAAATGGAAAATCTGGTGATTTCCGATAACGGCAAAAAATACAGAAGAAAATAAGGAGAAAACTTATGTCCAAACTTGTAATTGTTGAGTCGCCTGCAAAGGCGAAAAATATAAAGAAATATCTTGGCAGCGGATATGAAGTAATGGCTTCAATGGGTCATGTAAGAGACCTTCCCGCAGCAAGACTATGCGTTGATGTTAAAAATGATTTTGCTCCCAAGTATGCAATAATCAAAGGTAAAGAGCAACTTGTTAAAGATCTTAAGTCACAGGCTGCCAAAAGCGAAGCGGTTATCCTTGCAGCCGACCCTGACCGTGAGGGAGAAGCAATTTCATGGCATCTTGCAACTGTTCTCGGACTTGACCTTAATGAAGAAAATCGTGTAACTTTCAATGAAATTACAAAATCAGGCGTTCAGGCAGGTATGAAGAATCCGAGAAAAGTTGACATGGACTTTGTTAATGCACAGCAGGCAAGAAGAATTCTTGACAGACTTGTGGGTTACAAACTCAGCCCATTTGTTTCTCAAAAAATCCGCAGAGGTCTTTCGGCAGGCCGCGTTCAGAGTGTTGCAGTAAGACTGATTGTTGACCGTGAAGAAGAAATCAGAAAATTTGTACCCGAAGAATATTGGACACTCGATGCGAAGTTTACTTCATCTTCAAGAAAAGTTTTCCCCGCATCGTTTTATGGGGATGAAACAGGTAAGGTTGAAATAAATTCAAAAGAACAGGCAGATAAATATCTTTCACGTCTTGACGGTGCAAAATATATTATTGACAGCGTGAAAAAAGGGACTAAAAAGAAAAATCCCGTTCCTCCCTTTATTACATCAACTCTCCAGCAGGAAGCATCAAGAAGACTTGGTTTCCAGGCTCAGAGAACAATGCGAATTGCACAGGAACTTTACGAAGGCGTTGAAGTTCAGGGTCACGGTTCAATGGGTCTTATTACCTATATGAGAACTGACTCACTGAGAATTTCGGAAGAAGCAAGAAGTCAGGCAAATGATTTTATTCTTTCACATTACGGACAGAATTATCTTCCCGAGAAACCCCGTTACTTCAAATCAAGAAGTTCAGCACAGGACGGTCACGAAGCAATCAGACCCACAGTTCCGTCCCTTACTCCCGAAGAAGTAAAATCAAGCCTTACATCTGATCAGTACAAAATTTATAACCTTATCTGGCAGAGATTTATTGCTTCAATGATGGCATCATCCGTTCTTAACACAATGAAAGTTGAAATCAAAGCAGGAAATGGTGCGGATGACGGATACTGCATTTTCACGGCGTCAGGCTACAGTGTGAAATTTGACGGCTTTACTGCACTTTATGAAGAAAAAACAGATGACGATAAGAAGGCAAGCCAGCTTCCCGAACTTAAAGAAGGGGACAATGTAAAACTTAAAGAGCTTGCAGGAAATCAGCATTTCACTCAGCCTCCTGCAAGATATTCAGAAGCCACACTTATCAAGGCTCTTGAAGAAAACGGTGTTGGACGTCCCAGCACTTATGCTACAATTGTTACAACAATTGTAAAACGTGAATATGTAAAACGTCAGAGCAAAATCCTTGCTCCCACTGAACTTGGTGAAGCAACAACAAAACTTCTTAAAGAACATTTCCCGAAAATCGTTAATGTAAAATATACCGCTCAGATGGAAGACAGCCTTGACGCAATTGACAGAGGTGACGAGGATTATATCAGAATGCTTCATGTTTTCTATGATGATTTTGATGCAACTCTTACAAAAGCAAAAACAGATATGCAGGGTGTGAAGATTAAGCTTGAAGAAGATATCACGGATATTCCCTGTGAAAAATGCGGAAAAATGATGGTAGTAAAAACAGGCCGTTTCGGCAAATTCCTTGCTTGTCCCGGTTACCCCGAATGTAAAAATACAAAGCCTTTTGTAACAAAGACCAATGCAACCTGTCCCAAATGCGGTGGCGAAGTTGTAGAAAGACGTTCAAAGAAAGGCAGACTTTTCTACGGTTGTACAAAATGGCCTGAATGTGATTTTGTCACATGGGATAAACCCACAGATGAAAAATGTCCTCAGTGTGGCAAATCACTTTTTAAAACAGCAGGTTCAGTTAAACATTGTTTGGCGGAAGGCTGTAATTACGAAATAAAAGCTTCAAGGAAGAAGAAAAATGATAATCCCGAAGAATAAACCCGTAATAATCGGTGCAGGTCTTGCAGGTGTTGAGGCAGCATGGCAGATGGCAAAAAGAGAAATTGAAGTTTCACTTGTTGAAATGAAACCCGTAAAATTTTCTCCTGCCCATAAATCGGAGAATTTTGCAGAGCTTGTCTGTTCAAATTCTCTCAAAGCCTTGCGTATAGGCTCTGCTGCAGGAATGCTTAAAGAGGAAATGAAAAGACTTGGTTCTCTTACTGTGGAATGTGCACTTCAGAGTGCAGTTCCGGCAGGCGGTGCCTTGGCAGTTGACAGAGATAAGTTTTCATCTCTTGTTACGGAAAAGATAAAACAGAATAAATATATTGAAGTAATTTATGGCGAAGTGACTGAAATTCCCGACAATGATGTTGTTGTTATTGCGGCCGGACCGCTTGTATCAGAAGGTCTTGCCAAAGAAATTGAGAAACTCTGCGGAGGTTTCCTCAGTTTCTTTGATGCGGCAGCACCTATTGTCAGCGGTGACAGTATTGATATGGAAAATGCTTTTTGTCAGTCAAGATATGACAGAGGTGATGAAAGCGACTATATTAACTGTCCTATGAATAAGGAAGAATACGAGCTTTTCTACAATGAACTCGTAAATGCTGAACGTGCGGAACTTCACACGTTTGAAAAAAAGAAAAATGTGTACGAGGGTTGTATGCCTATTGAAATTATGGCATCACGCGGTGCAGATACAATGCGTTTTGGTCCTCTGAAACCTGTAGGTTTAAGAGACCCGAGAACAGGTCACAGACCATGGGCGGTTCTTCAGCTGAGAAAAGAAAATCTTCCCGGAAGTGCATATAACCTTGTAGGATTTCAGACTAATCTTAAATTCGGTGAGCAGAAAAGAGTTTTCTCTCTTATTCCTGCTCTTAAAAATGCTGAATTTTTACGTTACGGTGTTATGCACAGAAATACGTTTATAAATTCACCGAAACTCCTGAAATCGACTTACGAAATGAGAGAAAGACAAGGGCTTTTCTTTGCAGGTCAGATTACAGGTGTTGAAGGTTACATGGAATCAGCTTCATCGGGAATTATTGCAGGTATAAATGCTGCAAACAAAATACTCGGAGAAAATGAGTTTGTGCCATCAGGTCTTACAATGATTGGTGCTTTGTCAAGATATGTTTCAAACGAAGAAATTGAAAATTTTCAGCCTATGGGTGCAAACTTCGGTGCTTTGCCGCCACTTGATGAAAAGATAAGAGATAAAAAATTAAGATATGAAGCTTTGGCTCAGAGAGGTCTCAGAGAATACGAGGGAAAGGATTGAAGAAAATGAAAGTTATAGTTGATGCAATGGGCGGAGATAATGCCCCTCTCGAAATAATAAAAGGTGCAAGAAAAGCTGCAGATAAATTCGGTGTTGAAATTCTCCTTGCAGGTAAAGGGGAGACAATTAAGAAATGTGCAGAAGAAAATAACATAAGCCTCGACGGTATGAAAATTATTGAGGCTGAAAGCGAAATTTCCATGTGTGACGACCCTAAATGTGTTCTCAGAGAAAAAAGTGATTCTTCTATGGCAGTTGCATTTAAAGCACTTGCAGACGGTGAAGGCGATGCCTTCGTAAGTGCAGGTTCAACAGGTGCAGTTGTTATGGGGGCTACATTTATTGTAAAAAGAATAAAAGGCATTAAACGTCCTGCGATTGCAAGTATTATGCCTTCTTATACAGAACCTTTTATGGTTATGGATATAGGTGCCAACATTGAATGTCACAAGGAAAACCTTATTCAGTTTGCACAGATGTCAGAAATATACATGAAAAATATAATCGGTTTTAAAAATCCTACAGTTGCTCTGGCGAATATCGGTGCTGAGCCTACAAAAGGTCCTGAAGTTCTTCAGGAAACTTATAAGGCACTGACAGAAATGAAAGAAATCAATTTCATCGGTAACATTGAACCCCGTGATATTCCCTTCGGTAAGGCAAATTGTGTTATTTGTAACGGTTTCACAGGCAATACAATTCTTAAAATGTACGAGGGCGTAGCAAGTGCATTGATGAAAAAGGTGAAAGGTGTTTTCACAAGAAATATCTTTTCCAAAATCGGATATCTTCTCGTTAAAGGCGGAGTAAAAGAACTGAAAGACAGTATGGACTATAAAGAGTTTGGCGGAGCACCGTTACTTGGTGTTAAAAAGCCTGTTATCAAGGCTCATGGATCTTCTGACGAGAGAGCAATTTTCAATGCAATCCGTCAGGCAATTGAATGTTATAAAGCTGATGTCTGCGGTCAGATTGCAAAACTGACTGCTGCAGCAAAGGATGAGGAATAATATCATGCAGGAATTTGAAAGAATAATCGGATATACTTTCCGTGACAAATCCCTTATTGAAAGAGCACTCTGGCATTCTTCTTATGCCAATGAAAATCATTCTCCTAAAAACAGCAATGAAAGACTTGAATTTTTAGGTGACAGCGTTCTCGGATTTATAACGGCAGAGTATTACTATAAAAATTCATCTCTGCCCGAAGGTGAACTTACTCGTCTTCGTGCTTCAACTGTTTGTGAAAAAGCACTTTTTGAGTTTTCAAAGGAAATTGAACTTTACAGATTTATAAAACTCGGTAAAGGTGAAGAAAATACAGGCGGCAGAGACAGAGCATCAATAAATTCAGATGCTTTTGAAGCGGTAATTGCTGCAATTTATCTTGACGGAGGAATTGAAGAAGCAAAGAACTTTGTTCTCAGATTTGTTGAAGGTCATGCAAAAACACAGAATACATACAAGGACTGTAAAACAAAACTTCAGGAAGTAATTCAGAAAAATCCCGAAGAAAAACTTGAGTATGTTCTTGTAGGCGAATCAGGGCCTGACCATAATAAAACATTCGAGGTGGAAGTTCATCTTAACAGTAACGTAATCGGCAGAGGATCAGGAAGCTCAAAGAAAAATGCTGAGCAGGAGGCGGCAAGGGAAGCACTTGCTCTGATGGGACTTTGAAAAAGTATAATGTAAGCATTTTCGTGCCTCATGAGGGATGCCCTAATAATTGCTCATTCTGTAATCAGAAAAGTATTTCCGGTAAAAGCACGTTGCCTGTTGAAAAAGACGTTATTTCTGCTTGTGAAATTGCAAAGGCAACCGCACCGTCAAGGGAGGGTGAAATTGCCTTTTTCGGCGGAAGTTTCACCGCAATTGAAAGAGAATACATGTTGAAACTTTTGAAAAGTGCTTATCCTTTTGTGAAAGAAGGATTTTTCAAAGGTATCAGAATTTCAACCCGTCCCGATTGTATTGACAGGGAAATTTGCGAAACACTTAAAACTTACGGGGTTACAAGTGTTGAACTCGGTTGTCAGAGTATGTGCGATGATGTTCTTTGTAAAAATTTCAGGGGACATACTTCTCTTGATGTTGAAAATGCGGTGGCACTTCTCAAGGAATACGGTTTTGAAACAGGACTTCAGATGATGACGGGACTGTGGGGAAGCAGTTATGAAAAAGATGTTGAAACTGCGAAAAAAATAATTTCTCTGAAACCTGATACGGTCAGGATTTATCCTACGGTGGTCCTTGAAAATACGTTGCTTGAAGAAAAGTACAAGAATGGTGAATACAAGGTAATGAGCCTTGAAGAAACAGTAGAACTTGTATCTGAACTTCTTCTTATGTTTGAGGAAAATAATATTTCCGTCATAAGAACGGGACTTCATTCAGGCGGTAATGTTGAAGAAGGGTATATTGCAGGTGCTTATCATCCTGCTTTCAAAGAACTTTGCGAAAGCAGAATTTATCTGAAAAAAATAAAAGAGCAAACCGAAAACATGTCAGAAAGTATTATTGTGAAAGTGCCGCAGGGCGCATTGTCACAGGCAATCGGACAGAAAAAATCAAATAAGGAGCATCTTGAAAATGCAGGTTTTAAGGTGCGTTTTGAAGAAGATAGTAGTTTGAAAAAATACACGGTTTCGTGCCGTGCAGGGAAGTGAGTTTATGTTTTTAAAATCGCTTGAAATGCAGGGGTTTAAATCATTCCCCGACAAAACAGTTTTAAAACTTGAAAAAGGAATAACAGGCGTTGTAGGTCCCAACGGTTCAGGTAAAAGTAATATTTCTGATGCCGTAAGATGGGTTCTCGGTGAACAGTCTTCAAAGAGCCTTCGAGGTTCTAAGATGGAAGACGTTGTTTTCAGCGGTAATGCCGGTGGCAGAAAAGCACACGGTTTTGCTGAGGTTACATTACGCCTTGATAATACTGACAGAAGTCTTGACTGCGACAGCGATGAGGTTGCGGTCACAAGACGTTATTACCGCTCAGGTGAAAGTGAATATCTGCTCAACGGCGAAGGCGTAAGACTTCGTGATATTAACGAGCTTTTCATGGATACAGGTCTTGGTCATGACGGCTATTCAATGGTCAGCCAGGGCAGAATTGCCGACCTTATTTCTTCAAAATCAGGTCAGCGTCGTGAAATGCTTGAAGAAGCGGCAGGAATTTCTCACTACAGATACAGAAGAACTGATGCCAACCGTAAACTTGATCAGGCAGAAGAAAATCTGGTCAGACTTCGTGATATTCTTTCAGAACTTGAAAGTCGTGTAGGTCCTCTTAAAACCCAGAGTGAGAAAGCAAAAAAATTCCTTCTTCTTGCTGATGAAAAGAAGGAACTTGAAATCGGTTTGTGGTTACATACAATTGAGCGTTCAAAGAATCTTCTGAAGGACCAGGAAGAAAAACTGGTTATTGCTACTGCTCAGTATGAGGATGCAGAAAAAGAACTGACAAAAATTGAGGAAGAACTTGAAGCTCTTACTGCAAAAAGTCAGGGTATTGCAGTTTCTGTTGACTTTATCCACAGAAGTAACGAGGCACTCGAAGAACAGGTTGCCAAGCTTGATGCTGATGCAGCTGTTGAGCAGAATTCAATTGAACATAACACGGAGACTATTGAGCGACTGACAAGAGACATTGAGGCTCTTACAAGCTCAAAGGAAAGCGTTGAAGAGAGAATAGCTGAAGAAGAGGC
>JAZOAY010000010.1:0-5484 GCA_045595725.1 Acutalibacteraceae bacterium | reverse complement strand
TTACAGTTTTTACACGTGAAAGTTCTTCACCGCATACTGTACAGTAAACTACTGTATCATATGAACCTTCTTTTACACAGTCAGCTGCAACTTCGTTTTCTTTAACTGCTTCTGCTTCTGTGTGTCCGAGTGCGTCAACTGTTGTTGTTACAGATGAGAATTCTTCTCCGCACAGGTTACAATAAACAACCGTGTCATAAGAACCACCGGATGTACATGTAGCTTTTACTTCGTTTTTAATAATTGTTTCTTTATTATGTAATGTAAGGCCTTTGACTGCTGCGTTTACTCTTGTAACAGATTCAGTGAGTTTCTGTTCATTCACTTCGTTGAGAATAAGATTAGAATTAATTATTTCGTTACCCTCAGCAATTGCACCGTCAAGTTCTGACATCGCATCGTCATCACAGTACAGTGAACGGTCAATTTCATCTGTTTCTGCAATAAGCGTTTCAAGCTCAGTTGTATCGAGGTAAACATATTTTACTTCAGGAATGGCATTTACAAGGTCTGTAAGTGCATCATTGATTTCTTCCTGAGAAGCAGTTTCATTAAGCTTAATTGCGTTATTGTACTCTTCTGTATAAAGAGCCCATGCATTGTCTTCGTACATAGAACTGTCTTTTGTTTCGTATTCAGTTACAGCGACAGCGAGATATTCTGTGTAAACCAATTCTTCAAGATTATCAAGTTTTGATTGCTGTTCTTCAGCATAATCTTCAAGCCATCCTACCTGATCGACTGTAATTTCTGCTTTAAGGGCTGAATAGATTTCTTTGATAATTCCTTCAATTTCAGTATTATCGTACAGAGGCATTTCTGCAATTCCAAGTTTGCCGTCAATATAAGTAACAACTTCTGTTGTCATACCCATCATTGCGTTTGCCTGACCGATAACAGGGTAGATGATTTTGGGATCATCTATGAGTGTAAGGTTATCTTTAGCTTCTTCAATTCTGATAATTGAATTGTCAATAAGAAGTCTGTTTTCCTCTGTATCTACCATACGGTCGGTATCAAGAATTGTATTTCCTTCTTCAAGTGCTGCAATAAATTCCTGAAGAGCTTCGTTATTAACATATTTCCATGTGTCAATTTTTTCTGCTTTTGCAATGGTTGATTCAAGGTCGGTTTTGTCAACAAAAACAAGTTTGTTCTGTGGAATTGCATTTACAAGATTTGTAAGAGCCGCGTTAATATCTTCCTGTGAAGCATCTTCTTTGAGAGCATCTGCTGAATTATAAGCAGCTTCATAGAGTGACCACTCTTCATCGGTGTAATAGTATGAATCATAAGTTGCATATTCGTCAATTGCTACGTGAAGATATTCATCTGTTTTAGGAGTATTAAGAGAGGCAATTTTTTCATTTGTTTCCTCAACAAAAGCGGCAATTCTTTCGTTGTCGAGAATTGTGAGATTTTCTTCACCGGTCAATGCATTAACTGCCTTGAGAAGTTCGAGAACATCAGTTTCGTTGTATTTAAGCACTTTTATTTCGCCTAATTCGCCGTCGATATAGGTTACAATTGTCATCTTTTCAGAAAGCATTGTTGCAAGTCTGAGTTTGAGTTCTGTAAGTGCTGAAGTATCTGCAGGTTTAAGACTGATTGCATCAATTGCGTCGAGTATTCTTTGTGTTGCATCATTTACTGTCTGAGCTGAATCTGAAGTAAGTGCACTAAAGAGGATTTGTTCACCATCAAACTTTGAAGCAAGGAATTCTACAAGCTGGTCATTTTCAATATAGTGTTCAACAATAATGCCGTCAGCTTTTTCAAGTGCAGCTTCTAGTGCTGAAAGGTCAACAGGGGGATTGTAAGAAGCCTGTAAAGCGTTGTATGCATTTATGATTTCTTCAGTTTTTGAATCTACAACAGGCTGCTCAAGAATTGTCTTGAGAGTTTCATCATCATATACTGCCTGACCTTCTGTGAGAAGTGTGTTGTAAGCGTTGAGAAGTTCCTGATTGTAGTAAGCCTGATTTCTGCGTAAGGGAGCATCCATTGCCACTTTAAGAGCATTTTTATTAATATCCTTGAGAATAAGGCTGTCAATTGCATTTCTGAGGTCAGTATTTAATTGCTCAACTTCTCCCTGTCTTTCTTTGGGCCATATATTGATAATATCATCAGCAATTGCTTCTTCTGCAATTCTGAGAGGTTCATCAATAATTTCAAAGTTTATGTAATTATTTGGATTAAGTGCTTTGACTTCTTCAACTGTTGCAATGAGCACATCAAATTCAGCAGTCTGAATTTCAAGTGCGTTTAGTGCATCACGTATTGCCTGAGCATAGGCATCAACTCTGTCCTGTTCAAGAACTGACAAACCGAAAACTACTGAAGAAACTGCATCAAGAGCATTCTGCCATGAGGTCTTTGTGTATTCTGTTTCATCAAGATTTTCAAATTCTTCTTTTGCTACATAAACTTCCTGATAGTCAGCGGGGAAGGGTTGAGCGTTTTGAATTGCAAGTCTCAGATTATCAGCCATAACATCAACGGCATTCTGATACAGGATATTATAGTTCTTTTTATAATATGTGAGCGCTTCTTTAACAAGAGCAACATCGTTAGCATCATATGCATAAGCATTTTGTACAATTGCATCAGCCTGTGCTTTAAGTTCATCAACTTCACCATAGTAAGCTGATTTAAGCGTAAGACTGTTGTATGCATTCTGAAGTGATTTTACGGCTGCATCAATTTCTGTTTGAGAAGCTTTGTTATTATTAGCCACATTGAGTGCTTTTACGTAATTGTCCTGGAAATTTGCAAAACCTGATGAGTAATACCAATTCTGGGGGTTGGTACCTTTCTTCTGGTTACGGATAACGGGTGTATCGGGATTGTTTTTCATAACATGGTCAAGGAGTTCCCAAAGAGCACCTTTGTCAACGATATGGAAAGTAATGGGTGTTGCAACCTGAGCTATCGTGGTAAGATTACCTTCATCAAGGCTGTGATTGACGTAGTTATATGAGTAGTATTCGTGTGTAACGGTATATTGAGAACCATCAGCTATGTTTGCAACTACACCGTCAAAAACTTTTGTGAGAATTTTACTGTATGCTCGTGCGCCACCTGTGATTGTTAACATTGTGGCTCTCTTATATTGCTGAGTAACACCGTAGTTTGCTTTAGCAGGAACAACATAACCTATAGTGTTTTCAGCAGTTGTGTTGCTTCCTCCGGGGATACCGTTTGTCTGATGTCCTTCAAAAACATACATATTGGAAATTGCCGTATAGGGATTATCGTTGTTTCTTGTTGAAAGGTCGCGTGTACTTGCATCCATTCTCAGGTTGATGTCGGCAAGAGTTGTTGCTTTGGATGAGTCAACATAGACATGAGCTGTCGGAACTCCTGGAAGGAAATTTGTAAAATAAATATCCTTTGTTCCGCCTTTAGCCTCAACATTTTTATCATCTTTATAAAGAAGTGTGTTGTAACCTGATGCAACATTTGAAATTTCTGTTGCAGTAGCAGTGTTGTAAACACCATAAGATTTGTACGGGTCTGAGCCTGATGTTGAAATGTTGGCCGGCTGTTCGTAGTAAACACCTTTACCGAGAAGTCTTGTAATAGCACTTACGGATGTACGGTAGTATGATGCAGTACCGCTGAAAGGCTTGAATGTACATTCAATATATGTAAAAACACCGCCTGTTTTTATGGGTTCTACATAAGATACGCATTTTTCCTGATAGTCATTGCCGTCAGTCCATTTGTAATCCATTGTAAAAATGAGAGGATCATAAGAACCATCCTCGTGTCTTGCAGCTGTACCGCCTGTGATGTAACATGAATAAGTACCTGTTGAACCATCGTAAGTCATAGATGAAAATGTTACAGTTTCGTTATTACAGGTAAGTGCAATCGGTGTAACACCAACAGTTTTTGAAACAAATTTAATTTGTGTTGGTTCGGGAGTTTCTCCGGCATAAGCCTGAGAGGCATATGCACCTGAAAGTTCCGGAACACCCGAAGGTGTTGATTTTACTATAACGTTACCGGGTTCTACTGAATTTACGCCTTTAGCAACATAAGTTACAGGTGTGCATGAAAATTCAGATACAGGTCTTTCAGCGGGAGTTGTAGGAAGTTCTGTGAAAACTGTACCGGTAGTTTCGGTGGCAGCGTTTGCGGAAAACCCTACACTCATAACGGAAAAAACCATTACTGCGGATAATACTAATGAAAGTATTTTTTTTGTTCTTTTCATATTTTTTGCCTCCTCAAAAAGCAAAATTTCTACATAGATTTATAATAACACCAAGATTTTTTAAAATCAATAATTTTCTTAAAATTTTTAATTAAAAACTAAAATTTTTGTACGCTTTTAACAAATGACAACCTGCTCTCATTATGTGTTATGAGAACAGGTTGTTTGCTTAAATTCCTAAAATTTTCTGACACCATTGAGCAATGTTAATCATCACTTCTTCTTTTCCGAATTCGTTGAGGATTTCGTGACGCATGCGGTCGTAAAGTTTAATAGTTACTTTTTTGTGACCTGTGTTTAAAAGGTCATTGTATACTTTTTCAACACCGCTACCGTAACTTCCGACAGGGTCTTCCTTGCCTGAAATGAGGAAAATCGGAAGATTTGAGGGAACTTTTTCATACCATTCCTTTTTGGATACGCTGTCAAGTACGCTGAACAAATCTTTAAAACCTTTTACAGTGAAGAGAAAACCGCAGTAGGGATCTTCGTTGTATTTTTTTACAATTGCCTTGTCCGTTGTCAGCCAGCCGAAACCATTGTCACCGGCAGAGGCACATTTTTTATTGTAACTGCCAAAAGCAATTGAATTTATAAGTTTACTTTTGTGTTTGGAACCTTTGATTTTTGCGACAGTCTCTGCAAGAAAAATACCCATTCCTGCAGCAGGGTTAGGTCCGCTCGTACCACAGATTATTGTTGCATCAATATCATCAGCGTATTTGGTAATATAATTTCTTACCACAAAAGAACCCATGCTGTGACCGAAAAGAATAACAGGAACACCTGGAAATTCTTTCTTTGCACGAAGAGTAACCGAATGAGCATCTTCTACAAAACTTATCCAACCGTCTTTTTCACCGAAGTAGCCCAGGTCATCATCACTTTTTACACTTCTGCCGTGTCCGATGTGGTCAGCCACATAAACTGCAAATCCGAGACCTGTCAGAAATTTTGCAAATTCTTCATATCTGTCACCATGTTCTGCCATTCCGTGCACAATCTGGAAAATCCCTTTTATGTTATCGGGATTTGAAGGTGTCCAGCTTTGAAAATAAATATTTGCAAGACCTGAGTGAGAAATAAATGTGTTGCCGTTTTCGGCTGAATAAACATTATGTATTATGCTCATGGAAAAAACCTCCTTTACATCATTATTATAATTGTATCACAGATTTTTAGGAAATTCCATAAAAATACAAAAAAATAAATAATTATTATATTTTTTTCATTTGGTTGACTATTTTTTTATTTTATGT
>JAZOAY010000009.1:0-17847 GCA_045595725.1 Acutalibacteraceae bacterium | reverse complement strand
AACATTGTCTGAGTATGATAAAGCGGAGTATCTTCTGGAACTTGATGAAGATCCCGGTCTCAGAACAAACGAAAGATACACAGAGGTAATTTTACGTGACAAATCTTTCGATAACTACGGTTATCAGAAAGGTGATATTTTCCCTGTGGATAAAACGAAGAAAGAACTTAATGGGTTAATGGCTATCGAAATAGATGGTAACATCATGCTTGCGTGGACGCAAAATTGGGACGAACTTAGTGCCATAAAATTTTCATTCGCCAATAAAAACTATCCGCCGTTTTATTGGCCTAAAATTTATGAGGATAAAATTAAAATCCTCGGACAGGTAGTTCTTTACACGGAAGATGCGATAGTGTTTTAAAATAAAAAATCGACTCGCAGGTTCCCCACGAGCCAATTCTACCAATTATTGTTTTGTTTTTATATATCCTGGAGTGTGGTTTCATCAAACCATGCTCCGGGATTTTTATATTTTTTTTCATAGCTACGGACACGTTGGAATAACTCATCAAACTCAGCTGTAAGTTGTGAGAGATTTTTCGTATTATTCGGCTGAGACATGACAAAATCACTGAAGCTGACCATTACAAGGTGATATTGTCCACGGAGTGTTGACAAAGATTTTGCCTGTTCTTCCATGTGCTTTTTTAGTTCGTAATATTCTTTTTTATTCTTAGAGGAGTGATCAAAGAAGTAATTACATTTTTTTATTGCCTCGTCGTAACTTTTCAAAAAGTTCTTTTTCATTTCAGTGAATAAATAATATTCAACGAGAACGTCATCCAGTTCAGCTGTTTTAATAATAGTGTTTAAAACGTTAAATTTACTTTCAAGAATTTTTTGCTTTCGCTTACTGAAAATATATTCTGATTTTTCTACTTTCATCTTATGCAGATATTCCAGGGTTTCTTTTGAAAGACCTGCGTGTATACATTCCTTTTCAAACGCATCAGCTTTGCGCTCTTCAGAAAGACCGAGAATATAGTCGGTTGTGACATCGAATATATTTGATATTTTGATTATCTGGCTTATGTTGGGTATTCGTTTCCCGTGTTCAAAATTACTTACTGTCTGACGTGATGCTCCTATAGCATCTCCCATTTGTGCAAGTGTCCAGTCTTTTTCTTTCCTCAGCTTTTTTAAGCGTTCCTGCATTGTTGTAGTTTTTTCCACCATTATTGCACATCCCTTACTTAAAAGTTGAAATTTGTCGGTTCAGTTGCTTTTTTGATGAAAAACAACTGTAAAATGTTAATTTTTGACGACATAAGTAAATTTTATCACAAAAATGTTAATAAAATGTGTATTTTATGCATTTTTCCTATTCAGAAAAATGAACAGCAGAAAATCTCTGACATAGTTTCTCAGAAGACATTTAATTGCTTTTAAAAAACGCGAAAAATTTTGTTTAAAAAGCGTGGAAAGGAAGTATCAGATGCCGAGAAATATGAGTGTCAATAAAATCAGAAAACTTGACAGTGAAATCCTGGTTGACAAAATTGTTGCCCGTCATAAAGCGTATGTTTTTATAGACCGGCATTGGGAATATGATAAAAAATATAATTCGTTCAGCAAAGAAATCGAAATACCGGGGGCCACATTGTATGTACGCTTTTATGCATACAAGGGTCAGAAGGGAATAAACCCGAAAACCGGAGATATTGATCTGGAGCTTACACCATCAAATGCACTTTACTATAATAATGTTTTTGGTGTGCTGGCACAAGACCGTAAAAAGTTGTATGAGCTGGTGGCAAATAAACTCGCGGATAATTACATAATGCTTACCGATATAAGAGACATTACTTATCGGAATTTTGGTATCCGTCATATAGAGCATAGTTTATGCTACGCTGCTGAGTCGGAAGAAGAAGGTGAGGAAAAGTTTAGGTTGTTCAAAAAACTGGCTTTTTCAAAACATGAGCCGGGCAAACTCGGAAAGGGCAATGGCGATTTTCCAACTTCATTTTATTTTTCCACACCAAGTGAAGTGATTGTACTTTATAACAAGACGGTTGAATCAGAAAAGCATGGCAAGAAAATACGCGACAACATATGGCGATTGGAAATCCGATGTATTAAGCCACGTGAAGAGTATAAGGATTTCGGCTCAATATATGAACGCTTTGAAAAGGATAAAAACAAATCATTTGCAAACCTTCTGAAAGCAAGAAGACTGAATCTTGATTTCTTGCCGAGAAAAGAGTACTGGGATCTTATAAAACCGTATCTCGAAGCAAGAAAGAAGGAGTATCTTGCTGACAAGGAGCGCAAGAAAAATGATTATCCGAGATACCTAATACCAAGCACGGAAGAAATAATAAAATTCCTTTCAAGGATAAACAGAATCGGTGCATATAAGGCACGCAAGAAAAACAGAGATCTTTATGCTAATTGTCTTGAACTCTGTGACGAGCTGAAAATATCTGTTCTGTACACACAGCTTGACAGGAAAATTAATTTTCTCGACAACATATTGCTACATAAAGATTGGGACTATGTCTTTTGTTGTGATGATGAGTTACCTTGTACAGGAGAAGATGATAACTTTTCAGTTGTCACACCAAAACGGAAAAAGGTTGTTTATTCATGGCAATCTGTTCCTGAATATGCAGCAGGTTCACCTGCTTTTTATGTGTTTGTAAATAGTGAAAATCAAATCTGTTACCAGCCATTGTTATACAACAATAATGATTGTTATTTATGTTATGACAAAACATTTCATATAGAAAAAGATAACACAGACAAAGACAAATCAAAAAAATTTATAAAGAAGAAATGTAATAAAGAAACCTTCTTTATATGTGTTTCTTTTGTTTGTTTCATTAATGATGTGTTGTTTTTCAAAAATAACCTCTTAAACGTTGATAAATCTATCATTCCGTATAAGAGAGAATAGACTTTTTACGACGGAGAGTGAGGTGTTACAGATGCCTCCCTCCCGGACAACCCTCTTGTACAGAAAAATTTTATTTTAAAGAAAGGACAAATTTTTATGAAAACAAAAAAATTCACACAAAAAATCCAGCTTAACCTTCAGCAGAAAGGGGGGATGAGCAATGAGAGGTAAATATGGTGTATCCATGAATGCAAGTTTTAAAATGCCGAAGGCTGAAGCTATTCCGTGCAATTGTGAACGCTGCAGATACGGTACAAGAGCAGCAGGTACCATTCATTGTGATATGTATGATATCTGGTCACCTGTTAAGAAGACTTGCAGACACTATTATTGTGTAAAACCTGCTATGAAAAGCAAAAAGAAACGTAATAAAAGTAAAGGCAAAAAGCCTTCGGGAAAATAATTTTACATAAATCGGTTTCAGTAAGCAATGGCAAATTACACTGTGTCTGCCATTGCAGATACAGTAACATTAAATTATACAGATGAAAATAAAATGCTGAAACCGTGCTTATAAAAAATCTATAGAAAGGAGAAAAGGCTCGATGAATATTTCAAATGCTAACAAAGTTCCGAAAATGAGAACTATTGCTAAGGCCATTGCTGAAATAAAGCAAATGGACCCCGATACAGATTTCACTGAACATGCACTAAGATGCATGGTCAAGCAGAATCTTATCGACTATAAAAAAGTCGGTAGCAAATACCTCGTTGATCTTGAAAAAGTGAACGAGTATCTTGCCGGATAATCTATTCACAATGCTATCACACAAGGTCTGTCGGCAGACATTTCTCTGCCGACAACCTACAATAATTATATCTATACTAAATAACGAAAGGAATTTTTACAATGTCTAATATTAAAAAAGAACTCCCCGAAATCACTCTTAAATACGTTGAATTGCGTGGCAATTCATATCGCATTTCCATCCCCAACGGCTACAATGCTGACGGCACACAGAATATCGTAAGAGAAACCTGGACACCTCCTATGTGTATGACTAAAAAACAGATTGAAGATGAATTGTTCAGCATTATTGTTTCTATGAAAAATGATATTTCAAACGGTCATTATGTAATCAATAAAACAATTAAATTTTCAGAGGTCTGCGAAGAATGGTTCAGACAGAAAGAAATTTCAGGCGTGTGGGCTCACGGCACCTTGAAAAGATACCAAAACTGCAGAGATCTGTTTGTGGCAGAACTTGGACATAAACCTATAAGTCAGATAAGGCTTAAAGATATACAGGAATGTATCAATAAAATCGGTGCTGAAAAAGGTCTGTCAGAAAAGACTCAGAAAAACTGTATCACTGTTCTTAACGGTGTCTTCAAATTTGCTAAAAAATATCAGTATGTAAAAGAAAATCCTTGTGCTGACGGTATTGAAATCGTACATAAAGAGTCTAAAGAAAGAGAAACTTATACAATTGAGGAAGTTCAGAATATTTTCAATCTTATGGTCAAAGAACCTCTCAGATATCTGGTGTTTCACATTCTTGCTTTCTTCTGTGGCTTCAGAAGAGGGGAATTGTTAGGCCTGGAATGGAAGGATATCAATTTTGAAGAAAATACAATCAAGGTTACAAGAGCTTCCCTTTATTCCAACGAAAAAGGTATATATGCGTCGAATCCCAAAACAGTAAAGTCCAGAAGAACGGTTCGCGTTAATGACAATATTATGGGAATACTGAAGATGTATAAAGAGGAACAGGATGAGTATAAAGCCTCATTGGGTGACCTCTGGATTGAAAACGACAGATTGTTTACACAGTGGAACGGACTTCCCATGGGGACAAGTACACCGAGAAACTGGTTTGAAAAGTTCTGCAAAAAGAATAATATAAGATTTCTTACAACTCATTGTTGCAGACATTTTGCAGCCTCTGTACTTATTAAAAGCGGTTGTGACGTAGCTTCCGTTTCTGCGGCACTCGGTCACAGCAAAATCACAACAACGCTTAATGTTTATTCTCACGAGTTTGGGGATTCACAGTCTGCGTGTGCGGATGCCGTAAGTAATTTCATTACTATTCCCGGATTCGGTGACAAAGAATAATTCTGTTCAGAAAAAGTTTTCTGAGCAAAAAGAAAGGCATTGCGGGAAACGAAACTCCTGCAATGCCTTTTTACTGCTTTGCCCTGTTTTTGCCTGGTTTTACCCAATAAAACCCAAATCAAACCCACGGGCATTTTTGGGCAAAACAAAAAAGCCTGAAAACCTTGATAAATCAACGTTTTCAGACTCTTTCAGATGGTCCGAGTGGCGAGACTTGAACTCACGGCCTCTTGACCCCCAGTCAAGCGCGCTACCAGCTGCGCCACACCCGGATTTTTGTCAGTCATCTCTGACGACTTATACATTATACAGTATCAAATTCGTTTTGTCAATAGTAAATTTGAGAAATTTTGTACAATGTTTTATTGTAAAATGCGGTGAAATATTGTATAATAAAATGTAAACTATTTAAAAGTGAGGAATAAATGGATGAATTTCGTTAACACACCTACGCCCGATATTCTTGAAGGATATTGTCTGATAAAATCTCTTGAAAAGAAAACTACAGCAAAGGGTCTTACTTATCTCGACCTCGTACTTTCTGATTCAAGCGGTGAGATTGTGGCAAAGTTCTGGGATTACAAAGAAAACATGCACAGTCATTTTCAGGCAAACATGCTTATTAAAGTCAGAGGAAGAATGAACGAATACAACGGTGATGTTCAGTTCAGAGTTGAAAGGATACGTGAATGTACAGAGGCTGACGGAGTGAGAATAGAGGATTTTGTTCCCAGCGCAAATTATACGGGAGAAGAAATGCTCTCAAGCATATACAACATTCTTGAAACTCTTGAAGATAATGAAATCAAAAGTCTTGTAACAGCTGTTCTTAAGAAGTATGAAGATAAAATCACATACTGGCCTGCTGCATTCAAACTTCATCATGCAATGAGAGGCGGCCTTCTTTACCACACACTTTCAATTATCAGAATGGCCGAAAATGTGTGCAGAATTTATCCTTCTCTTGACAGAAGTCTTCTTCTTGGCGGTGCAATTCTTCACGATATTGCAATAAGTGATGAATTTGAAGTTTCGCCAACAGGTATGGCAACCGGTTACAGCGTTGAAGGTACGCTTGTTGGACACCTTGTAAAAGGTGCAATGATTGTTGAAGAAACCGCAAAAGAACTTGGCGTTTCAAAAGATACTGCAATTCTTCTTGAACACATGCTCATTTCTCATCACGGAATTCCCGAATACGGTGCAGCGGTCAGACCTCTTTTTGTGGAAGCGGAAGTTCTTTCTCAGCTTGACACACTTGATGCTACAATTTACGAGTTCAACGATACCCTTACAAATGTAAAACCGGGTGAATTTTCAGGAAGACAATGGGCGCTTGACAACAGAAAACTTTATAACCACGGCAGACGTGAAGTAAGTACAGACGTAAATCTTGATTGAGGTGAAAATAATGGATTGGACAGAAGTTTCAATTGAAGTTAATGCAAATGACGTTGACAGGGCAGGGGATATTGCTCAGATGGTAGTGCCTTACGGTATTTATATTGAGGACTACAGAACCCTTGAGGAAGAAACGTGGGAAATTGCAAATATTGACCTTATCGACGAGGATTTGTTGAAAAAAGACAGAACAAAAGGTATTGTTCACGTTTATATTTCTCCTGAGGAAAATCCTCTTGAGGCTGTGGCATTTCTCAGCGAAAGATATAACGCTGTGGGGATTGAACATAAAATTGACACAAAATCATGCCGTAATGAAGATTGGGAAAATAACTGGAAGGCATATTTCAAGCCTATGAAAATCGGTGAAAAACTCCTTATACGTCCTTTATGGGAAGAAAATATTGACTCAGAAGGCAGGGCTGTTCTCAGCATTGAACCGGGACTTGCTTTCGGTTCAGGTACTCATGAGACAACACGTCTTTGTCTTGAAACTCTTGAAAAATATATTGAACCCGGTAAAACAGTCCTTGACCTTGGTTGCGGAAGCGGTATTCTTTCTGTGGCATCACTTCTTCTCGGTGCTGAAAATGCAACAGGCGTTGACATTGATAAACTTGCAGTTAAGACTGCAAAAGAAAACGGTGAAGTGAATGGTTTCGGTGAGGATAAGCTGAATGTAATTCACGGGAATCTTGCTGACAAAGTAACAGGTAAGTTTGATGTTATTGTGGCAAACATTGTGGCTGATATTATAATTCTCTTTACTTCACAGGTACATGATTACCTTGCGGATGACGGTATTTTTATTACAAGCGGTATTATTGATGTGAGAGAAAAAGAAGTAACAGACGCATTTGAAAAATATGGTTTTGAAATTGTGGCCCGTCATGAAAAAAGCAACTGGTTGTGCTTTGAGTGTAAGAAGAAATAAAGAAATCAACTTGTGCCTCCCCTTGAAAATGCAAGGGGAGGTGTCACATAGTGACGGAGGGGATTTTTAACTTAAAATACCGAACCCCATGCACC
Source organism: Acutalibacteraceae bacterium (assembly GCA_045595725.1). Taxonomy (GTDB): domain Bacteria; phylum Bacillota; class Clostridia; order Oscillospirales; family Acutalibacteraceae; genus SIG575. Next base: position 10,456 of record JAZOAY010000009.1, on the reverse strand, counting down.
TCGTCCAAGGGTTGCATGGGGTTCTTTTGGTGTATATAAGGAGATCATTATAAAACAATCTGACTTATTTTATTTAATAACTCTTACTCTCTTTACTCCGTCAATTGCGCCCAGTGCGTCAACGTCAGCCGCAATATCAGCAACTGTGTAAGCATAGCCTTTCTTTGCTGCTGTTTTAACGTCACCGAGAATGTTTTTGATTGCAGCGAGAACAGCTTCATCATCCTTATGGATAATGCATGTTCTTGCGTCTTTAACATCGTCAAGGAGCATATTGGGGAGATTAACTGAATTCTTGATTTCACCTTTTTCGATGTAAGCGATAAGTTCGTCTGCTGCCATCATAGCACAGTTGTCTTCGCTTTCGGGAGTTGATGCACCGAGATGGGGGATTGCAGTAACACCGTCAACACCGATAACTTCGTCTGACGGGAAATCTGTAACATAAGCAGCAGCTTTGCCTGTGCCGAGAGCCTCAATAAGGTCTTCGGAATTTACAAGACCGCCACGTGCAAAGTTTACGATTCTCACGCCATCTTTCATAACGGCAAAAGTATCTTTGTTAATCATGTTCTTTGTGTTGTCGTTGAGGGGGAGATGGAGTGAAATATAGTCACTTACTTTGTAAAGGTCGTTAAGGTCTGTATAAATTGTTATGTCTTCAGGAAGATTTTTCTTGCCTGCTTCTGTAAGGAAGGGATCGTAGCCTACGATTGTCATACCGAGAGCTTTTGCTGCATTTGCAACAAGTGCGCCGATAGCACCGAGACCGATAACGCCAAGAGTTTTGCCGAGAATTTCAGGGCCTGTAAAAGCAGATTTGCCTTTTTCAACTTTCTTGCCTACTTCGTCACCGTCTCCTTTGAGTGTTTTGCACCAATCAAGAGCATTGCCGACTTTACGTGAAGCCATAAGAAGTCCGAGAATTACAAGCTCTTTAACTGCGTTTGCGTTTGCACCGGGAGTGTTGAAAACGCATACGCCTTCTTCTGCACATTTCTCAACAGGAATGTTGTTTGTGCCTGCACCTGCTCTTGCAATTGCAATTGTGTTTTTATCAAGGACTGTTTCGTGCATTGAAGCACTTCTTACCATGATTGCGATGGGGTTTTCTACTGCATCACCGCAAACATATTTTTCTTTGTCAAATTTATCTGTACCGCATGCTGCGATTTTATTTAAAGTGAGAATATTGTTCATAGGTCTTTCTCCGTTCATCTGTTCTTTTCTTCGAATTCTTTCATGAATTCAACAAGTTTTTCAACACCTTCGATGGGCATTGAGTTGTAGATTGAAGCTCTCATACCGCCAACAGATCTGTGACCTTTAAGGTTAACAAAACCGGCTGCAGCTGCTTCTGTTACGAACTTTGCATTAAGTTCTTCACTGGGTGTTACAAAAGTAACGTTCATCATTGAACGGTCTTCTTTTCTTACAGTATTGATATAGAAATCTGTCGAGTCAATGTAATCATAAAGGATTGCAGCTTTTTTGAGATTTCTTTCTTTCATTGCTTCCATGCCGCCTGTTGTTTTAATCCATTCAAGCATGAGCTTGCACATATAGATGTTCCAGCAGGGAGGTGTATTGTACATTGAATCTGCATCTGCCACCTGCTGATAATCGGTAATTGAGGGGCATTCCTGACGGGCATTGCCTATGAGGTCGTCGCGGATGATTACAATTGTAAGACCTGCGGGAGCAACGTTTTTCTGAGCACCGCCGTAAATCATACCGAATTTGCTGATATCAAGAGGCTCTGAAAGGAAGCATGAAGATACGTCTGCAACAAGTGGAATATCACCTGTATCGGGAATATAGGGGTATTTTGTTCCGTAAATTGTGTTGTTGAAGCAGATGTGAACGTAGTCTGCATCTTCACGTACATCTTCTTTTGAGAATTTAGGAATGTATGAGAAGTTTTCGTCTTTTGAAGATGCAAGTGCAACAACGTCACCGTACTTTGCTGCTTCTTTGTAGCTCTTTGTTGAGAACTGACCTGTAAGGACGTAGTCAGCCTTTTTGTTTTTGTTCATAAGGTTCAGGGGGATTGCTGCAAACTGAAGTGATGCACCGCCCTGAAGGAAAAGAATTTTGTAGTTGTCGGGTACATTGTAAACTTCTCTGAAGAGAGCTTCTGTATCCTTTGCGATTTTGTCAAACATCTTTGAACGGTGTGACATTTCCATTACAGACTGTCCGCTGCCCTCGTAATCAAGCATTTCAGCCGCTGCACGGTTGAGAATTGATTCGGGAAGCATTGAGGGTCCTGCTGAAAAATTGTAAACTCTTGCCATGATAAATTCCTCCTAAAAATATACACCAAAAATTTATGTGCTAAAAAGCACCAATAAATTATCTCTAATGTTACTCCACTTTTAGTCAACTGTCAATGGTAAAAAAGAGAAAAAACACAAAAAATTAAGAATTTTTTGGAATTTTATCAACCAATAGTTGACTTTGTTAAAATTAAAACAACTTCTGTCTACTTAGGCAGACTAGAGTCGAATACATTACGGTTTTGCTCGTCGCCTTGTTCCGTGCGGCTTAGTACTTATTTTTGAAAAGCATCAGCTTTCCTGCAAATTCGCACTTTGCCGTACGAAAAATTCGACGGCAGAAACTCTGCGACCTGCCAAATAGAGAATTTTTTGCTCTGACGTGTTCGAAGAACGCAGGAAGACTGCCGTATTTCAAGTGATGAGACAAGTCAGACAGGAAATTATCATTTGTCAGGCGTGATGGGTTTCACTCCCGTCTGCCTAATATGACAAAAGTTTAACAAAAAATTTTTAATGTTTATCAATATTGCTACTTGAAAAAATTTCCCTTATATAATACAATAGTATGCGGTAAGTAGGGACAATGTGTATTTACGTACAAAAATTCCCATACTATTATTAAATGCAAATAAATTCTGAAAGGAAGTTAAGGCAATGAACGTATTAAACAAGAAATCAGTTGAAGACATTGACGTAAAAGGCAAGAAAGTTCTTGTACGTTGCGATTTCAATGTAAAGATGGAAAACGGAGTTATCACAAGTGATAAGAGAATCGTTGCATCACTCCCCACTATCAAATATCTTCTCGATAACGGTGCAAAGCTTATTCTTTGCTCACATCTCGGCAGACCCAAGGGTGAATTCAAACCTGAATTTTCACTTGCTCCCGTAGCAGCAAGACTTGGCGAACTCCTCGGTCTTGAAGTTAAAATGGCAAAAGATGTTATCGGCGAAAGTGCACAGTCACTTGCAGCTGATCTTAAAGAAGGCGAAGTTCTTCTTCTTGAAAACGTTCGTTTCCATGCAGAAGAAACAAAGAACGACCCCGAATTTTCAAAAGCACTTGCATCTCTTGCTGAAATCTATGTAAACGATGCATTCGGCTCAGCTCACAGAGCACACTCTTCAACAACAGGTGTTGCTGATTACCTTCCCGCAGTAGGCGGTTATCTTATCCGTAAGGAACTTGAATATATCGGCGGAGCTCTTGAAAATCCCCAGAGACCTCTTGTTGCTATCCTCGGCGGTGCTAAAGTTTCTGATAAAATCGGTGTTATCACAAACCTTATGGAAAAAGTTGATACACTTATCGTAGGCGGCGGTATGGCTTACACATTCTTTGCAGCTAAAGGTTACTCAGTAGGTACTTCAATTTGTGAAGAAGACAAAATCGACCTTGCAAAGGAAATGATGGCAAAGGCTGAAGAAAAAGGTGTTAAATTCCTTATCCCCGTTGATAACAGACTTGGTAAAGAATACAAAGAAGATACAGAAACAATGCTTGTTGATTCAGACAACATCCCCGATGGTTGGATGGGTCTTGACATCGGTCCCAAGACAGAAGAACTCTTTGCAAATGCTATCAAAGGTGCAGGTACAGTTATCTGGAACGGACCTATGGGTGTTTCTGAATGGAAAAACTTTGCTTCAGGTACAATCGCAGTTGCAACAGCTATTGCTGAAAGCGGTTCAATCTCAATTGTTGGCGGCGGTGACTCTGCAGCAGCAGTTCAGAAACTTGGTTTCGCTGACAAAATGAGCCACATCTCAACAGGCGGAGGTGCATCTCTTGAATACCTTGAAGGTAAAGAACTTCCCGGTATCGTAGCTCTTAACGAAAAATAATTTAAACGAAAAATCCCCTCAGTCATTTTCTATCGAAAACGACAGCTCCCCTTGCATTTTCAAGGGGAGCATCTATCAATAAGCACAATAATTTATTGTTATATGATAGCATCGCGGACAGAAAAAGCTATCTGCGGTGCAGAAATTTTGAAAGGATGTAATTGTTATGAATAAAGAACTTCGTAAAGCAGTTATCGCAGGTAACTGGAAAATGAACAAAACTCCCGCTGAAGCTGCAGCACTTATTAACGAAATGAAACCCCTTGTAGCAGACGCAGACTGTGAAGTAGTTCTCTGCGTACCTTTTGTTGACCTTTCAGCAGCTCTTGAAGCAGCTAAAGGCTCAAACATCAAAATCGGTGCTGAAAACTGCCACTGGGCAGCAAGCGGTGCTTACACAGGTGAAGTTTCAACAGGTATGCTCAAAGAAATGGGTGTTGAATATGTTGTTATCGGTCACTCAGAAAGAAGAACTTACTTCGGTGAAACAGACCAGACAGTAAACCTCCGTACACTTGCAGCACTCAAAGCAGGTCTCAAACCTATCGTTTGCGTTGGTGAAACACTTGAACAGAGAGAACTCGGTTACACAGAAACTCTCCTTAAATTCCAGACAAAAATGGCTCTTACAAACGTATCTGCTGAAGAACTTAAAAATGTTATCATCGCTTACGAACCCGTATGGGCAATCGGTACAGGCGTTACAGCAACTGATGATCAGGCTGATGAAGGTAACGGCTTTGTTCGTGCAGCAATCGCAGAAGCTTACGGTGAAGAAGTTGCTGAATCAGTTACAATTCAGTACGGCGGTTCAATGAACGCAGGCAACGCTGATGCGCTTGTTGCAAAATATCATGTTGACGGCGGTCTTATCGGCGGTGCATCTCTCAAAGCACCTGACTTTGCTGCAATTGTAAAGGCTGCAAGCAAATAAGAAGAGGTAGAATATAATGAAAAAGCCTTATGTTTTATGTATAATGGATGGTTTCGGTTCAAACCCCGGTGCAAAGGGTAATGCAATCGAATATGCAAAAACACCTTGTCTTGACAAACTTTTTGCTGAAAATCCGCACACACTTATCGGTGCATCAGGTCTTGACGTAGGTCTTCCTGACGGACAGATGGGTAACTCTGAAGTTGGTCACACAAATATCGGTGCCGGCAGAGTTGTTTATCAGATGCTTGTTAAAATTTCAAAGACAATCAAAGACGGTGAACTTGTAAACAACAAAGAACTCTCATCTGCCATGGATTCCTGCCTTGAAAAAGGAACTGCACTTCATCTTGTAGGTCTTCTTTCAGACGGCGGTGTTCACAGCCATATTGAACATCTTTTCGGTATAGTTGAAATGGCGAAGGCTAAAGGCCTTGATAAAGTTTACGTTCATGCAATTACTGACGGACGTGACGTTTCTGTTGAGTCAGGTGCAGGTTTCATGCAGGACTGTCTTGATAAATTTGCTGAAATCGGTCTTGGCAAAATCGCAACTATCTCAGGCAGATATTATGCTATGGACCGTGACTTTGCATGGGACAGAGAAGAAAAAGCTTATGCTGCAATGGTTTACGGTGAAGGCAATCAGTGTGACTGTCCCGTTAAGGCTATGAAGGAATCATATGCAAACGGAGTTACTGACGAATTCGTTATTCCTGTTGTTATTGACAAGGAAGGTCTTATCAAAGAAAACGATTCTGTTATCTGTTTCAACTTCCGTCCTGACAGAGCAAGACAGTTGACAAGAATGTTTGTTGACCCTGATTTTAACGGCTTTGAAAGAAGAAACGGTTTCTTCCCTGTAAAATATGTGTGTATGACTCAGTATGATGCAACAATGCCCAATGTGACGGTTGCATTTGCTAACGAAGACCTTACAATGACAATGGGCGAATATGTTTCATCTCTCGGCATGACACAGCTCAGAATTGCCGAAACTCAGAAATATGCTCATGTAACTTTCTTCTTCAACGGCGGTGTTGAAGCACAGTTCCCCGGTGAAGACAGAATTCTTATCAACTCACCTGACGTTGCTACATTTGATATGAAACCTGAAATGAGTGCTTATGAAGTGACAGATGCAGTAGTTGAACAGGTGCTTTCAGGAAAATACGATGTTATTATCATTAACTATGCAAACTGTGACATGGTTGGCCATACAGGCATTTTTGAAGCAGCAGTAGCAGCAGTTGAAGCTGTTGATGAATGCGTAGGCAGACTTTCTGATGCTGTAGCAAAAATGGGCGGTAAGATGATTATTACAGCTGACCATGGTAACGCTGACAAGATGCTTGACGAAACAGGTGAGGCATTCACTCCTCACTCAACAAATCCTGTTCCCGTTATTACAGTTGGCAGTGAATTTAAACTTAAAGAGGGCGGCAAACTTTGTGACCTTTGTCCCACTCTTCTTGATATCATGGGTCTTGAACAGCCCAAAGAAATGACAGGCGAAAGTCTTCTCATTAAATAACTGAGTGTCTGCTGTGTAAATAACACAGCAGACATTTTTGAATAAGGTGGGTGTCGATTGTGGGAAAATATGAAGGCTACATGATTTGCACAGACCTTGACGGTACTTTTACAGAGCCGTCACCGTCAGGCGGAGATGAAGTGTATGTCAGTAAAGAAAATTGTGAAGCTGTTGAAGAATTTAAAGCGGGCGGAGGAATTTTCACTTTTTCCACAGGCAGACGTCCCTGGTATATAAAGGAAAATATTTTTCCTTTCGTAAAACCCAATGCACCGATGATAACTGTTAACGGTGCTTCAATTTATGACCATAAAACTGACAGGATTGTCAAATCAGTTTTCATGCCTCAGGATGCACTTTCTGCACCTCTTGTAGCTTATGAAAAATTCAGAGATGTTATTGAAGAAGTTTACGCAGTTGCTGAAACTGAAGAATTCTGCATTTCCTACAGGGAAGAAAATTTTGAAGAGAAATTCAGAAAAATAATTTCGCTTCATGAAAATTGGTATAAATTTGTTTTCAGATGTACTGACGAAGAAAACACGCTGAAATTTCAGGAGTTCCTTAAAGAAAAACACTCTCACAACTGCTCACTTCCGAGAAGTTGGCAGACAGGTCAGGAGATTCTTAACATTACAGCAACAAAAGGTGCAAGGGCAACAGAACTTAAAAAAATGTTTCCCTATGTACATACTCTTATCTGCGTGGGCGACTTTGAAAACGATATTTCAATGCTTGAAGCGGCAGACATAGGCTATGCGGTGGAAAACGCAATTGCATCAGTCCGTCAGGCGGCAGATTTCATAACTGTCCCCAATACAGAGGCTGCAATTGCAAAAATTATTTCAGAAATTAAAGGGAACCTCTAAAAACCTATTGCATTTCAGGGAAAAATATATTATAATAGGTAAGTACGAAACGAGCTTTGTTTTGGTCATGTGGCGTGTGGGTCCTGTGCGACGGGGCGCCGTGAACCATGTCAGGCGGGGAATCGAGCAGCATTAAGCGGTTAGCGCTGTGCGCCACAGTCCGCCTGCATGCCATATGACCAAGGCAAGGCTTTTTTGTTATAAAACCTAACGGTCATATCGTAGGGGACGGGTTTACGTCCCGAATTAAATTTTATAAAATCTTGCGGGAGACGAAACGTCTCCCCTACGATAATGTCATTAATTTATCATATAAATGGTGAGGGCAACGCCCTCCCGAAACTTTGCATTTTGCACTTTGCACTTTGCATTTAATATAATCGAAAGGGTGAAAGAGATGTATCAGGTACTTTACAGAAAATACAGACCTAAAGTTTTCAGCGACATTGCAGGTCAGGAACATGTTACTTCAACTCTTTCAAACGAACTTAAAGAGGGTAAAATTTCGCACGCTTATCTGTTCAACGGCTCACGCGGTACAGGTAAAACGACGTGTGCCCGTATTCTTGCAAAGGCTGTAAACTGTCTTAATCCTCAGAACGGAAATCCCTGTAACGAGTGCGAAATGTGTAAGGGTATCGAAAACGGCTCAATCCTTGACGTTATTGAAATTGACGCCGCAAGTAACCGAGGTGTTGACAACATTCGTGACTTGACTGACGAAGCTAATTTTACACCGGCCAATGCAAAATACAGAGTTTATATTATTGACGAAGTTCACATGCTTACAATTGAAGCCTTTAATGCACTTCTCAAAACCCTTGAAGAACCGCCGGAACATGTAAAATTTATTCTGGCAACAACAGAGGTTCACAAACTTCCACCTACAATTCTGTCCCGTTGTCAGCGTTTTGATTTCAGAAGAATTCCCGTTGAAGACATTGTGAAAAGACTTAAATTTGTCTGCGATTCGGAAGGTCTCACTATTGACGATGAGGCAGCCTCATTGGTCGCATCAATTGCTGACGGAGCCTTGAGAGATGCACTTTCTCTCCTTGACCAATGTGCATCCAGAAGCCGAAATATTACTTCACAGGTTGTGGAAAATGCGGCAGGAATGGCAGGTAAAAGTTATCTTTATGAACTTGCAGATGCACTGAACGACAAAGACACATCAAAGGTTTTTCAGATGATTGATGATCTGCACAATGCTTCATGCGATATGGAAAGACTGTGCAGTGAACTTATCAGCCATTTCAGAAACCTGATGGTTACAAAGACTGTTAAAAAAGCAGAAAAACTTATTGTCTGCACAACTGAAGAACTGAAGAAAATTGATGAACAGTCACAGAAATTTACTCTTGAAAATATACTTTATTGCCTTTCCCAACTTGAAACAACACTTGCAAACATAAAAAGGGGACTTTCAGGCAGAATCGAAACAGAAATGGCAATGGTGAGAATCTGTTCACCAAAACTTGACGAAACGAATAAAGCACTTCTCTCACGTGTGGCAGACCTTGAAATGAAACTGTCATCTATAGCACAGGGAGAAAAAGTTGTTATAAAAACAGAAGTGAAACAGTCTTCGGAGGTCAAAAAAGAAGAAGTGAGGAAGCCCTCACTTCCTATGGAAGACAGTTTCACTCCTCCACCACCGGAAGAAGATGGTTTTCTTACTCCTGCTCCTGCTGAACCTTCACCGAAACCCCAGGTTGCTCAGCCCAAAAAAGAACCTGAGCCTGAGACATCCACAGATGGCGACAGACCTTTTGCTTTGTGGGCAGAAACGCTGGCTATTCTTGGTGAAACTGATAAACCTTTACGTGGTTTGCTTGCAGGGTCAAGTGCAGTTCTCAGAGGTGATTTTGTGCTGATAAACAGTTTCAATCCCACACTTGACCAATTTATCAGAATTGACACTCACCGCAGGGCGTTGAGCGAAGCAATTTACAAAGCTGCAGGCAGAAAATACAGACTCGGTATTTTCAAAGGTGAGCAGAAAAAAGAAACAATGGGTGTAAAAAAAGACCCACTTGATGATTTTATGAAAAAAGCAAACGCAAGTGATATTCCGTTTGACATAAACTAATTACTTAAAGGAGAATTAAAATGAAAGCAAGAATTCCCAATCAGGGCGGTATGAATCAGGCAGCAATGCTGAAAAAAATTCAGGATATGCAGGCTGACATGGAAAATAAGCAGGCAGAAATCGAAGCAACAGAATTTACTGCATCTGCAGGCGGCGGAGCAGTTGAAGCAGTTGTTCTCGGCACACATGAAGTAAAGAGAATTAAAATTGACCCTGAAGTAATTGACCCTGAAGATGCAGAAATGCTTGAAGATATGGTTGTTGCAGCAGTTAACGAAGCAATCAAAAAGTCAGTTGACGCAATGGAAAGTGCAATGGAAAGCGCTAAAGCGGGACTTGGCGGTCTCGGCGGATTAGGCGGTCTGTTTTAATGGGATATAAGGTTGCACCTCTTGCCCGTCTTATTGAGCAGTTTGAACGCATGCCGGGTATTGGTAAAAAGAGTGCACAGAGAATTGCGTTCCATGTTCTGGGTATGTCAGAAAAAGAGGCAAAGAATTTTGCACAGTGTATTATTGATGCAAAAGAAAAAATACACAGATGTTCTGTCTGCGGTGACCTGACAGACGGAGAACTTTGTCCTATATGTGATAATATTACAAGAGATAAAAGTCTTATCTGTGTTGTGGAAAATCCTGCAGACGTACTTGCTTTTGAAAGAACAAGGGAATATAAAGGTGTTTACCATGTTCTACACGGAGTAATTTCCCCCATTAACGGAATAGGTCCTGAGGAACTGAATGTAAAAAGCCTTGTTTCCCGTGTAGCATCAGGAGAAGTCAGGGAAGTTATCATGGCAACTGACCCCACAGTTGAGGGTGAGGCAACGGCCATGTATCTGTCAAAACTCATAAAACCTTTCGGTGTTACGGTGTCAAGACTTGCTTACGGTGTACCTGT
>JAZOAY010000008.1:0-4761 GCA_045595725.1 Acutalibacteraceae bacterium | reverse complement strand
TCAAAAAACTGTTGTGTTTTTTTATATCATGAAATTCTATCAAAATTTAAGCGAAGCGATAATCTGTCTGCAAAGGAACATGAGAGCATTGAAAAGTTTATCTGTGAAACTTTCATCCCCTGCCGCATCATCAATCTGGAGAGTAAACTCTCCGTTTTCATAGGTATAAAGGTCTGTTTCAAAAGTTCCGCTCTCATCAAGTTCAAGCGTTCTCATTCCGTAAGGACCCGCCTTTGAAAACTGGAAACCGTAAGTAAGACCCATTGTAATTCCGTCAACATCACCTGTAAAACCGTCTGTGTGAATGTGACCGAAGAATGCACCTTTAACACCTTTTTCTTTCCACATAAGGAATTCTTCAGTGGGTTCACAAGGTTTGCTTACAGTAAAGTTCACGCCGCCATTTTTAAGCCTGTAAACTCCGTCGTCGCCAAGCAAAGCACCTTTATCCCAAAAGTTACATTTTTCATAGAGGTTTCCGATATCATCTGTGGGAATATGTTCAAATACAATTGAGGAAACCGAACCTGTTTCCTTATTTTTGAACCATTCTTTCTGACCTTCCGTGAATCCTCTGCCGTTATCAAGAAGCCACAGTCCAAAACCTGTTTCATCTGAGTTGTATTTTTTGATTTCAAGATACTGGTCAATTTTACCCTCAGTATCATTGCTTTCATCAACTGTTATGCAATGAGGATATGATGCAAAAATTTCAAGCCAATCTTCGTTTGAAATTCCCGCTTTATAGTCGTTGTTTCCCATTGTAATCGCATAGTAAATGCCCGTTTCTTCAATGGGCGCAAAAATATTCTCTACTGCAATTTTTACATTTTCAAGAGTTTTTTCATAATCACCGTCAACAAGAACGCCCTCTTTGAAAATTTCGTCATCAGAAATATCACCTGCACGACTGTCTTCAACTATGTCACCTGAAATTACAATAAAATCAGGCTTTGCAGTTTCAATTGCTTTCCTGATGAAATCTGTCATGCCGTGTGCGGGATAACGGTCATCCTGAGGGTCAGAGATGTGAAGAACGGTAAATTTACCGTTTTCATCAAATTCAAATTTCTTGCTTTCTGCACCCGCAAAACAAGTAAAACAAGAAAGTGTAAAAATCATAATAAAAAGAATTGAGAACAGTTTTTTCATCAGTAACACTCCTTTTATTCACATACGAGACGGTTAGGCAGACGAGAGTCGAACACATTACGGTTCCGCTCGTCGCCTTATTCTGTGCGGCTTCACACTCATTTTTGAAAACCGTCAGCTTTCCTGCAAATTCGCACTTTGCCGTACGAAAAATACGGCGGCAGAAACTCTGCGACCTGCCAAATAGAGAATTTTTTGCTCGGACGTGGTCGAAGAACGCAGGAATACTGCCGTATTTCAAGTGATGAGACAAGTCAGACAGAAAATTATCATTTGTCAGGCGTGATGGGTTCGATCCTCATCTGCCTAAGCATATATTTGTTTGCTGTCATTTCAAAAGCATCATCAAGAGGAGAAAGTTCAATACTTCTTCCGTATTTTCTCTCAAGAGCAACAGAAATTATTTTATCTGCAAGGACGGGATTTTTGGGAAGCAAAGCACCGTGAGCGTAAGTTCCGAAAACATTCTTATACCTTGCACCTTCTGTGAAATCTTTGCCGTTGTTGCCGTTTCCTTTAAGAACTTTACCGAGAGGTTTAACACCATCACCCAGATAAGTTCTGCCTGCATGGTTTTCAAATCCTACAATTTTAAGTGAACCGAGTTCTTCACTTTCAAAACAGTAATTACCGATAAATCTTTCTTTTTCAATTTCCGTATGCATATTGAGTGCACCTACAAGGTCATACTGTGTGCCGTTAGTTGACTTACAGTAATTACCGAGAAGTTCAAAGCCTGTGCAAACTGCAAGAAAAACTTTTTCATCTTCAACTGCTTTTCTGATTTCATCAGTTTTTTCACCCATCAGGTCTTTAAGGTGCATACCTTGTTCAAAATCCTGACCACCGCCGATAAAGAATAAATCATAATCATTTGCGTTCAGTTTTTCACCTACAGAAACATTTGTAACATCTGCTTTCATACCACGCCATTCAAGACGTTTTCTGATACAGGTTATATTTCCGCCGTCGCTGAAAAGATTAAGCACATCGGGATATAAATAACAAATTTTAAGTTCTTCCATAACTCAGTTCTCCCAATAACTCTTAAGATTATATCGTTTGCTGATTTTCTCTCTGAAAGAAAGCATTGCAGAATAAGTAGGCATGATGAACACGTCAACATCTGCCTTGTCAATTTCTTCAAGGAGCTCATCATCATCCTTGATAACCTTTATTCTTTCAAGACTTCTGCCTGCATATTTAAGTCTGTTTGCCATGTCATCTGCACGAAGACCACCCACATAAATCATAGGAAGTCTGTCACCTAATTCTTCAAGCTTTTCAAAATTTGCATCCCAAAGCCATGAAATATCTGTACCGTCAGAAATCCTGTCGTTTACGATTGTAACAAACAGACATTTTTCTTTAACGGTATTTGTAAGGAAGTTGAGAACCTGATTACATCCTGCAGGGTTTTTTATGAGAATCATTCTCACATTTTTACCGCCGATATCAAAGTTTTCCATTCTTCCGAAACCACATTCAAAACTTGACAGTGCAGTAATGATTTTGTTTTCATCAATTCCCATTCCCTTTGCAACTGCTGCCGCAGAAATTGCGTTATAAACATTGTAACCGCCGGGAAGATTTATTCTGAGAAGTTTTTCGTCATTACTCATTTTTATCTTAACAGTAGTACTGTCAAGGTCACTTGACACAACTTCCGTAACATATACTTCTGTATCAGGACGTCTGTAACCACATCCGGGACAAGAATACGAACCCAGATGTCCGTAAGTTTTGTAGTCGTAGTTATATTCGGTTTTACAATTAATACAATACTGAGCATCTGAAACTTCAGAAACCAGTTCTTCATAAATAGGGCAATCAACACCGTAATAAATCACCCTGTTTTTTACATCCTTTATAAGAGAAGTTGTAAGTGAGCAGTCGGCATTTATGCACACAACTGCATTGGGTGAATTCTCAATACCTGCCCTGATACCGCTCATTGTAAGTTCAAGTTCAACAAAACGGTCAACCTGGTCGCGGAAAACATTCGTTACCAGAATATATTTTGCATCCACATAACGGCTTACGTGTCTGAAAGCAGCCTCGTCACATTCGATAACGGCATAATTTTTTCTGCATTTACCGAAAATTGTGGAGTTCATAGCAAATTCGTTTGTAATACCTGTAAGCAGGTTTGCACCTGAACGGTTTGCAAAATACTTAAGTCCTGCCTCTTCAAGGCATTGTTCAACCATTCTCGAGGTGGTTGTTTTACCGTTTGTACCTGTGATAATAATTGTTGTAACACCTCTTGCCATCACACCGAGAACAGAGGGGCAGATTTTTACGGCTATTTTACCGGGAAGATTTGTACCGCCTCTTTTCATCACTCGGAGAATGAACTTTGTAAGTTTACATGCAATTATTGCAATAACTGCTCTGAGTTTCATTTCAAATTACCTCTTTTAAAAATTATGCTTCCAATAATTTTTCACATGCTGCAAGACGTACTGAAATTGCAAGAAGCTCTGCTGCTTTTTCAAGTTCTGCAACTGAAGGGAAAGAAGGTGCAATTCTGATATTTGAATCCTTGGGGTCTTTACCGTAAGGATAAGTAGCTCCGGGAGACGTGAGAACAACACCTGCTTCTTTGCAGAGTTCTCCTACTCTTTTTGCTGTACCTTCAAGAGCATTGAGGCTGATAAAATAACCTCCATTGGGATTTTTCCATTCAGCAATACCTTTTCCTTCAAGTTCTTCTGCAAAGCATCTGAGAACTGCTTCAAACTTAGGTTTAAGAAGTTCTGCATGTTTTTTCATGTGCTTTTTAATTCCGTCAACATCCCCGAAATATCTGACATGACGAAGCTGATTAAGTTTATCATTACCTATTGTCTGTATTGTCATACGTTTTTTGATTGCAGTAATGTTATTATCTGATGCAGCAAGAGCTGCAACACCTGCACCGGGGAAAGAAATTTTTGAAGTTGAAGTGACTTCAATGAACATATCTTCACTGCCACATTCTTTTGCAGCATCAAAAATATTAAGAAGTGTGTCCGGAGTATCATTAATATCATGGATACAGTAAGCATTGTCCCAGATAACTCTGAAATCCTTTGCAGCAGGTTTCATAGCAGCAATTTTTCTTACACATTCGTCTGAGAAAGTGATACCCTCAGGATTTGAATATTTAGGAACGACAAACATACCTTTTACTGAACTGTCTTTGATAAGTTCGTTTATTTTATCCATATCAGGGCCATCTGAAAGCATAGGAACTGTAATCATTTCGATTCCGTAAAATTCGAGAATACCGAAATGTCTGTCATATCCGGGGGCAGGACAGATAAATTTCACATTACCCTGCTTAAGCCAAGGTTCATCACCTGCACCGTGAGTCATGCACTGTCCGATGTAATCAAACATCATTGTAAGACTTGAGTTACCGCCTACAATAACATTCTTTGCATCAACTTCAAGAAGATCTGCAAAAAGTTTTTTACATTCTTCTATACCGTCAAGAACACCATAGTTACGACAGTCAAAACCGTTTTCTGCTTTGAAAGCATCTTCAAATTTAACAGAGTCAAGCATTTCCATTGTAATATCAAGCTGTGCGGGAGAGGGTTTACCTCTTGACATATCCAGGGC
>JAZOAY010000007.1:0-70334 GCA_045595725.1 Acutalibacteraceae bacterium | reverse complement strand
TTACCTTCTGTAAGACCTGTTTCTGTACATGTAGGTGCTACTGCTTCGTCAATTACTTCTGTATGACCAAGTGCATCTACTGTTTCCTGTGCTACGAGTACTTCGCCGCATACTGAACAATGCTTACCTTCTGTAAGACCTGTCTCTGTGCATGTAGGTGCTACTGCTTCGTCAATTACTTCTGTATGTCCGAGAGCATCTACATAATCTGATACATAGTTGTCACCACATACTGAACATACGTATGTTGTATATCCCTTATCTACGCATGTGGGTGCTGTTACTGTGCCTTCGTAGCTGTGTCCATCTGCAGGAATTTCTTCTGCTTGTGAAGATCCTCCACACATTGTACATTCATAGTGCTGTGAACCTACTTCCGTACATGTAGGTGCTTTGTCAACGATTGCTTCACCCCATGTATGGTCAAGTTTGGCTACTGGTGTATCAATATATGTATCACCGCAAACCATACATTCATGTTTTGTATAGCCTTCTTCTGTACATGTAGGAGGTGCTACCGAACTTTCATACTGATGTCCGTATGCAGGAACTTCAACCTTTACTCTGCTGAGTTCCGCATTACATACTGTACAATATACTACGTTGTCGTATGAACCTTTGTTTACACAGTCAGGTTTAACGTTGTTTTCTACCTTTACTTCGCCCTCTGTATGTCCAAGAGCATCTACAGGTCTTGTATCAAGAACCGCATCGCAAATTGTACATTTAAGTTCATCGAGACCTTCGTTTACACAATCGGGTGCAGTTTTATTTGACCATTCTCCGTCATCGTGACCTACAGTAACAGTTGCATTTGCTGCATCAAGATCAATAGTCTGACCATATGCAACATAGCTACCGGCTGTTGTTCCGAATGTTTCTGTAACTGAACGGGATACAAAAGTAAGACCGCCAAGGCAGCCTGCATCTTTAATCCAATCTTCGTTCATATAAATTGAACCTGTTGCACCAAATGTTGCATCCTCACGCACTTTAAGCGAGAATTTTGCAATCTGACCATCAGCAACTACAGGATCACCTTTGCTGGAGTCACCTGAGAAACCAATATAAGCAATCTTCACTTCACTTGACATGGACTGCCAATAAGTGGGATTTGAGTTTCTCTTGTACATTGATGAAGATGAAGATGCGTTACCAAGGAGTTTATAATTTTCAAACTCACCTGCATTATCAATGTATTTGGGTGTGGTTGCTTTTTCACCCTCAGGTATAACCACCTCAAAAAGTGTTGCATCGTAGAGAACCGCTGCCTGAGCTGCATATACAGGATAATCTGTAGTCAGGTTGAGGTAAACATCGATTACATCACCGGGATGTACCACACCAGCACTTGTTGTAATGCTGTACTGTGCTACATAATCTGCTTCAACAGTTCCGTCTGCTGCCGAAACACTGATTGCAAACATATTCACAACCATGAGCAAAGACAGCACGATACTGAGAAGTTTCTTCGTCTTGGACATAACTTTTGCCTCCTTTAAAGATATAACGCTAAGTATAAATTATCAAATTAGAACAAGAAAGGGCAATACTCCCCCTACTATTCTTCATGATAATAATATCACAAGTAGGGGGAGAGTGTCAACATATAAAAATGAAATAAAAATTTAACTGACAAAAAAACTTAAAATATGCACAAAAATATACATTCATTTTTTTGCATATAGCACAAAATCTATTTATGACTTAAGCCATACTGTCTTATTAACAATATGTGTATAGCTTTGAACAAGTTTAACAACTTTCACAGACACGTTCATATCTGCATAATCCTCCGCCATAACATAAGGTTCATTATTTTCTCGCATTGAAACAGAGAGTTCAATTGCACGTTCAACATCCTGGGTTTTAATTCCGCCGATTACAACACTGCCCTTATCGAGAACCTCAGGTCTTTCTGTTGATGTTCTGAGAAGCACGCCAGAGAAACCAAGCATTGCTGATTCTTCTGAAAGAGTACCGCTATCTGAGAGAACGCAATAGCTTGTTTTCTGAAGTTTGTTATAATCCATAAAGCCGAAAGGTTTGAGATTTCGAACAAGAGGATGGAATTTGAAGTTTCTCTTTTCAATAAACTTCATTGAACGTGGATGTGTTGAATAAATAACCGGCATCTGATATTTCTCGGCAATATTATTGATAGCAGTCATGAGAGCCATGAAGTTTTCTTCATTGTCAATATTTTCTTCTCTGTGCGCAGAGACAAGAAAGAATTTACCTTCTTCCAGCCCAAGACGTGAAAGAACATCACTTGCATCAATTTTATCTTTATATTCTTCAAGAACCTCTCTCATAGGTGATCCTGTTACAAAAACAGTTTTGCCGTCAATACCTTCAGAAATAAGATACCTTCTGCTGTGTTCAGTATATGGGAGGTTGATATCTGAAATATGGTCAACAATTTTTCTGTTAATCATTTCACTTACATTCCAATCCCAGCAACGGTTACCTGCTTCCATGTGGAAAATCGGAATTTTAAGACGTTTTGCACTTATTGCGGAAAGTGCTGAGTTTGTATCGCCCAGAAGAAGAACTGCATCCGGTTTTTCTTTGACCATAACCTGATAAGATTTTGCAATAATATTGCCCATTGTTTCACCAAGGTCTGCGCCTACGCTGTCAAGATAATAATCCGGAGCACGCAATTCAAGGTCTTCAAAAAAAACCTGATTTAGAGTGTAATCGTAATTCTGACCTGTGTGAACAATAATATGGTCAAAATATTTGTCAGCACACTTCATAACTGCTGATAGTCTTATAATCTCAGGACGCGTGCCGATAATCGTCATCAATTTAAGTTTACTCATTTATTTCCACCTCATACTTTAAGGAAAAATGTATCGGGTTTTTCAGGGTCAAATGGTTCATTGCACCACATAAATGTAACAAGGTCCGTGTCACCTAAATTTTCAATATTATGAGTATATCCCGTAGGAATATCCACAACCTCGATTTTATCGCCGCTTACATAATATTCAATAATTTTTTCTTCGTCGGGTTTTCTGAAACGAATAACGCCTTTGCCTGAAACAACAACAAATTTTTCATTTTTTGTGTTGTGCCAATGGTTACCCTTTGTGATACCCGGTTTTGAAATATTTACCGACATCTGTCCTCTGTCAACCGTTCTGATAATTTCTGTAAAAGAACCTCTTTCATCAATGTTCATTTTAAGAGGATATGAAAATCTATCTTCAGGAAGATAACTGAGATAGGTTGCGTAAAGAGCTTTTACAAATTCATCTGACATGTCAGCAACTTTTCTTTCGTCACGTGAAGCTTTAAAAGAATAGATAAGATCAACAATTTCACCAAGTGTCTTCTTGTGAACCGGAAGAATTTCGCAGAATTTATCTTTTTTATTCGCTTTACCTTCAACGGCATTTCTGATTTCGTTGACAACATCGTCAATATAAACAAGCTGCATCTGATGATTTCTGTCATTAACAGTTATGGGCAGATCTCTTGCAATATTGTTACAGAAAGTGGCAACCGCGCTGTTATAATTAGGACGGCACCATTTACCGAAAACATTGGGCATTCTGTAAACAAAAACATCTGCACCTGTTTCTTTACCGTAAGCAAAAATTAAATCTTCCGCATCTTTTTTTGATTTTCCGTAAGCATTGGAAAGTTCAGCCTGAATGGAAGACGTTATAAGTACGGGACACGTATTCCTGTTTTTCTTAAGACAAGCAAGAAGTTCTCCTGTAAAACCTGAGTTACCCTTTGCAAATTCATCTTCAGTTTCAGGACGGTTTACACCTGCAAGATGAACAACGAAATCACACTCCTGACAATATTTTTCGAGAAGTGATTTTTCTGTATTTATATCAAATCTGAGAAGCTCATAGTTATCATTCGTTTTAAAATTTGCACAGAGATTTTTTCCTACAAATCCATCTGCTCCTGTTACAAGAATTTTCATAAAACGTATCTCCTCATTTTAATTTCTTTGTGACAAAATCTTTTATACGTAAAAATTTTTCGTTTTTCTGCCAATTATGATTATACAAAAATAAAATTCTTGGATAACCTACTCAATACAGACTCATGCAAAAACGTAAACTTAACTAATCTCTTTACTAAAAGTAGATATTTACCACTAAAATCACAGCAAATATCCACAAATTCAGCCCTTCAAAATAGCGGACGATGTCTTTTTTGTTTTTTTTTGAAGAACTCTGTTCATAACACCCTCCGCTTAATTTTAATTAAATATTCTTAATTTATATTTTCTTTATACCATTCAACTGCATCTGCAAAACCTCTTTCAAAAGACCAATCAGGATCATAACCAAGAAGTTCTTTTGCCTTTGATATATCTGCCTTTGAATGTTTTATATCACCAGCTCGGTCAGGTCCGTAAATAGGTTCAATGTCTTTGCCTAGAAGTTTGCAAAGTTCATTGTAAAGGTCAATAAGATAAATCTGGTCGCCGTAAGCGATGTTATAAGCCTGTCCTGTTGCTTCCTTAGGAGCAACCATTGCTTTAAGGTTTGCTTCAATAACGTTTTCAATATATGTAAAGTCTCTTGACTGTTTGCCGTCACCGTTGATTGTGGGAGCCTCGTCATTAAGAAGAAGTCTTACAAATTTCGGAATAACTGCAGCATAAAAGCCGTATGGGTCCTGACGTCTGCCGAAAACATTAAAATAACGGAAACCCACTGTTTCAAGCCCATAAATATCCGTATAAAGTTTCGCATAAAGTTCGCAGACACCTTTTGTAAGTGCATAGGGAGAAAGAAGATTTCCTTCTCTGCCCTCTTTCTTCGGAAGATTTGGTTCATCTCCGTAAACAGATGAGCTTGAAGCATAGACAAATCTCTTAACGCCCTTCTGCCTTGCGGCTTCAAGCATATTGAGTGTCCCTTTTATATTTATCTCTTCATAAAGCAATGGCATCTCAATGCTTCTGGGAACACTTCCCCAGGCAGCCTGGTTTGAAACATAATCTACACCATCACAAGCCTTTTCGCAAGTTTCATAGTCCCTGATGTCACCTTCAATGAGGGTGAAATCGGGATTTGAAAGGAAGCCTTCAATATTTTCTCTTTTACCTGTTGAGAAGTTATCAAGACATCTTACCTTGTAACCCATTTTAAGAATTGCTTCGCAGAGGTTTGAACCAATAAACCCTGCTCCTCCTGTTACAAGAAAAACACTGTCTTTATCAAAAACAAGATTGTCATATCCCATTTCAAACTGTCTCCCGTAAATTATAATCTCCAGTAGCAGTAACCTGCTGCTTCGTAAGCTTTTCTGTCAAGAATTCCCTTTACGTCAATAAGAACTTTTTCTGAATTATCGCAAGGTGCATAGATTGCATCAATATCAGCCTGTGTAAGTTCAAAATATTTATCATGTGCTACAGCAACAATAACAGCATCCATGTTTTTAAGTTCACTCAACGGAATAAGGTCAATGCCGTATTCTTTCTTAGCGTCCTCTTCTTCAGCATAAGCATCTGTGACAAAAGATTTAACACCGTATTCCTTAAGTTCCTTGATGACATCAATAATTTTTGTATTTCTTGTATCGGGACAATTCTCCTTAAATGTAAGGCCAAGAACTGCAACACGACTGTCCTTAACTGATTTACCGCATGAAATAAGTTTTTTCACCGTGTTTTCCGCAATATATTTACCCATGTCGTCATTGATTCTTCTGCCGGCAAGTATAATCTGTGAATGGTAACCGATCTGTTCTGCCTTGTATGTAAGATAATACGGATCAACACCAATGCAATGTCCGCCTACCAGACCGGGGAAGAATTTGAGAAAGTTCCATTTTGTACCTGCAGCCTTAAGAACAGCCGCTGTATCAATTCCCATCTTGTTAAAGATGATTGAAAGCTCATTCATGAAAGCAATGTTGATGTCTCTCTGGCTGTTTTCAATAACTTTTGCAGCTTCAGCAACTTTAATGCTTTCTGCTTTGTAAACACCCGCATCAATAACAAGCGAATAAACTTTTGCTACCAGTTCAAGTGTTTCTTCGTCCATACCCGAAACAATTTTAACAATTGTTTCAAGTCTGTGTTCCTTATCACCGGGATTAATTCTTTCGGGTGAGTAACCTACCTTGAAGTCAACACCGCATTTAAGTCCCGATTCTTCTTCAAGAATGGGAACACAAACATCTTCCGTTACTCCGGGATATACTGTGCTTTCGTAAACAACAACAGAACCTTTCACAAGGTTTCTGCCTACAATCCTGCTTGCACCTTCAACGGGTGTAAGGTCAGGTGTGTGATCTTTATTAACAGGTGTAGGAACTGCTACAATATGGAATTTCGCCTCTTTAAGTCTTGTTTCATCGCAAGTAAAGTCAACTGTTGTTTGTGAAATAGCTTCATCACCCACTTCGTTTGTGGGATCAACACCGGATTTATAGAGGTCTATTTTTCTCTCGTTAAGATCAAAACCCACAACCTTTACTTTCTTTGCAAAAGCAACAGCAATAGGCATTCCCACATAACCAAGACCTACCAGTGAAATTTTTTCTTCACCATTTACGATTTTCTTATAGAGATTTCTCATTTTTTGAAAATCCTTTCTCAATTTATTTTATCAATTCCGGGTACGAGTTTCTGTCAGGCATACAAAAAAATTCATCACCGTATTTTTGAAAAGCCTGCGCAAAATATTTATAATCCTCTGCCCTGTGAGCATCGGAAGAACACCAGCGTACTGCACCTCTTTCAAGAAGTTTTCTGGCACATTTTTTCTCTTTATTGAATATATTTCTCTCCAACATAACTGCAAGATCAATCTGAAATTTACATCCTACTTCCAGCATACGTGAAACCATATCACTGTCTGAATGAATATCTGCATATCTTTCAGGGTGAGCAATAATTACATCCGCTCCTTCTTGCTGAAAATGAATTACAATTCTCTCCCAGTTTGATGCAACGCGTGTACCTTTCATTTCAAGAAGAATAGTTTTTGTTCCCTCTGTGCAAAAACGTAATGCACCCTCAATTCCGTCATCTGTAAGAGCTGAAATATTGTACTCATATCCCTGAATAAGATTTATGCCTATGCTTTCAGCTACAGGCCTGAGTGCTGCCATGCTTTCTCTTACGGGGCCTTTGTCAAAATTCGGACGCCTTACATGAGGTGTGGCAATTATTGTATCAAAACCTGCCTTTTTTGCCTCTTTGAGCATTCTTACCGATTCTTCATAATCAGGAGCACCATCATCTACACCAAAAAGTATGTGACTGTGAATATCCGTCAACAATTCCACCGCCTGTCTTATAAAATCAGATCATTGAAATTGTTTTTCTGAGAATCCTGCTTTTCTTCTTCAACTTTTTCTTTTTCTTCTTTTTCGTTTATTTCCGCATAATAACTGTCATAACTGTCATAATTATAACCATATTTTCCGTGATAACGCTCGTTGTATTTGCTGTATTTACGGTAGCCGTAATATTGACCTGATTCTGATTCTTCAATACCGTTCAGAACAGTACCTATTATTTTAGCATTTGCTTTTTCAAGCTGATCAAGACTTGCAAGAACCGCCCTCTGAGGGGTATATCCTGCACGGACAACCACAATTGTAGCATCTGCATTTGCAGCAACAAGAGCACCTTCAATGAAACTCACAAGAGGAAGAGTGTCGAAAATAACAATATCAAACTTTTCTTTCATTTCTTCCATTGCTCTTTTGAAACGGTCTGAACCTAACAGTTCAACAGGATTAACCACCTTTGAGTCAACATCAAGGAAATAAAGGTTTTCTGTATTTGTGACAGATGCCGCTTCTTCAAGAGTACATTCTCCTGAAAGATATTTGGTAAGACCCTTCTTGGGTCGTACCTTGAAAAGGTTACCCTGTGTAGGACGACGGAGGTCACATTCAACGATAAGTGTTTTGTTACCTGCTTTTGCCATTTCAATTGCAAGGAAATGAGAAATTGTACTTTTTCCTTCACCGGGAATACTACTGGTGATAACAATTGTTTTTATGGGATTATCAATACCTGAAAATTTAATGTTACTTCTCAGGGTTTTAATTGCTTCATGAACTTTGTTATTATTACTTTCACCCGGATAATAACCATAACCGTAGCCATAACCGTAACCATATCCGTAACTGTAGCCGGGTTTACCTTTAAACTTAGCCATAAAATATCCTTCCTTTCAAAAACTCAGAACCCTGATTCTATTTGCTTTCCTTTTTCTTCTTGCCTTTACCCTGGGTACTCTTGATTCTGTTTACCTGTGCAAGTACGGGCAGATCAAGCATTTCTTCAACCTCTTGGGCAGTTCTGAAAGTAGTATCTGCAAATTCCTTGAGAACGATAATACCAACTGTAATAATAGCACCTGCGAGAGCAAAAAGAATTGTGTTCTGAGCTCTCATGGGCCCGGTTCTTTCAACATAAGCGTAATCGATAACATTAACATTTTCTGCACCGATAACGCGTTTCACTGTTTCAGTGAACACCTTGACCATTTCGTCTGCAATATCCTTAACAAGGTTTGAGTCTTCTCCTGTAACAGTAAGTTCCATCACACGTGTTTCTTCTGCAGGAGCAACTTCTATTTTATAGTCATTAAGACCGCCTGAAAGTCCGAGATTTCTGGCAACTTCACTTGTGATACTTCGACTTTTTGCAATTTCACTGTAGTCGAGAGCAAGCTTTTCATAATATGTAATGATAGCATTACTATCGGCTCCGGCTTCCTCTTCAACAGGTGCCATTACATAGAAAGAGGTTGTTGCAGTATATTCGGGTTCGAGGATAAAATAGTTTACATATCCGCCGATTGCACCGAAAATAAAAGTAACAACCAAAATCACAGGTATAAGCTGAATAAGTGCCGACATAAGTCTTTTTCCGGTCATCTCTTTACTTCCTTTCAAAATGAGCATATTTGTACTCAATAATTATATCACAAACATTTATGAAAATCAACTTAAAATATATTAAGGTTACAATTCAGAAGATATTTTCAAAACTTACGCAAAAAGCATCCGCAAGATTGTCAAGCATCATAGCACTTTCACGGCTTAATCGTTTAATTTCACCAGGTTCGGGAAATTCTGTCAGATACCTGAGTTTTATCATGTTTTTTTCTGTTTCTGAAAAATCGTCATGAAACATGAATACGTACAGGATTTTTTTGTTTTTGTCCCACGTGTTCAAAGCTGTTTTGATTTCAACAACATTAGTGGAAATGTTTTCCTCTTTTATTGCACAGGAAAGGAGTGCATCTTTTGTTTCTTCTATAGCTTTTTTTGCAGAAGAGGTTACAAAAAAACTTCCTACGGCAATAAATACAAGTAAAGTAAGTGCAATAACAAATCTTTTCATTATTCCCCCTCCTTCGGAATAATAAATTTATTCCCTGTTTTATCAAGTGTCATAAGCATAACCTTGTCAATTGTCATTTTTTCTTTTTCAAGAAGTTTTCCGATTTTTTCTTCACTGGTTCTGCAAAGAGAAAAATTGGAATAAATATATTTCCCGTCAGCAACAACAACAGCAGGAATGCCCTTTTCTTTTTTATTCATTTCCATGTCAGAAGGAGTAAGAGGGATTTTATCAGATTTGAGGAGAATGCTGAGATTTCCGTTTGTTTCCACAACAGCATATTCAACTTCACTTATGTCAAAAACATCCTTTTGTCTCAGACCTTCCATAATATCATCAATAGAATAACGGAGTTTTTTTACAGCTTTTGCGTCGAGTTTTCCTTCTTTGATAATAAAAACCGCATTACCTTCAACTGCACGGCGGTATTTCCCGCTTTTGAGGGCAATTCCAGACGAAATTATTTCAAGACAGGCAAGAAGAATTACTGCCGACAAAGAATAGATAAGTGGTACGGAATCATTTTCCAAAGGGATTGCCGCAATCTCAGAAAGAAGTATTGTCACCACAAGCTCTGTAGGTTGAAGCTGACCTATCTGACGTTTTCCCATAAACCGGACAACCATAATTACAATAAAATAAAGCAAAAAAGTCCTGATAAGTACGATCCACATATCATATCCTCCTAAAAAACTCATAAATAGTTTCTCTCAAAAGGGTAAAAATATGTTAAAATGTAAAAAAATCAGCCAATAAAAAATTTTTTAAAAAAATCTCTTGACATATTTTGAAAAACACTATATAATATCAAGGTGTTCAGCACAAATATATGATCCATTAGCTCAGCCGGCAGAGCACTTGACTTTTAATCAAGGTGTCCGGAGTTCGAATCTCCGATGGATCACCAAAATCCCGAATGTTTATGCATTCGGGATTTTTACTTATACGCGGAGTTGATTAAATGGATACAAAAAGCCGTAGCGAACTGGCAAGAACCTATATCCCTTTCACAGAGTGGAAAGAAAAATCAAAGCAGATCGAATATACCGAGCCTACACCCCTGCTCAACCCTGACAGCACAGTACTTGCAAAAGGTTGGGCAAGAAAAAATGTTTTTGAATACGATCGTAATCTTGTTAAGAAAGGTATTATCAGCCGTAAAGAATGGGATTTCTACACTATCTTCGATGATAAAATGCAGATACTCATCAGCTTTGCAAACATCAATATCGGCGGATACGTTGCAGCTAAACTTGTTGACCTGAAAACAGGCGAAATAATCTGTGATTCTGTTCAGTATTTTGCAGGTGCAAACAGGCATGTATCACATTCAATTCCTGATGCACCAAGCCGATTCAAAGATAAAATAGGAAAAACCGAATTTGATTTCAATACAAAAGAAAAAGAAAGAACTCTTTGGTACAAAGGCACTTACAAAAGAACACCGGTTGAGGTTACCGCTTCAATGGATATTCCCGAGGGTCTTGAAAGTATCACAACCGTTTTTCCCTTTGACGAAGATGACACAAAATACTTCATGACCACAAAACAGCTTTGTATGCCCTGCGGAGGTAAATTTGTTTACGGTGACTATGTGTATGAATTTTCGAAAGATAAATCCTTCTGTTCTCTTGACTGGGGCAGAGTAAATACAATACACAAAATGGTCTGGTATTGGGGTAGCGGTTCAACATATCTTGTTGATGAAAACGGAGAAAAACATCTTTTTGGTTTTGAAATCACATGGGCAATCGGCAACGAATCAAACGCTACGGAGACATGTATTTTCTATGACGGAAAAATCCACAAAATCGGGGCAGTTGATGTCGAGACATTTCCTAAAGGCAGGTTTATGGAACCGTGGAATTTTATTTCCGAGGACGGCAGATTCAACATGACAATGACCCCCACTCTTGACAACCACTCAGATGTAGATTTCAAAGTAGGCAGAATGAACTGTCATCAGGTCTACGGAATGTGGAATGGTAATGTCATCCTTGATGACGGAACAAAAATTGAAATAAAAGATATGTTCACCTTCTGCGAATATGTGGAAAACAGGTGGTAACAAATTGTAATAGTAATGTTCGTACGGAGATAATTATTGTTGCAGCTACGAAATATTGTCGTTGGACAAAATTTCGTAGCTGCAACAATATTTTATAGTATCAGCGATATCAACTTGCAAATTGCCAAAACAACAGTTCTTAAAATATACTATAAATCGTTTTACTAAAATCCCATACAAACACCTTTTCTACATAAAAAACACAAAAACTTGGTGTTCAGGTGCAGTTATTACATACGCAACTTTCTTCTGAGACTTACTCTCGTTTTTTTCTCATCTATCACTTTTTCTTCCTCTGCATTACTGTCATCATCTATCTGATACGAATATATCATTGCAACTCCCATACAGAAATTAATCGTAGGATTCGTGGTCAACAAACTTAGCGAAGAAGCTATGCCCATAAAGAAAACCATAAAAAAAGGCAAAAAACTAATCAAATCACTTTTCACTTTCCCAAAACTCTTTACTACTTTGCTTATTTCAATAAAAACCATTGTGTAAACCACAGATACTATAAAAAATCCTATTATACCGTACTGTGTCAATATGTCCAGATAAATATTATGTGCCTCTTTGTCAGCAAAATTATCTCTATTGCTACTACCCAAAAGAAAAAAACGAATATCCGAAGTAAAAGCTTTAAGATAATCTACCCACAAATCAGTTCTTCCATTGGTTATATCTTCACCACTGGGATTCACAAACCTATGAATAGTTCCCATAATGTTATCATAGATTCTTGCATTTTTTCCAACAGTAACAATTAACACAAAAAGCGAAACTGCAGACACTAATAATATGATTGCCGATAGTCTGCTTTTAGGTTTGCTGATTCCATAAAATACAGTGGCAACAAAAGAAAGGGCTACTGTAATCATGCAGTTCCTTGATTTTACCGCAAAACAGAAATATAAAACAATTCCTGCAGCAACCGCCAAAACAATCCATTCCTTAACATTTTTTACATTTAAAAATTCCAGCAGAATAAAAATCATTGAAAACGCAAGTAAAAGACCGTATCTATTTGCTCCCGTTACACTGTTTAACATCAACCTGGTATTATGTAACGACTGATTTCCATTCATAACGACACTGATTATTGATGATATTATTATGCCTAAAACATAATATATTTCCATTGTAAAAAGTTTTTTTCTAACTTCTTTTCGACTTTTACAAACACGAAAAACATCTACCATATACACCAAAAACAACAACTGTTTAACAACTACGATAACTGCCTTTAGTCCATCTGTCCCCTCAAAAAAGTATTGTACGCAATACATAATCCATACTACACACACAATAATTATTTGCGAAGGAAATTTTCGCTTTTCTTTTTTGGGCATATATTTATTGTCGTAAATATATGCTCTTATAAAATAAACGACCGTAATAACATTAATCACAGATACTGTGAAAACCGTTGCAAAACTAATTACACTCATTAAAGAAACCGAAAAATAAATATAATCGTCTTTATCAAGAAAAAACAACATGGCAAAAAGAACACATATTCCTGCATATTTAAAAACAGGCGAAACGCTTTCTGAAAGTTGAAAAAGAACATTAACAACCACTAAAACCACAATCATCCACGGATTAAGATCTTGAAAATATCGAACAGACGATACGTTATTTTGCGTTTTGATGCCTTTTAAAGTTCTGTCCACAGAACAACAACACCTTTCCTCATTTTTGTTAATAACAACCTCTATGTCAAGATATTAACGATACAACGTATTAGCGGTTTTATTGTAACATAAATCAAAAGGAAAATCAACTCAGCATTTCGCAATAAACAACGCCCTTTTATTCAAACAATCACTCTTCCGTTTTGCTAAAAAACTTTTCCCTTTTACACAATACAAAATTGGGATTAAATCCGGGTTTCAATTTTTTCAGAACGGGAATATCCTCCCCTACGATGTTGCCGTTGATATACTATAAAATTTCGTCGAATACCCCTAAATATTTCTGTAAGAAAACATATCAATCGCCGATTCAAAATTCTTCGCTAATGCTCAAGAATTACAAATCGGCGACTATTACTGTATTCTATTTTACATATCAATTAAAATTCATACGGTGTTCCCGCTTTATATGCAAAAGGTTTAAATCCTGTTTCAAGTGCGGGTGAGTTTTCTGCAAGAGTAAAATCTCTGTTTTCTGCATCCTTGAAAATGGGGTCAGCAAAAACGGCGTTATTATAATATCCTTTACCTACCATATCGACAATGGTTTCTCTCTCAAACACCTTTGTTGATGTGCCCGAATACACAGCCTTGTTGCCGTAGTCCCAATAGAGGTTGTTGTTATCCTTGAACCAGTCAGGACTGGTTGTTTCCCAGTACATAACTCTACCGTCACTTACAAGAATATTGTTTTCGAGGAAAAGTGAATTATGCTCTTCGTTTCTTGTGATACGGAATATACCCTCACCGCCGAAGGCAAGAATGTTATTTCTTATCATATTATCCCTGCCGTAATGCTGATGGAACGCCTGGGAAGAGCAGTCATAAACAAGGTTATTTTCAACAAGAATTTCTGTTGAACCTTCGTCAAGGTAAATACCCCAACCGCCGTAGCCCTGTTTACCGCCATAGCAACCTACGTTGTAAATCACATTACCGCTGAGGACTGTACCGGGCTGAATACCGAGAGTATAAATACCACCCATATCAGAAAGCCAACCGTTACCGATATTATAGATAAGGTTGTCTTTCACCTGAATATTGTTTGTGGGATTTTCTGCATAACCCCATATCCAACCGACGGAAACCGCTGTGTACCATCCATCGTGAATTTCGTTGTTTGCAATTATACAGTCTGAAGCATGACAAAGAAGCACACCGATAGAATGGTTGTAAATCCTGCCGTATTCGTTAATTTCACAGTTTGTAACTGAAATCTTTTTAGTAATTGCAGGAACAACCAAAGCTCCGTTTATGAAAACTGCATTACCGCCGATTTCATCAAAGTAACATGCATCAATATAGCAGTTCTGAGAGTCCCCTCTGAACATAACTGCCGTGTTTGAAATACTGCGGAAAATACAGTTTTCAAAAGAAATGTTTTCTGAATTGTTTATCTCGATAGCACCGGGCACTTCGTAAGATGCCTGAGGATGTGTGGGCTCAAATTCAATATGTTCATAATTGGGATTTGCCTTGTCAATAGGCCAGATATTAAGAGTACCTGATACAAAATCCCAGTCTGTGTTTATGAATCTAATGCCGCTGAACTTTATATCTTCAGCACCGTGGAAGGACATGAATTTTTCTGTAACAGGCGCTGAAAGCACAAGATTTTCTGCAGTTTCGCCGTCACAGGGGATGTAATAAAGCTTCTTTTCACTTCTGTCAAGATACCATTCTCCTGCCTTGTTTACAGTTTCACGCACATTTTCATAAACGTAGTTATCCTCAACCTCAATTGTCATTGCAGCTGGTTTTCTCACTTCAACTCTGCCTGTTTTTGTGTCAACTGAACGCAGAGGAAGAATATCATCACACCATTTGTGCATGATACGGACATTAACATCTCTTACGTTTGCAAAATCCATTATTTCGTTTTCATTTGCATAAAAAGCCGTATGAAGTTTAAAGTATCCTGCTGTATCTTCAGGATTAAGAGCATCTTTTATATCTGCAGTCTTTGCAGTAAAGCATCCTTCCTCAGGCCATGTGCTGACAGGAAGTCTTCTTTCGTCTTTGAAAAGAGAACGGAAATAAATTTTATCTGTATCAATGTCTGACACAAGTGCTTTCACACCGTTTATTTCACCCTCAGTCCAATCTGAAATTTCCATCCCACCTGTGAAAACAACGTCTTCACCGGGCATACTTCTGAAAACAACTCCTGAAAAATCATCGGATGTGAAACCTATTTCTTCATCAATTATGTATTTTCCCTCTTTGAACCAGACTGTAACGGTTGTATTTTCGGGCAATTTATTTTTGAGAGATTTTAATTTTTGTTTTGCACCTGCAAGTGTTGCAAGAGTTGAATTTTCCGTACCTTCATTTGCATCACTTCCCTCAGGAGAAACTACAAGATCATATTCTTTCATCTCAAAATCCCCTTCATCAAATTGTACTTTTTCAACAGAGGAATTTTCACTGAAAACTCCCTCTTCAGGCTTTGCAGGGCAAAACCACAAAGATAAAAGTGTTATGAGTGCTGTAAAAAATGCAATAATCTTTTGTTGTAACATGTTTGCGCCTCCTTGATTTTCTGTTTACATTATACTGTCTTTTACTTTCATCTGTCAATTGCTTTTTTAAGTTTAAGATATTTATTAAGCATTGTATATTCTCTCTGGTATAAACTTGAAATATCACGTCTCTTTGAGGGATATTCGCCGAAAATTTCAAGTGCTTCTTCTATATCAATCCATCGAGGAACGACACCGTGTTCCACTTCAACTTCTGTAAGTGAATTTTCACATTCACCAACCTTTTCGCAGATAAAATAGTTACTCACATACATACATTCGGGACAGTATTCATTTATTCTCAGAAACTGTTTCAATGGTTTCACTTTTATGCCTGATTCTTCCCTTAACTCTCTCTCACAGCATTCCGAAAGAGTTTCGCCTTCTTCAAGACCTCCTCCCGGAGTCATATAAACCCCTGTGTTTGTCTCGTAAGTCAGAAGAATTTTATTGTTTTCAATCAGAACACCTCTGCCCGCTTCACGGATTTTCAAAGGCGGATCAGAAAAGTCGCCGCTGTATTGATTCAGTATTTCAAATGTATTATTAATCATATTTATCCCTCAATCAAAAGAATACTATAACATTAACTTTATCAACAGGAAAACATTTTGTCAACAATTTACTTGCAAAAAGTTTACTCTTAATGTACAATGATTTTACAAATATTTTCCGAGAGGTAAAATAAAATGATGAAAATTATTTCCTTTATTCTTGCAATAATCCAGTTTATCTTTATGTGGTGTTCAGGACTTACGGGGAGGCATGAAATTTTGATTGACAAAACAAAAAAATATCAGACTTTTGAAGAATTCGGCACAAGTTCCTGCTGGTGGGCACAGACAATTGAAGACGAAACAATGGCTGACGAAATTGCTAAAAAATTATATGATAAGGAAGATGGCTTAGGGCTTAAAATTTTCCGTTATAATATCGGTGGCGGTGAAGCAGATAATCCTGATTGCAGAGTTTGGGATACATCAAGAAGAACTGAAAGTTTCTATGTTATAAACAAAGAAACAGGAGAATACGAATACGATTTCACACGCGATAAAAACGCACGACGCATGCTTGACCTTGCAGTAAAATACGGTGCAGAAAAAGTTATTCTTTTCTGCAACAGTCCTCATTTTTCAATGACAAAAAGCGGTCATGCCTCAGGCGGTCTTACCGAATATTCATCCAATCTTCCGAAAGAAAATTATCAGGCATTTGTAGATTACGTTCTCACAATCGCCGATTGGTTTGTTTCTCAGGGCTATCCGATTTATGCAATTTCGCCCATCAATGAACCGCAATGGTCATGGGGCGGTGATTGGGTAGGCCAGGAAGGTTGCCACTACGAAATTGATGAAACAATTGAACTGCTTGAACTTTTCGCAACAGAAATGCAGAAAAGAAATTCACCCTATAAATTAAGCGGCCCTGAAAGCGGAGAAATGACATGGGCACATTACCAATATGTTGAGAAATTTTTTGCAAGTGAAATTTTAAATGATTTCTGTGATTCATTTGCAGGTCATTCATATTGGATGGATACAAAGGCAGAAGAAAAAGAACAAGTGGGAAATAAATTCAAGGAAGATTATCCCGATAAAAAATACGAAATGAGTGAGTGGTGCGAACTTCCTCTCACAATTGACAGCAGAACAATTGACAGCGGTCTTCACATGGCACAAATCATAGTTGACGACCTGACAAAAATGAATGCAGTTTCATGGCAAAGCTGGACAGCAGTTAATGGTGACGGACTCCTTGACAGAGTTGACGGAGAACTCGTTACATACAACCGCTATTATGCGTTTAAACATTTCACATCTTTTATTGAAAAAGGCATGACACGAGTCAGAATTTTCGATAATTTTGAGGAAGAAACAAAAATAAAAACAGTTGCATTCACAAAAGAAAACACAACTGTTATTGTAATAGTAAATCCTGAAGAAGCAGAAGAAAATTTAAAAATTAACGGACTTCTCGGAACTACAGAAATTTATCTGACAGATGAAAGTCACAACTGCGAAAAAATTTACAATGGAAAATTCAAAGCAGAAATTAACATTCCTGCAAAGAGTATTGTAACGGTAAAAGTTAATATGTGACAAAAAAGTCCCATCGTGCATTATAACAGTACGGTGGGACTTGACTATTTATATTTCAGGGACCCCTCGGCGAGGGTTCCCTGCGAAAAACAATTCATTAATTGTTTTTCTACCCTCCTGCGCTTTCTGACGCATAGGAGTTTCGCACTCTGCGGATTGCGACAAGGGCGTTGCCCCTTGAACCCACGAACTTTTGAAAAAGTTCGATCAAAACTTTAAATTTAATTTTTGAGACTTTGAATAGGCGCAGGGATTCTTCCGCCACGTGAAATGAATTTTTCGGGAGATGCAGTATTTACTCTCATTACAGGACCGCTGCCGAGGAGACCGCCGAAGTTAAGTTCATCGCCGACTTCCTTACCGATTGCAGGAATAAGTCTGACAGCCGTCGTTTTCGAGTTAATCATTCCGATTGCTGCTTCGTCTGCAATAATTGCAGAAATAATTTCAGGTGTTACGTCACCGGGTACAACAATCATATCAAGACCTACCGAGCATACAGCAGTCATGGCTTCAAGTTTTTCAAGTGTGAGACATCCGCTTCTTGCAGCATTTATCATACCCGCATCTTCGCTGACAGGAATGAATGCACCTGAAAGACCGCCGACATGAGAGGAAGCCATTACACCGCCTTTTTTAACCGCGTCGTTAAGCAGAGCAAGACATGCGGTTGTGCCGTGAGCACCGCACTGCTCAAGTCCCATTTCTTCAAGAATATATGCAACCGAGTCACCTACCGCAGGAGTAGGAGCAAGTGACAGGTCAACAATACCGAAAGGCACACCAAGTCTTTTTGATGCTTCAGAAGCCACGAGCTGTCCCATTCTTGTAATTTTAAATGCGGTTTTCTTCACCATGTCTGCAACTTCTGTAATATTTGCATCGGGAATTTTTGTCAATGCACTTCTTACAACACCGGGACCTGAAACACCTACGTTAATTACACAGTCTGCTTCACCTGCACCGTGGAAAGCACCTGCCATAAATGGGTTATCATCGGGAGCGTTACAAAAAACAACCAGTTTTGCAGCACCGATGCAATCTCTGTCCTCGGTAGCATAAGCGGCACTTTTGATAACGTTACCCATAAGTTTTACTGCATCCATGTTGATGCCCGTTTTTGTTGAACCGATGTTAACACTTGAACAGATATGGTCTGTACGGGAAAGTGCCTCGGGAATACTTCTGATAAGTGCCTCATCGCCCTGTGCAAAACCTTTCTGCACAAGAGCTGAGTAACCGCCGATAAAGTTAACGCCGACTTCTCTGGATGCCTTTTCAAGAGTGAGAGCATATTTTACCGGGTCTCCGCCTGATGAAGCAAGAATCATGGCAATAGGAGTTACTGAAATTCTTTTGTTGATAATGGGAATACCGTATTCCTTTTCTATATCTTCGCCTGTTCTCACAAGATTAGATGCAAGACGTGTGATTTTATCGTAAATTTTTGTGCATGAAACATCAATGTCACCTGAACAACAGTCAAGAAGTGAGATACCCATTGTGATTGTTCTGATATCAAGGTGTTCATTCTGAATCATGCCTATAGTTTCAAGAATATCGCCTGTGTTAATCATTTAATCACAACTCCTTTATATTCTGTGCATGGAATTGAAAACATCCTCATGCATTGCATGAATAACAAGACCCAGCTTTTCGCCCTCAGCCTTGAGCGAATCGGCAAAGGCTGCAAAATTTGCACTTTCATCCGCAGTTTCAACAAGCATAATCATGCAGAACATATCCTGAAGAATAGTCTGAGAAACTTCAATAACATTCATTTTGTTTTCAGCACATATTCCCGCTACCTTTGAAAGGATACCAACCATGTCCTTTCCTACAACTGTTACTACTGCTCTCATAAAATCACCTTCTGAAAATATTTTAACTTGTTAATTATATCACAATATCATTTTAATTGCAAATTTATCTTTTGTTATTGCATTTTTCTTATTTGTAGAGTAAAATAGTGGCATAATAGATTTATTCAGAAGGGACGACCTTACTTGGCATTCAAAAACATTCTCGACATGCATGTTCACACCGACAATTCTTTTGACGGAAATCATTCCGCAATGTTCATGTGCGAAGCAGCAGAAAAAGCAGGTCTTCGTTCAGTTACATTCACAGACCATTGTGAAGTTGATTTCTACAAAGAAAGACATTTTGACCAGTCGGATTTTCATTCTTTCTTTGAAGTTTCAAAAGCAAAATCTGCTTTTCTCGGTAAACTTCTTGTAAACACAGGCATTGAACTCGGTCAGCCCACTTATGACGTAAAAACTGCAGAATATATTATTTCAAGATTCAATTACGACCAGGTAATCGGCTCAATTCATAATCTCCGTGACATGCCTGACTTCTGTGAACTGAAATATGACAGTTACGATATCTACAAACTTCTTGATGAATATTTTGAAGAAGAACTTGAACTTGCTCGTTGGGGCAAATTTGATACACTTGCACACCTTACGTATCCTTTAAGATATATGGTAGGTGATCAGGGTTACACAGTTGACCTTAACCGTTACAGCGATATCATTGACGAAATTCTTAAGACACTTATTGAAAAAGGTAAGGCTCTTGAAATCAACACATCAGGCTACCGTCAGAAAATAGGCAGAACAATGCCTGATAAAGATGTTGTAAAACGTTTCAAAGACCTCGGCGGTGAATTTATCACACTTGGTTCAGACTCCCACTTTGCAGAACATGTTGGTGCAGGCATTGACAGAGGAATGCAGCTTGCTCTTGACTGCGGTTTCACATCAATTGCGCTTTTCCAATCAAGAGAGCCTGTACTCATTCCCATTGAATAGGACTGATTAATATGAAAATCAAGGCTTTTGCAAAAATAAATTTAATGCTCGACATTTTGGGTACACTTCCCAACGGATATCATAATCTGTGGATGATTATGCAGTCAGTTTCTCTCTATGACACTGTGACGGTTGAAAAGAATGATTCGGAAAAAATCACCCTCACCTGTTCAAAAGAGGGAATTCCCACAAATGAAAAAAACATTGCTTACAAAGCGGCTCTTGCCTTCTTTGATAAAACGGGAATTGAAAACTGCGGAATTCATATCCACATTGAAAAAAACATTCCTTCTGAAGCAGGGTTAGCCGGAGGAAGTGCTGACGGTGCGGCAGTAATAAAAGCACTCAACGAACTTTTTAATGCCGGACTTACTGAGAGAGAACTTTGCAGAATCGGCAGAAAAGTCGGAGCAGACGTTCCTTTCTGTATTGTAGGCGGCACCTGTCTTGCGCAAAATATCGGTGACGTCCTGTCACCACTTGATGACATTCCTCAATGTTATTTCGTTCTTGCAAAGCCCCAAATGGGTGTTTCCACAAAAGAAGCTTTTGCAAGTTTTGACAACGCTTCATATATCAGAAAACCAAAAAAAGACAAAATGCTCATTGCAGCAGCAAACGGTGACTTTGACGGAATGTGTAAACTTGCGGCAAACGTTTTTGAACAGGTAATTGAAGTTCCCGAAAGAGTTGAAATCAAAAAAATCATGAGAGCAAACAACGCAAAACTTTCTCTCATGAGTGGAAGCGGTCCAACTGTTTACGGAATTTTTGAAAATGAAAAAGATGCAGAAAACTGTGCAGAAAAATTAAAAGCCATTACAAACAACGTATTCATTGCAACACCCGTTCCGTATTCTTTGGAAATAATTGAATAAAATCACAGAACACTGTCCACACTCTTTTGTGAAAGGACAGTGTTTTTTTATGAAAAAATTTAAAATGTTCAGACTCTCTCTTTTAGCAGGTTTTGTTTTTACAATTATTTTCAGCATAACAGGTTTTGCAGAAACTTGTGATGAAATAAGAAGCGATGTTCTTCGTCTTCATGTTCTTGCAAATTCAGATTCCGAAGAAGATCAACAATTAAAAATAAAAGTTAGAGATGCTCTTCTGACGACAGGAAAAAACATTTTTGACGGCTCTGTCACAAAAGAAAATGCAGAAGAAAAAATAAAAAACGAAAAAGAAATCTTAATTGAAACCGCCGAGAAAGTCATCCGTGAAAACGGATTTGATTATCCTGTTGAAATTACAGTGACAGATGAATTTTTCACCACACGAACATATGAAAATGTAACTCTTCCTGCAGGAAAATACAAAGCTGTGCGCGTGCTTATCGGAGAAAGTTCCGGCAAAAACTGGTGGTGTGTAATGTTTCCTCCTCTGTGTATTCCCGCTTCTCAACCTGACATAAATCTATTTTTCAACGAAGATGAAGTAAAACTTGTTGAATCAGACCCACGATATGAACCACGCTTTAAAATTATAGAAATTTATGAAAGTATAAAAAATCATTTTGACAAAGATTGATAAAAATTCACCTCTGTGGTATACTTAAAACATAAACCTACAGAGGTGAATTCTTATGAAATGCAGCGTTTATAAAAAATGTAACGGTTGTCAGCTGATGAACATGGACTACCCTGAGCAACTCCGTTTCAAGGAAATCAAATGTGTCCGTTCATTGGGTAAATACGGCAGAGTCGAAAAAATCATCCCCATGGACAACCCCTACCATTACAGAAATAAAGTTCAGACTGTTTTTAGAAAAGACAGACACGGCAATCTTTTTTCAGGAATTTATCAGTCCTCTACAGGAGGAATTGTGGGAGTTACATCCTGTCTTCTTGAAAATGAAAAAGCTGGAGAAATTATTGCCGACATCAAAAAGTTAATCAAGAAATATAGAATTTTTGTTTATAACCCTGCCAACGAAACAGGTTTTTTACATCATGTTCTTATCCGTTCCGGATTTAAAAGCGGAGAAATCATGGTCGTTCTTGCAACGAGAGAAGAAAAATTTGACCAAAGAAATAATTTTGTCAAAGACCTGGTTTCGCTTCATCCTCAGATTACTTCAATCATTCAGACAATCGGGAAATCTGACAAACTTGTTCTTGGCAAAAAGCAAAAAGTCCTTTTCGGAAAGCCTTACATAGAAGATATCCTGTGCGGACTGAGGTTTAAAATTTCCGCAAACTCTTTTTATCAGATAAACCCTGTCCAGACAGAAAAACTTTACACAAAGGCAATTGAACTGGCTAATCTTTCAGGAAAAGAAACTGTCATTGATGCTTACTGCGGAATAGGTACAATCGGACTTATTGCAAGCAAAAAAGCAAAAAAAGTAATTTCCGTTGAAGCTGTCAGGGATGCAGTTGAAAATGCAAAAGAAAATGCGGAAATAAACGGAATAAAAAATATTGAATTTTATTGTGCAGATGCATCAGATTTTTTGAAAAGTTATGCTGAAGAAAACAAAGCAGACGTAGTTTTTCTTGACCCGCCGAGAATGGGAAGCACACCCAAATTTTTACATTCTGTTTTGAAATTGAATCCAAAAAAAATCGTTTACATTTCATGTAACCCCGAAACACAAGGCAGAGATTTATACACACTTGTTAAAGGCGGATACAAAGTTAAAAATATCTGCCCATATGACATGTTCCCCCAAACAAATCATGTTGAATGCGTCACCTTACTTGAAAAGAAAAATTAAACTTACCGTAAACAAAATATAAATCTATTGACAAATACCATCCATAAAGTATAAAATAAACTTACTAACCGAAAAGGTGTTGAAGATATGTCTGTAAAACACTCTCTGGTTATCCCCTGCTTCAATGAAGAAGGCAATGTTGAAATATTTTTTAATGCTGCGAGAGAAGCAATGAAGGGATACACAGATAATTTTGAACTTATTTTTGTTAACGACGGAAGCCGTGACAAAACAAGTGAAAATTTAAGAAAAATCTTTGAAAACAACAAAGATGTTAAAATCAAAATAATAAATTTCTCAAGAAATTTCGGTAAAGAAGCTGCAATGTATGCAGGACTTAAAGCCTCAAAGGGTGAATACACCACAATTATTGATGCGGACATGCAACAGCGCCCTGAGGTTGCTGTTCAGATGGGTAAAATCCTTGACGAAAATTCTCAGTATGACATGGTTGCCGCTTTTCAGGAAAAGAGAAAAGATTCTGCACTTCTCAGCAAAATAAAAACAAGCTTTTACTCTGTCATCAACAAGGTAAGTGAAGTAAATCTTATTGAAGATGCAAGTGATTTCAGAACAATGAGAAGAAATGTTGTTGAAACTATTATTTCTCTGGCTGAATACCACCGTTTCTCAAAAGGCATTTTTTCTTGGATTGGTTTCAACACATATTCTATTCCCTACGAAGTTATGGAGAGAGAAAGCGGAGAAACGAAATGGTCATTTAAGAAGCTGCTTAAATATGCTTTTGACGGCATCATGGCTTATACCGACCTTCCTCTGAAATTACCTCTTTATTTCGGTATCGGCTTGGGAATTTTTGATGTGCTTCTTTTTATTTGTTTTCTTGTTGCCGAACTTGGATTTAATAAAAACTGCGGTCTCGGTTTCATTGCTTGCCTTGTGCTTTTACTTTTTGCAATACTTTGTGTTTTCCTTGGTTTTATGGGAATTTACATCGGCAAAATCCACACTCAGGTCAAAAACAGACCTATTTATATAGCGAAAGAGATTTTAACCTATGAAGAAAATTCATGATTTGTTTATTAAATACAAAGAACTTATTCTGTATGTATTCTTTGGCGCATTAACAACTCTTGTAAATTTTGCTGCATTTAAATTTTTCAATGTTGTTTTAAGTGAAGAACGTTATCTTATTTCAAACATTATTGCATGGTTTGTTTCAGTTGTTTTTGCGTACATTACAAACAAGCTTTTTGTTTTTGAAAGCCGCACATGGCAGACAAAAAAAATATGCAAAGAAATTTTTTCATTCTTTGCAGCAAGAGTTTTTTCTTTAGTCATTGAAGAAGCAGGACTTTTTGCACTGATTGATTTACTCGGATTTGACAAGTACCAACTCGACATTTTCGGTTTTGTTCTCGGCGGAAAAATGATTTCAAAAATTCTCCTTGCAGTTATCGTTGTGGTGCTTAACTACTTCTTTTCAAAACTTGTGGTATTCAGTAAAAAGAAAAAAGAATAACAAATTATGCCCACGGTATAAACCGTGGGCATTTTCTTTACCATTTATTTTCTACATATTCGCAGAAAGCGTACATATCCTTGATTTCAAGTTTTGTTCCGTCATCAAGAGTAACGTCACCACTCCACAGACCGTGAACCTGATGTGAATGCATACGTGCAAGATTTGCAACGTTCAGGTCTGAATGATGGTCATAAAAAGGTTCCATCGTCAGATTAAATCTGCCGTCCTCTGAAATAAACTTCCATGGTTGCATGTATTTATCGGGTTTCGGGAAAGTTTCAACGTCAATTGCACCGAATTTGTGTGCTTTTCCGTCATAGAAAAGACAAGTTTCCGTTGCATTTGATTCATCACCGATACCCCATGTTATTTCAAATCCGAAAAGGTGCTTTTCACCGTTTTCATCGACAAGATATGTTGAACCGCTACCCCAATACCAAACCATTCTGTAAGGTGTATTTACTCTGCCCCAGTCAAGAGATGCAAATGTGTCCTCCTTACTGAAATTATAAATTTCATCACCGTATTCAAACGTACCACTGCAGGGCATACACATCTGCTTCGTTGTCATGAAATACTTTGTAGGATAACCTTTGAAAGGAAGAACCGTTGTAATGTTTTCAAGTCCCGGCATAATATCCATGTGGAATTTGCACACAACATCCTTGCCTTTGGCATTCATTTTGAAATACAGAGTTCTTTCTGTTTCTTTTGTATCAAACTCAAACTCGGCACCACCGATTTTCGCTTTGAAATTGTTGGGAACATCACCCTTGGGATTAGGCACATATTTTTTGCCGCCAAGGAAAGGAGACATTGCATCCACAATCACTTTTTTGTTTCTCAGGTCCACAAGTTTTGCAGAAACATAACCACCGATTGAGATGTTTGCAAAACTTATCTGCACCATAAATTTGCCGTTGGAAAGTTGATAGAAATCCCATTCTTTTTTTCTGTTTCCCGGAGTTGACTTTGTTCTGTCATAATCAAAAACATTTCTTCTCGCCCAACCTTTTGCAAGGAGTGTGCCGTCATTACCAAGAAGCGGAGTTTTTTCTGTATACTCCTTCTGTTTTGATTTTTCGTCCCATTCCCAGAAACTTTTGTAAGTTCTTTGCTCTTTTGCTGCCATATCAGAACACCTCTCAGTTAAATAAACTTCCGTCAAGAACTCTTGACCATAAACCACCGAAGAATCTGAACACATCAACCATTATGTCAATGATATCGTATCTGTCAAGTTCACCCTCAACACCATCACCGCCGTAACATCCGATATTTGTTGAAGTAACCTTTTCACCGAAGAAATCGTATTCCATTTTTTCGATGTCGTCTCTTTCTATACCGCCACCGATAAGTTTAGAACCTTTTATAAGTTTAAAACTGTTCACATCAGTCATGTCGTCACCTGCAAAATCAGGTCTTGTATTCATTGAAAGCAAATCAAAGGGAGGGTTAGGTGCCATATAATAACAGTTGTTTGTGAAATCAGTTTTTGCATTAAGATTACGGTCATTGTAGTAAACGTAATAACCCGGCATAAAAGTGAAAATGTTATTTGCAACAATACCGCTTTCAACATTTACGGTATGTAATTCCTGAGCGTTTACAATAGTGTTGTTATAAAAACTGAATTCAACTTCACCTGAACCGCTGGCAAGACTGTTTCTGCCAAGGTTATCATTTACGGAAAGGCAATAACGAACAGTATTACCCGCCTGAGGTCTGCCTCCGATTGCATTGTTACACACAAATCTCATATTATCGTGTGAGTAGACATACTGATATGTGCAATAATTTGAATCAGAGTCAAAGTCAA
The DNA here is from genome assembly GCA_045595725.1 of Acutalibacteraceae bacterium. Classification (GTDB taxonomy): domain Bacteria; phylum Bacillota; class Clostridia; order Oscillospirales; family Acutalibacteraceae; genus SIG575. The sequence continues at coordinate 43,747 of JAZOAY010000007.1, read as the reverse complement.
CTGTCATGCCGTCACCGAAGTTTCTCTGACCTGCGATTTCTGAATGTTCAATAACACAGTTTTTGCATCCCCAGAACCACATTGAAGCTGTGAAATATTCAACCCCTCCGTCCGGTAAAGGTTCCTGACCGCCGAGACATGTATTAAGTGAAGTACAGTTGGTGACAACACCTCCGTCACACACGCCGAGTACTACTGCTTCAGCATACATATTGTTGAAATAACAACCGTCAATAAGTACGCCTCTGTTATATACGCCTTCATAATGTCCTGGATTTTCAGCAGGATTACCCTTGGGAATGCCCCAGATAATAAATCCGTTTGCACAATTTTCTACGCTACAGTTTTTAATTGTAAGGTCGTTAACCGTATTACGGTAATAACCGTCAGGTCCCCAAAGACCGTTTGTGATAATTGCCGCACGTGCATCTGCAGCACCTGAGCCGAACGGGTCACGTACATGACGGTCATAATTCTGCATATCATAGAAATCAACATTTTCAATTGTCATTCCGTTTGACTGTTTGTTAAGCCCTCTTATCCAGATACCTCCACCGTTGGGAGCAGTAATTGCAAGGTCCGAAACTGTAACGTAATCACAGTCGACAAAATCAAAAACTTCATTGTGACTGTCGGTTCTGAGAACAGGTTTATCCTCATTTTCATCACCGTAAGATGAAATCACAATGGGATTTTCTTTAGTGCCTGAAACAGTAAGGGTCACTTCCAGTTCATAAACACCGCCACGTTTAAAAAGTACTTTTGTACCCGGAATAAAAACCCATTCTCCATGGTTTATTGTTTTCCATGCGCTGTCTTCACTGAGACCTGTGTTTGCATCGTCACCACCTACGCTGTCAATATAATAGGTCGGAGCAAAACTTTCTGCTGAAACAGAAATTGCCATGCAGGAAAATGCAATTAATGCACACAAGAAAATTGAAATTAATTTTTTCATAAAAACACCTCGTTTTTATACTTTTAATCAAATTCATTGTAACAGATTCTTCATCTCAAATGCAATAGTTTTAATAAAAAAAATCGGAAACGCACAATTACGTTTCCGATCTGAAGTAAATTATAATTTATCTTGCTGAAACTAACTGTAACAGTTGGCTCCACTTGTCAGGGGAGCTGTCAGCCGTAAGGCTGACTGAGGGGTAGTTAAACCTTGTTTTCTCTCCCTCCGTCTTTTGCTTCGCAAAATCCACCTCTCTCATCAGATGGAGGCAAGGCTTACCATAAATGCACAGACAAATTATAATTTATCTGTTTCCTTCGGTTTCAGCCTCCCCTTGAAAATGCAAGGGGAGGTGGCAAAATCTTGGATTTTGACGGAGGGTATTTTTCGTTGAAAATTATAATTTACGCCATGTTTTCGGTCCTGCAATACCATCTGTCACAAGACTCATTTTTTTCTGAAACTTTTTAAGTGCATATTCTGTGTTTTTACCGAAAATTCCATCTGTAACTAATTCTTTTCCCGAAGCATCTGTAAATCCGAGTTTGTTCAACTTTTTCTGAAGAAGTTTTACTTCATCACCTTTCGAGCCGATTTTCAATGTTGTAAAAAATGAAGAAACAGAATAGGTTGAACCGTTTGCTCTGTATCTGAAAAAAGACTTGTTCTTTCTTGTATCCAGATGAAGAAAGTTCTGATATTTGTCATCAAGACCCACACCTTTAAAACCGATTTTTTCTGCATACTGTGCCGCTTCAAGAAGTTTTCTTTTATCCTTGATTGTAACATCAGCAGCAAGTCCGTAAAGATGTTGTGAGTTTGAAACACCGCCTACTTTTCTGTTGTAAGAGGCAGTTCTGTATGCAGATGAAATTATTATTTCACCGAATTTATCACGCATTTTCTGAAGAAGTTTTACGAGATTTTCATCTATAAGAATTTTATCAGCACCATCACGACTTCTGAATTCTTTTACTCTGAAATTTTCAGAGAGTCTTTTGTCTCCGTCTTTTTTAAACGAATAAGTTTTCACCATCGGCAGCTTCACCTTCTATCAGAACTTTTTTATTTTCACTCCATGATTTTTTTGCCTTTACAAGAACATTTTCAATGATTTTTTCCAGTTGCTTTTCGCTGAGAAAAAGTTTCAGAGCCACAGGCATCCTTGAATAAATTTTTCTGACAACATACATGAGTTTCGTCTGACCTGTTTTTCCGCCATAAATTTTTTCAGCTTCTGTAACAAGAGAAAAAAGTTCTGCTCTAAGATAGTCAATTCTGTTAGTAAAGGATGAGTAAATTATAATAAACAAAACAGAAATGACAAGTGTAACATCACTCCAGTTTGTAATTAAAAATTCAATTATTTTCATTTTGCTTTCTCCTTACATGTATTCATTTTCTTTCAGTTCATCAATTCTTTTGTGAGCCTGTTTGCAACTTTCTTCGACACGCGTTACTCTTTCCGAAACAGTATCAATTTTCAGATTTGTTGCCTTGTTTTCTCTTTTCAGATCATCAACACCTGCTTTTATGTAACCCACATCAGATTGCAGAACACCTCGCATTTCACCTGCATTTTTAAGGTCGTTTTTTTCATTACGTCTGTGTGTAAGCAAAGAAAAAACAAAAGACATCACAAGACCTGCCAAAGTACAGATTATTCCCGTCTGCCACTCCGTCATGCAAATGCTCCCATCAGAAGAAAATAAAAGAATGCTGCGTAAAGCGAAGTTATTTTCATAAGATTAAATATCATACCTTGCCCCCGTAATTTCTCTGAATTCCTCTATCGTAATCCAACCTTTGAGGACGGCATTTGCTACTCTGTCCTCATTCCACAAACCTTTTTCATAGTACTCTTTTACTTTACCGTATTTTTTACTCATTCTTATCCTCCTCAAGTTCAACATCACACATCATGGCAACGTAATCAATATCGGACAATATTTTTTCAAGTTTCATTAAAAGAAAAGCATTTTTCTTTCTCTCATCAATAAGTTGCTGTAAAACCGTTTTAACCTTTAACATAAAAACCTCCTTTAACAAATACAACAAGCCGGTGCAATACCAAAAGTGTTTACTTTCGCTGCTTTTACATAGGATACACTACCGTTAGTAAGAACTCTCATGTAACCTCTGTCTCCTGAAGTCGTTCTCAAAACCCAAGTGCATGGTGCGGCCTCATACATTTTAATTCTTGCGCTGTCTTCTGTTACTCCCGATGATGAAAGTGAAGAATTCTCTTGATAATATTCATACCAATTACCACTACGAGCGTACACTTCTTCTGCAGATAAAAGAAAGAATTTATCTTCCGTTATAACTTCCGTTCCCTCTGCATTAACAGTTTTCTTTTTAACAGGATTTATGGCACTAAGAAAATCTTCATCCATATCCTTACAGAAACCGGGAATTGATAAATAATCCAACGGTGCCAGAGAACGACCGTTACTGTGATACCACCAGTCGACCTCTGCCGAATTGAGCCACTTTCTTATATCAGACTGTTCATAATTCACATTACCCATATCTGTATGAATATGATAGTTTTCCTGTTCAAGTAGCGTACCGCTCATGTCTTCCTCATTTTCTGACGATAAATCAACATCAAAAGATTTGTAATAATTTTCAGTTTTCGTTCTGTAAAGATAAACCTTATTCTGGCTGATTCTTATCAGACCGCCTAAAGGAAGTTCTTCATCAAGAGTAAAAGCGTAATACTTAGATGCAGAAGAATAGTTATTCATTTTCAGATAATACTGCCCCGGCGCAAGCCTTGTTACCGAAAAATATGAAGCCTCAGGAACAGAAAACGGCATAACAATGTAACAATCTCTGAGCTGGAGTGTAACAGAATGTTTATGCTTTTCTTCAACAGGCACATCAGCATCAATCCCGATAACATCCCACACAAGTTCTTTACCGTCTTTCACAGAAACCAATTGGTCACCTATCTTTATAAAATCATGCGCTTTTCCCGAACGCACAAGATGAAGTAATTCCTTCCATGAAGAAAGTGCCGTTGCATCGAAGTGCTTGGCATTAAGTTTATCAATTGCATCTTTAACATTATTTGCTTCAAGACCGCTTATACTGTTTTCGTATGAAACTTTTTCCGAATTGATTGCTTCAGGTTTACCCTTAATACAATCCCAATGGGTATATGGAAAAAGCTTTTCTTCATCGAAAGAGAGAATTACACTTTTACCGAGAATACCGAAATGTTTGTTTATCTTTCCTATAACGGTTTCCTGGTCATCCACAAAGAACCAACGCACATTCTGCCATTCATCTTCTGTTCCGCTGTAAAAAATATCGGTGAAGTTTCCCGATTCATTCAGCGGACCGTTAATCTTTTCAATTCCTTTTCCCAAATACAGGCGTTTAAGAGACGGGAAATCAAGACTTCCATGACAGATGTCCCTGACGTTGTGACCTGCAATGATTTCTTCAAGGTTACTGCAGTGATTAAAAATTGCCGAGATTTCAGTTACAGGTAATCCGTTATATGTATCAGGAACTTCAACTCTTGTAACGGAAGCATCTGTCTCCTCTGCCGCAGAATAAGACAGTCCGTCATCATTTAAAGTATATATAAGCATTAAAACACCTCCATAAATACTGTTTCTTTTTTATCAAAACCAATAATACAAAGAGAAACATTTTTTTCGTTTACCTCTGCAGGGTTTCCGTTTACGGTTATGCTTTCGATAACATTTTCTTCTGCTTCAGACGGCGCATGTTCGGAAACAGCATGCTCATATGCCTTATCGTAATTTGCTTTAAATTCGTTCGTAATAAAATTATTTTCAGGCAAATCAGAAAGGTCTTTATATGAACCGGAAAAAGCCACTGTTGCCAGCGAAGACACATCGGCTTTCATTGAAATATCCTGATGCTCCGTAAGCGAAGCATCAAGTTTTTCTTTATCTTCATCCGTAAAATCATTACTTGAAAGAACTTTACCTTCTTCACTCTTTACTGCACCGATGTTTTCTCTTGCAATTTGCTTCTGTTCCTCGGTAAGAGTCTGAGTATTGTAAGAAACAGCAACGTCATTTTCCAATTCGCTGAGTTTCTCAGGCAAATCCACATCTTTGAGAAAGTCGTCATCTGAGGTAAGATATCCTTTACTTTCAACCCACTGCTCAGTTGCATAGCCCTCAAGGCTCTGATGTTCTTTAAGATAATTCTGCTCTCTTGTCCATTCTTCCGTGGCATAGCCCTCAAGACTTTGATGTTCTGTAAGATACTCCTGCTTTTTAACCCAATCTTCAGTTGCAAGTCCCTCGGTTGAAGAAAGATAATTCTGCTCGTATACCCAATCTTCTGTAGCGTATCCGAAAAGGCTCTGGTGTTCTGTCAGATATTTCTGCTCCTTCACCCAATCTTCCGTTGCATAAACATCAAGGGTTTCATCTTTTGTAAGATAATTCTGTTCTTTTACCCAATTTTCCGTAGCGTAACCTTCCAGACTCTGATGATGAGTAATATACTCCCTGTCGAGTTTTGCAGGTGTAACCGCACCGTTGTCGAGTTTTGATGTTGTAACAGCAAAAGGCCTGATTTTTTCTTCACTGACGCTATATGTTGCAAGTTTTACATTAGTAACAGAACCATCTGCAAGCTTTACCGATGTGACATTTTTATCAGCAATTTTATCTGTTGTAACTGCGTTTTCTACTATTTTTTCCTCTGTGACACTTACTTTCGCTAATTTTTCTTTTGTTATGCATTCATCCGACACACACTCGGTTTTTACAGCTCCGTTTTTTATCTTCACCGCAGTTACTGCCGAATCCTGCAAATGCGGTGTACCAACCGCATTAAGCCCTATTTTGCGTCCTGTAATTGAATAACTGTCAATTTTTTCACCGCTTATTGTTAATGTTTCCATTGCTTTATCAACAGCATTTTTTACATTTTCATAAAACTTTACATCAGGTCTCACGGTCTGGAGCTTCATTCCTTCACCTGTGAGAGACGGTGCAAATTCCAGATTGAAAATACCGGATTTTATAATGGCTGTAACATTTCCCAACGAATCTGTTTCATATGCATCTATTTGAACTGAAACAACCGGTGAAACTGCGATATAATCATAAACAGGACAAAAAATACATCCGTCAGCATAATAAATGCCTTCGGAAGTTGAAGAATCTCTGTAAATATTTTCTGTTATGATTTTTCTTGATAACGAATAAGGTTCAAAGCTTAAAGTGTAGTAACTGATTGATGATGACAGAAAATCAGCATTAAGTGCAATTCTTAGTGTCCTTGCACAGTATTCTTCAATTCTTCCCATACTTGGCGGCATGGTAAAAGTGCCCGAAGAATTCATTGTTATAAATAACTCTGTCATTATTTTTCCTTTCCGCCTCAGGAGTAATAATAAAGAAGTTTACGTGCAGTTTCCATCATTTCACATCTTTGTCCGTAAAAAACACGCAAAAGTCTTTGAACTGTAAAAATCTCATCACTGTTACATTCTTCAAAAGCCTTTTTCAGTCTGTTACGGTATCTTTCGATTTTTTCATCAAGCAGTTCAATTTCTTCAACATATTCCTCGCCGAGTTCTTTAAGTGTTTTTATCAAGACAAATCCCCCTTTAAAATGTAATCTGTAGAAACTCCGAAAAAACCTGCAAGCAAAACAATTTCATCTGTACACGGATGAATTTTTCCGCAAAAAATTTCTTCCAAATGTTTTTTATCAAAACCCAACGAACGGCAAAGCATTTCCGTTCTTATATTCTCCCTTTCCATAAGTCTCGAAAGACGCATGGTAACAGCGGGATAAGACAATTCTTTAAAAGCAGAAAGTGCATTGTTTTTCATGCTTTCCAGCGTTTTCATTCTGTCATGCTTACTGACGTTCTGATAAAAATTTACGTATTTAAGGCTTTCTCCGATAATTCTGAATGCATTTTCATAGTGCTTATAAACACCTGAGGGAGTAATGCCCATCTTTTCTGCGATATCGGAAATTTTTTCACCGCCAAAAAATACTTTTGTGAAAATTTCATGTTTTGTTTTGTCAAGTTCATTTTCCATCACAAAGGCGATAACCTTTCTCATATCACGTTCACGTTTACGGTGAATGTACTCAGCCGGTGTTTCAATCTCTTTGTCATAAAGAGTGTTAAACTGTCCTGCAGCAGTCAGTAACTCCTCTGAAGAAAAATGTGATAAACTTACAGGTTTTTTTGTCAAATTTTTATTTCTCCTTTCCGTTTTTGTAACCGAACAAATGTTCGTTTACGTTTTTTAGTGTAGACGAGATTTTTCTGTTTTTCAAACATGAAGGTGGGTAAAGAGACATTTTCGGGACTTTACTGAAATACTGGTATTGACATAAATTTTGACGATTGCAGTTGACTTTTTCAGAAAAACAGTTATTATTAAAATAATCTTAGCTTTTTTGTCAGAGAGGTGAAAACTTTTGGAACCTATAAAACAAGCTGAAAAAATCTGGTTAGAACACCAGTCATACATAAGAAAATTCTGCGAATATAAACTGAAAAGTACACCTGACTTGATCGACGACTGCATGCAGGAGGTTTTTCTCGCACTGCTCAGGGCATTGATGGATTCAAAAAAGATTGATTATCCAAAAGCTTATCTGACAAAAATTGCTCTCAATAAAATTAATGACATATACAAGACAGAGGAAAAAAGCAAAGCAAACATTGTCCCCTTTGAGGAAAACAGCGTTACCGCAACAGTTGAATTTGAACTTCCCGTTTCAGATGAAGAAATTGATAAATATGCAAACAAGATTCTCACCTCGCTGACAGACAGTGAAAGAAAGCTTATTGAAGATTTTTATATTAAAAAAATAAAACAGAAAGACATTGCAAGTGAACTGAATATTTCCGAAAACGCTCTAAGACAACAGGTTTTCAGATTAAAGCATAAAATTATAAAAGAAATTAAAAAATTTACTTCGTAACATTTTAAAAAAATTCAGACTATATAAATGAAGGATGATTACTGTGATAAAAAGTTCTCATATAGCGGAACTTCTCAAAGATAACAGTTTCAGTTTTTCAAAAGAAGAAATTGAGAAAATTATGGAAACTGAACTGGCAAAATCGGAAGAGGATATGGACACCGAGTTAATCGAGCTCTGTCTCGATGCACTCAGCGAAAAACATGAAAATAAAAACTCTAAGCCGAAAAAAAGATCTTTTTCAAATGTGGCATTGCTTATCGCAACAGCCGCAGTGCTTGTTTTTGCAATGACTGCTGTATTCCCCGGTCTCACAAGCAGCAAGCCCGAAATGAAACCTACCGATAACATAACAGCACCTACCGTCCACATCATCAAAACTACCACATCTCCCTCAACAACAATGCCTGACAAAACTGACAGCATTCCCACAGAAACAAAACCCGCACCTTCAACAAAGGGAAACGAAACAACAAAAATTTCCGAAGAATTAAAAGGCAGTCACACTCTTTCTCCGGAAGAAAATATTGAAAACAGCATAAGAAAGTTTCTTGCTGAAAACGGATTTGACAATTTACTTTTACCTGTAATTGTTTTTGAAAACGGGAAAATACTTAACAGAAGCTCTGCAAAAAGCATAGCAGAAATTGAAATCAGCTCAAAAGAAAAAATCTATAATATTACAATAGAAAAATCTTCAGAAAGCATAAAAGAAAATAATGTTATCAATGTAAACGGTCTGTCAGTTTCAGTTGAAAGCAAAAACAATTCATCTGAAATTACATACAGAAAAAATAATTTAAACTACAGAATAGTTTTTCATTCTGACTATGAAGAGGCGGTGAGAATTGCAAAAACTATCTGTTAAAGGAGGTATTTTTATGAATAAAAAAATCCTAATGATAGCTTTTGCATTACTCATGAGTACAGTTTTATTTTCTGCGTGTAACAGAAACGAAAGCCGGATTGACAAGCCTACTGTTCAGAACAAAACAACTGCACAAGAACCCACCGCAGAAAAGAAAACAGAAAAAGAAGCAACAACCGAACCTCCATGTGTTATTCCGGAAACGGAAAAAACAGATGTGCCGACTGACCCTGTTTCCGATCCCACAAGAGTATCAACAACCTGTCACCCTGATGGTTCAATAAACTTCCTTTATAAGCCTGAGCAGATAATTTTTTACCACAACGGAAAGCCACAGACCATCGCCAAGGACAATGTGATGTGTGATGAGGTGATAAAAATAATCAACAAATCCACCAAGAATGACAAATGGGGTATTTTAAAGCTTGCTATTGAGGAAGGTTATATAGAAGAAATAAAAAATGAAAACCTCTGCATTGAAATTTATTATAATGACATGCAGGTTCTGAGTGGTTTCAGGGGTCACACTCTGAATGAATATAACTTTGAAAGACTGCTTATTGTTCTTGACAAAAATTCCCACGGATTGGACAACACAATTTTCTTCTTCAAAGACGGAAAATATCAGCACGGTCCCATAAGAGCATATTCATCCGACCTTTCTCAAGAAGTTCTCGCTTACATATTTGACTGATAAAAAACTCCTTGACTTTGATGACAAAAAACATTATCATTAAAGTACAAGGAGGTAATAAAAATGAAAAAATTCTTATCAATTATTTTATGTTTAGTTTTTGTTCTGCAGATAGGAACAGTTGCACTTGCATCTGAAAAACCTACAGAAACAACAGACAGTTTTACAGAAGAAGATTTTCTCACCATTGACGGCACAGACATTGTTAATCAGAACGGTGAAAAAGTCATTCTCAAAGGCGTAAATCTCGGCGGATGGCTTATTCAGGAAGACTGGCTCTGCCCCTATGAAGAAGTTGCAGACCATCATGAGATGCTCGAAACTCTTATCGACCGTTTCGGTGTAGAAAAAGCCTATGAACTGATGAACACTTATGAAGATAATTTCATTACAGAATATGACCTTGATGTTATAAAGGAAATGGGCTTCAACGCAGTACGTGTGCCATTCTGGTACAGAAACTTTTATTCTGACGATAAAGGTACAAAAATTCTTGATGAAAACGGCAATTGGGATTTGTCAAAACTTGAATGGGTAGTAGACGAATGTTCAGAAAGAAGAATTTATGTTGTTCTTGACATGCACGGTGCTCCCGGTTTCCAGAGTGATGCTCCCCACAGCGGCAAAGGTCACAGCTGCGGTCTTTATGATAAAACTGAAGAAGGTGAATTCTACCGCCAGCTTACAGATGAACTATGGACAGAAATTGCGACCCGCTTCAAAGGCAATCCTGCAGTTGCAATGTATGACCTTCTCAACGAGCCGATGTGTGATGTTGAATGTGGTGAGCTTACAAGAAGAATAAATAACGAATCAATTTATCTTCGTCTTTACGATACAGTCCGTGCAGTTGACGCAGACCACCTCATTACAATGGAAGCAATTTGGACAGGCTTTGCTCTTCCGTGGGCATGGGCAAGAGGATGGGAGAATGTAGTTTATCAGGTTCATTTCTATAATAACTCTGACTTCATCTTTGCATTTTTCCTTCTTCTCACAAGATTTTTACACCCAACAGTTCCTCTCATGATGGGCGAATTTTATCCTCATCAGGAAACAACATGGGAAGGCTGCTTCAGGTCTCTCAAAAAGTACGATTACAGCTGGTTCCTCTGGACATACAAAGCTGCAAACCACGGAATGTGGGAATCAGACTGGTGTCTGAAAGGTGCTCAGGACGGCTTTGAAAGAGCAAAAATCAAGACAGATTCCTATGAAGAAATCGCACGTAAATGGGGAGAAAAAATACAGACTCAGAACTCTTACGTAGACACAGGTCACTTCGACCGTGATGTAGCAGAACATCTTAAATAAAATCTAATAAAACTCAGACCGCTGACGGCACAAAAACTGTCAGCGGTCTTTTCGTTTTAAATTTTTATTTCATAAAGAAAAGCGATGATGCAATCAGAATCTGTGCACCGTAGTATGTAATATGATTAAGTACAACCCTCAATCTCGTACATTTTCCCTTTACAAAGAAAATCTGACTGAGAATAAGGTCTGAAACGAAAAATAATACACCACCGACAAAGAAAAGAATCTGTGACAACTCCATACCATAATTATTCATGGTCATGAAACCCACAGAAAAAGTCATTGATGCAAGTGCGCCGTAAGCATTTGCAATAACCTTAAATTTACCCATCTCCATTTTAAAAATCTTGGCAAGACCTCCTGAAAGAACAAGAACCGCCAAAGGAGCTGTGAAACAAATAAGTGCATTAACAAGTGTCATCGGATAATGGATAAAAACAGCCGAAACAAGTATAACGTGCTGAATCATAAAGGTAACAAATCCTAAGTTAAAAAATGTATCATTGCCCTCTTTCTGAAGCCATTTCAGTTCAATAAAAACATCTCCGAGAACACCGAAAACTCCGCCCATAACAACCATAAGAGCAAAAGTAAGATTAACATGTGGATTACTGATTATTGCAGCAATGCCTGTAGCAACAAAAAGTGAGCTTGTAGCAACTTTAACAGCAAGATCAGAGTATTTTACATTTACTGTTCTTTTGATTGTAAAAAATGCAGTAACTGCTATACACAAACTGAAAACTATCCAAAATATCATAATTGTTTCTCCTCACTATAAATAAATTTATAACCAACCCAAATATTCTCCCAGATATCCTGCGCCTATTCCCGCAACTGCAGAAATGACGATAACAAGAATGGGATTCATTTTTTTCTTAAGTGCAAGGAATAACATTACTGCAAAAAGAAGTATTGAAAAAATGAATGTATAACTTGCAATTACTGAAAGTGCAACAGCTTCGGGGAAGAAAACTGTTTTCCCGATTGAAATAACCGCTGCACAGATAAGGCCTATTGCCGCAGGCTTAAGTCCGCCGAGACATCCTGCTACAATTTTATTTTCCTTGAATTTCTGATAGAACTTTGCAACAAAAAGAATAACAATAAATGAGGGCATTACAACACCGAGCGTGGCACACACTGCACCTAAAATGCCTCCACCGATACCGAAAAATTCTTTGCCCATCTGAGTACCAACGAAAGTTGCCATGTTTATTGCAAACGGGCCGGGTGTTGATTCGCTGACTGCAATAAAATCAATAAGTTCTTCCATTGTAAGCCAGCCGTTTGAAAGTGCTTCCGACTGAATTAGCGGAAGCATCGCATAACCTCCGCCGAAAGTGAACGCACCTATTTTGAAGAAAGTGAGAAAAAGTTCAAGAAAAATCATTTTCCTTCCCCCTTTCTTTTATTTGTAAGAAGTGAATAAACCAGTCCCGAAACCGCACTTCCGATAATAACAGCAAAAACATTGATATCAAAAACTGCTGTAAGGATGAATGCAAGACCGACAATTGTGTATGCAATTGCATTTTTCGGACAAGCCTTCATCATATTTTTTGCAGCCTTGACAATAAGAGCAAGAACGCCTGCACGAATTCCCAGGAAAGCATATTTCACAACCTTGAACTCTAGAAATTGTTTGAAGAAATATGACACAATTGAAATTATTATAAGCGAAGGCAGAACAACGCCAAGAGTTGCCATAACCGAGCCGAAGACCCCTGCAACCTGATAACCTACAAATGTTGCTGAGTTAATTGCAATAGGTCCCGGTGTAGACTCTGAAATTGCAAGAATATCAAGGATATCCTCGTTTTTTATCCAACCTCTTTTTTCTGCAACTTCAGACTGAATTATAGGTACCATTGCATACCCTCCGCCGAAAGTGAATGCACCTATTTTAAAGAACACTAAAAATAATTTCAGCGCTTTTTTAAAATTTTCTTTCATCAAAAGTAACCTCTTTCTGAAACATTTCCTGCAGCATCAACTGCTTCAATTGAATATTCTCCGTCATCAGCAATCACATATTCATGTGTTGCTGTTTCTTCAATAAATGCAACAGCCTTATTGTCTCTGTATATCACATAATGAGAAATACCAATATTGTCTTCTGCTTTTTCCCATGAAAGAACATTATTTTCATTCATAAGAATTGAAGGTGTTGACGGCTTCTCAGTTTCTACCTCAAAACCATTATTTACATAATCAAGATAAGTTTTTTCAAATGCAGGATTTACATAAGAGGGACTGTGATAGTGATTATAAGAAAAAGTAATAATATTTTCACAATACCTTGATGCCACATCAAGCTGACGTGCAAAACGGTCAATCGTACAAGGAACTGAATTTACATTAAGTGTTGCAGGCGGAACAAAAATTCCACTGATAACACTCTTAGCTCTTGCCAACGTAAAGTTCTCACAGTTTGCCCACAGCTTTATATCCTTATCACTTGTATCAACTGCAGTGCGGTACATCTTCCATATTTTTTCAAGGTCATTTTCCTGTATCCACTGAGCACCAACAGCATCCTGAGGCGCAATAATATCACCGTCACGGAAATTAACCTTGTTAATCATTTTCACCCACATAGGCTCTGCTGCAAGAACCATAGGAACGGAAATATATTCAGTATAATAAGGACTGAGCATAAGAGGTTTATTCTCAGGAATTTTTTCAATTAAGATATTCAGCCCTTTTATAATATTGCCTAATGACAGTTTCATTGTAGGCATGTTGTTGATTTCAGGAGTAAAATAAAACCCGTAAACGCCATCATATTTTTCTGAAATTTCTTCTGCCATATCAGCCATAACTGTGCAGACCTTAATGTAATCAGAAGTAATGGCAGACTCAACCCACCAGTCATCAAACATTGCAAGGCCCACAAAAACTTTGATGTTACTGTCCTTACAAGCCTCAAGTGCAGATTTAATAACGTCACAATAACTTTCTGTTGTGTCGAAAAGTTCAAGCTCAGACGGATAATAAACAGTCCATGTTCCGTCAGAAGCCATATTTGCCGTGTCCTGAAGAATCAGGTATTCAATACCTGCATTTTCCATATTTTCAACTTCTTCTGCCCATCTGTCTGCGTCCCAATAAGAACTCATCCAAGACTGAATGAATGTACCGCTGTAAACAGGGTCGCATTTCCTTTCAGGTATCTGTGCAGATGGCAAAAGTAAAGTTATAAGAGCAAAAATTGCAGATAAAATTTTAAACATACCGATAATCCCCTTTCTCCTGTATATTAAACCATATTTCATAAGGAAAATCAATAGAAAAACGGAAGTCAGACATGTTTCCGACTTCCGTATCCGATATTATTTTCCGCTGTGGCAAAAGTCTTTGTTTGCGCATCCGCCGCATGAACCGCAGGCACATGAACTTTTACCTTTTTTCTTATTTATTATACCTTTGACAACAATTGCCAAGAAAATTACTGCAACAATTATTGCCACAACAATTGTCTGCCATGTCATGATTTTTACTCCTTATTTTTTAAGAGATTTTGTTTCGTATTTATTCTTTCTGAAAAGCATGTAAAGAACAAACGCCACAAGTAAAATTGCAACTGCTGTCCAGAAAGTGAATACACCTGTCATACAGAATGTTCCGAGCTGATAAACAATAAGCGAAACAACGTAGGCAAAAGAAGTCATATATCCTATTGCTGCCGCTGTCCATTTGCCATTGTTCATTTCTCTTTTGATCGCACCCATTGCTGCAAAACAAGGAGCACAAAGAAGGTTGAATATCATAAATGAATAACCCGAAAGCTTGCTGCCGCCGAAAAATTCAATACCCATGCTTACATAATCGTTTTCACCCATTGATGAAAGAGCACCGAATACACCAACAACCTCTTCTTTAGCCACAAGGCCAAGAATTGTTGCAACCGCTGCCTGCCAGTTACCGAAACCAAGAGGTTTGAATGCAACAGCAAGGAGACTTCCTAAAATATTAAGAATCGAATCTTCCTCACCTGTGATATAGTGGAAACCGCCCTCAAAAGAAAGACTGTTAAGCACCCAGATAATAACGCTTGCCGCAAGAATAACGGTACCGGCACGTTTTATGAAAGACCAGCCTCTTTCCCATGTTGTTCTGAGAACATTTGATGCTACGGGCATATGATATGAGGGAAGTTCCATAACAAAGGGAGCTGCATCACCTGCAAAGGGTTTTGTCTTTTTAAGAATAAGACCTGAAATTATAACTGCAGCCACTCCAAGGAAGTATGCTGACGTTGCAATTAGTGAACTACCTGAGAAAAGTGCACCTGCAATCATACCTACTATTGGCATTTTTGCACCGCAGGGGATAAATGCAGTAGTCATAATTGTCATTTTCCTGTCTCGATCCTGATCGATTGTTCGTGAAGCCATAATGCCGGGAACGCTACAACCTGAACCTACCAACATGGGAATAAAGCTTTTTCCCGAAAGGCCGAATTTTCTGAAAATTCTGTCCATAATAAATGCAACACGCGACATATAACCGCAGTCTTCAAGAAGAGACAGCAGAAGGAAAAGCACCAGCATCTGAGGAACAAATCCAAGGACCGCACCTACACCGCCTACAATACCTTCCTGAATAAGACTGTAAAGCCACGGTGCAATTACACTTGAACCATCCTTTGCAAGAAGAACCCTGTCAAGAAGCTCGGGAACGCTGAGCCAGTTTGCCATGAATGCAGGGAGGTCTCCTGCACTTGCACATTCCGCAAAAGAACCGAACAGACCATCATTCATGAACACAACAGTCCAGTCCCCGATTGTACCGATTGAAAGTGTATACACAAGCAACATAATAAGTGCAAATATGGGAAGCGCAAGAATTCTGTTCGTAAGCACTTTATCGATTTTATCTGATGTTGAAAGTCTGCCGATACTCTTTTTGTCATAGCATCCTTTCAATATTCTGTCTATGTAAAGATACCTTTCGTTAGTGATAATACTCTCTGCATCATCATCAAATTCTGTTTCTACATGAACTATATCTTTTTCAATATGCTCAACAATACTTTTGTCAAGTTTTAATTGCTCAATAACTTTACTGTCACGCTCAAAAATTTTAATTGCATACCATCTCTGTTGGCTGAGAGGAAGATTATGTACGGCTGCTTCTTCAATATGAGCGAGAGAGTGTTCTACTTCACCTGAGAAAATATGAGAAGGCTCATGCTTTTTGCTCTGTGCTGCAAGAATTGCCGCTTCAGCCGCTTCAAAAGCGCCATCACCTTTAAGCGCAGACAATTCGACCACTTTGCAACCAAGTTTAAGGCCCAATTTTTCAATATCAATTCTGTCCCCTTTTTTTCTGACAATATCCATCATGTTTATTGCCACAACAACAGGAATACCAAGTTCCATCAACTGGGTTGTCAGATAAAGGTTTCTTTCAAGATTTGTGCCGTCAACAAGATTAAGAATTGCATCAGGCCTTTCGCCTACAAGATAGTTTCTTGCAACAACCTCTTCGAGAGTATAGGGCGAAAGAGAATAAATACCGGGAAGGTCTGTAATTACTACTCCATCGTATTTTTTCAGTTTACCCTCTTTATGTTCAACAGTAACACCGGGCCAGTTACCTACATACTGATTTGAGCCTGTGAGAATGTTAAAAAGTGTGGTTTTACCGCAGTTAGGATTACCTGCGAGAGCAATTTTTAAATCCATCTGAATTTCCTTTCTGAAATCAATCTTCAATTTCTATCATTTCGGCATCTGCTTTTCTCAGAGAAAGCTCATAACCTCTTACCATCACTTCAATAGGGTCTCCGAGCGGTGCTGCTTTGCGTACATAAATTTCCACACCTTTTGTAATTCCCATATCCATAATACGTCGTTTTATTGCACCTTCACCGTGAAGTTTGATAACTTTGGCAGTAGAGCCGATTTTTACATCTCTTAAACTTCTCATTTTTCATCCCCCCGGATGTATTTTTTGCGAGTTAGTTATAACTAACTATATATATAATAATAAAAAACAATTGAAAAGTCAATAAATTTCCAACTGTTTTTTCATTTTTGTCGTTTTTGTCTTTGAGTTAGTGTTGACTAACTGTGTTTTTTGTAAAAAAACACAAAAACTCTGCCTTGCCGTTTCAGAGTATCGACAAGGCAGAGTAACTTTTTAGATTTTCACAATTCCGAGAACATCAAGAACTGAAGAAACAAGAATAAGCACAATGAAAATAGGTGCTATATATTTAATTACAACAGTAAACAGTTTCTTTGCTCCAAATTTACCGCCGATTTCCATTTCTTCAATAAGAGCCTTAGGTTTGAGCACATATCCGATAAAGATACAAGTAAGAAGAGCAACAATCGGCATGATAATACTGTTACTGATGAAATCGAAGAAATCAAGGAATGCCATACCGAACACTGTGATATCTGCCCATGAACCATAGCCCAACGCTGAAGGTACGCCGAGAATAATACATCCGACGAAAACAACCAGACATGTAACTTTTCTTCCCCAACCAAGCTTATCTCTGACAATTGAAACAACAGTTTCCATAAGAGAAATTGAGGATGTAAGTGCAGCAAAAAGAACAAGAACAAAGAAAACAATACCTACGATTGTACCGCCCTTCATTGCTTCAAAAACTTTGGGAAGAGTAACGAACATGAGACCGGGGCCTTTGCCGAGAGCAGCCTTATCTCCGCCTGAGAAAGCAAAAACAGCAGGAATAACCATAAGACCTGCCATGAAGGCAATACCTGTGTCAAAAAGTTCAATCTGTCTTACTGATTTTTCAATGCTTACATCTTTCTTCATGTAAGAACCGTATGTAATCATTATGCCCATTGCAAGTGACATTGAATAGAAAAGCTGTCCCATTGCTGCAAGAAATGTATTGACTGAAAGGTCTTTGATATTGGGAGTGAAATAATATTTTACACCTTCCATTGCACCGGGAAGAGTCATTGAATAAATTGCCACAAAAATTGTAAGCACAACAAGTATAGGCATCATAACCTTACTTACTTTCTCAACACCCTTTTCCACACCAAAAAGAACAACAAGTGCAGTAAGACCAAGGAAAAGAAGGAACCAACCTATAGGTTCAACAGGCTGTGTAATAAATGTATCAAAATATCCGTCCTTTGCAGCATCTGCCGCACCGCCTGTAGCAAAAACCCACAGATATTTTGAAACCCAACCGCCGATTACTGAATAATAAGGAAGGATTATAACAGGAACAATAGCTCCCAGCCAACCTATAAATGAAAATCTTTTGTCAAGCTGTTTATATGCACCGATTGCACTCTGTCCTGTTTTTCTGCCGATTGCAATTTCAGCACACATAAGAGCAAAACCGAATGTAACTGCAAGTACCACATAAACAAGCAGGAAAATTCCTCCGCCGTATTTTGCTGCGAGATAAGGGAATCTCCAGATGTTACCGAGACCTACCGCTGAGCCTGCTGCAGCAAGAACAAAGCCGATTTTACCGGTAAAGCTACTTCTTTTTTCAGCCATATTTTTTACCTCCTGAAAAGTCATTTTTTATATTATACCAATTAATTACAATTTCGTCAATGTTAAAATTTTATTAACAATTCTGCAATCAACCCATTATTTCAGCTGAACAATTGTAACTCCTGTCTCTCCCTCACCATAAACACCGAGACGATAGTTTTTGATAAAAGAATTACCTTTAAGATACTGCTGAACAGCACTTCTCAGTACTCCTGTTCCTTTACCGTGAACAACGGTAAACTCTGAAATACCAAGACGGTAAGCCGTGTCTATATACCTGTCGAGAGTCATAATGGCTTCGTCAGCAGTCATACCTCTCAGGTCGACTTTAGTTTCCGCCTTTGCAGTACTTCTCGCTTCAAAATTTGAACTGTTGTTTCTCTTGACAGGTTGTTTCTTTTGCACCTGTTTTTCAACAAGTCTTAAATCAGAAACATGAACACGTGTTTTTATTGCACCTGCAACAACTCCCACTTCACCTTTTTTATCGGGAAGCGATGTTACTTCCGCCTGCTTTGCAAGACTTGCGATTATAACATTATCCCCGATTTTCAATTCTCTGGGAAGAACATAATCTTCATCCTCTGCAAGGTTCATAACGGGATCTGCTGCACTGTCAAGGGCTTCCATACCCTTTTTGACAGCAGAACGTGCACGACGGGCCAGGTCGGCTGCATCCTTAACTTTTTTCTGTTCTTTTTTCAGTTTATCAAGTTCATTAAGGAGAGCATAGGACTCTCGTCTTGCACCGTCAACGATTTTAACTGCTTCGTTACGTGCTTTTTCAATTTCTTTTTCACGTAAAGATGAAATTTCTTCTTTTTGTTTTATTGCCTCGGCTTTCATTCTCTCTGCATCAGCAAGAACACGTGATGCTTTTTCACGTTCTTCTTCCATTGCTTTGCGTGTTGCTTCGAGTTTGTCATAAACATCTTCAAAGCGCGTGCTTTCAGTATCTACCAACTTGCGTGCTCTTTCTACAACTTCAGAAGACATTCCCAATCTTTCAGAAATAGCAAATGCATTTGATTTGCCCGGAACACCAATAAGAAGTTTATAAGTAGGTCTCAGAGACTGAACATCAAATTCACATGAACCGTTTTCAACTCTTGCGGTGTCAACTGCATAAGATTTAAGTTCTGCATAGTGAGTTGTGGCACCAATCTTTGCACCTTTCAAATGAAGTGTTTCAAGAATTGAAGTTGCAAGTGCCGCACCTTCAATGGGGTCTGTACCTGCACCGAGTTCGTCAATGAGAACAAGGCTTCTGTCATCTGCGATTTTGAGAATTTCAATTATGTTCGTCATGTGTGAGCTGAATGTGGAAAGTGACTGTTCGATGCTCTGTTCGTCACCTATATCAGCAAGAACACTGTCAAAAACAGAAACTCGGCTTCTGTCAGAAACAGGAAGCATAAGTCCGCACATTGCCATAAGTGACATAAGCCCCAGGGTTTTTATCGAAACCGTCTTACCGCCGGTATTCGGACCTGTAATAACAAGAGTATCAAAATCTTCACCGAGCCTTATATTGACCGGAACAACCTTGTCCTTTGAAATAAGGGGATGACGTGCATTATTAAGTTCAATAATTCCTTCGTCATTGAGCATAGGAACAGATGCGTTCATTCTGTAAGCAAGCTGAGCTTTGGCAAAAATAACATTCAGTTCAATTGCACATTCATAACTGTTTTTAATTGAATTTGCAAACTCACCGCATTGAGCTGAAAGTTCCGCAAGAATTCTTTCTATTTCGTCACGTTCCTGAGCCTGAAGAACTTTAATTTCGTTGTTTGCTTCAACTACTGCCGCAGGTTCAATGAACACCGTTGCACCGGAAGAAGATGTATCGTGTACAAGACCTGAAATTTCGCTTCTGTACTCATTTTTAACAGGAACAACAAATCTGCCGTTTCGCATTGTAATAATATTTTCCTGCAGATATTTCTGATTGCACGATGAACGGATAAGTTTGTCCAGTTTTTCCCTGATATTTGATTCCTGATTTCTTATTTTTCTTCTGATTGTCTGAAGAAGAGGCGATGCATTGTCGCTCATTTCCTCCTCAGAAACAATTGCATTTGTAATTGCATCTTCAAGAAATTTATTGGGACTGAGTGCATCAAAGAAAACATCAAGTAAAGTTTCAACGCCTGAGTTGGTGCTCCTCCATGTTACAATTGAACGGATAACATGAAGTACAGATGCAATATCAAGAAGTTCTTTCATACTAAGAACACTGCCTGCATCTGCGCGACTGAGTGCATTATTTACATTTTTAAGTCCCCCGAAAGCAGGACCTCCGAAACGTGCAAGAAGCATGTGTGCATCTTTCGTCTGGTTAAGCAATGACTGTGCCATTTCAAGAGATGTTTCCGGTTTAAGAGAGAGTGCAGTTTCTCTGGCATCAGGGCATGCAGTATGGTCTGCAAGCATTTCAAGAA
Source organism: Acutalibacteraceae bacterium (assembly GCA_045595725.1). Taxonomy (GTDB): domain Bacteria; phylum Bacillota; class Clostridia; order Oscillospirales; family Acutalibacteraceae; genus SIG575. Next base: position 23,003 of record JAZOAY010000007.1, on the reverse strand, counting down.
CTTTAGGCAATTCAAGGGCATTCAAATCTCTTTGTCTGAAACTCATTTAACACCCTTCCTTTCATAATAAATGGTAAAAATCAAGTGTTTTGAATTTTCTCTGAAGCATTGACAAAGTATATTTTTCCGTCAACTGCGAAAGAGTTTCAAAGCTTGACTCGTTAAGATTAAAATTAAAAATTTTCTGTCTGTCGCTGAGAACAATGTATCTTACTGCAGAAATCACACTCATGGGAACTTTCATTCCGAAATTTCCGCAACCCTCACAAAAAATGTTGCCGTTTGTTGTGTCAAAAAACATGTTTTCATCTTCATATTTTCCGCATTTATCACAGGCAATAATATTGGGCATGTAACCGCCCAGAGAAAGAATTGACAGCTCAAAAACTGATTTTATAAGTTTCTCATCCCGCTTCTCATTCATCAGTAGCATAAGAGAATTAAGAATAAGTTTCAGGTATTCTTCTGTGTTTTCTTTTTCAGGTGCAAGAGTTTCACAAAGCTCTGCAAAATACTGAGCAAGTGCAATTTTCTTTACATCGTTTCTCAGATTAAAAAATACTTCTTTCGGTTTTGCTGCTTCAATTATGTAAGAGCCTCGCTTTTCAGCAATTCCGAAATCAGAAAAAGCAAAAAGCTGAGTAGCGGAGCCTGTTCGTGAGCCGATCTTTTTAGCCCCGTAAACATACGCCCTGATAATACCGTATTCACGTGTAAGAACCGTTACCGTTCTGTTCTGTTCGCCCGAACTTTTTTCTCTGATTATCAGACCGTCCGTGTTTATCATCACAGGCTTTTTCCTCTCTCTTTTTATTTTCACAATAAGTTAAATAGTCATCAACTTTTCCGCTGAGAACAAACTTGTTCCACAATGTGTCTCCGTTTTTCATCCGTATCCCCTCCTGCAAATAATTTCTGCAGAAAAAGGAAATTTAATCTTGGAAAATTTTTAAAGTTATATATTCCAAACGATAAAAAAGGGACAGGTTGGTGCGTTATACCTCTGTTTTCTAAAATCAGCAAGAATGTGACAAGATGGTGCATTATTGCCGATTTTACTCGTTATCAAGTCCGAAGTTATGAATTAACCCTTCTCTGTTTCGCCAGTCTTCTTTGACTTTTACCCAACACTGAAGATTTATACGGCAGTCAAAAAATTTCTCCATGTCTTCTCTTGCTCTTGTGGAAATAGTTTTAAGAGTTTCACCTTTTTTACCGATAACCATTCCCTTATGACTTTCTTTTTCACAATAAATAATTGCTTCAACATCAAGCAGGTCGGAATTATCTCTTTCTCTCATTTTTTCCACGCTGACGGCAATACCGTGAGGAACTTCTTTATTCATTCTTCTGAGAATTTTTTCTCTGATAATTTCCGCAGCAATAACTCTCTCAGGCTGGTCGGTGAGAGTATCCTCGGGGAAAAAGTGAATTGACTCAAAAGCAAGTCCTTTCAATTCATCTACAAGCTCTTTGATGTTTGCACCATTCTGTGCAGAAACAGGCACAATTGATGTGAAATCGTAAAGCTTTGACATTTCCATGATTCTTGACATAAGCTCTGTTTTATCTGCAAGAGTATCGACTTTATTTATAGCAAGGATAACAGGCATTTTTTCTTTTTTAAACTTCTCAATAAGTTCAGTTTCCGCCTGACGGAGTTCACCTTTAGGCTCAATAACAAAAAGGCATGCATCAACTCCTGAAATACTGTCGCTGACTGCCTTTACCATTTTTTCGCCAAGTTTGTTGTGGGGTCTGTGGAAACCGGGGGTATCTGTAAACACAAGCTGGGTTTCACCCTCTGTCAGAACACCTACAATCTTTGTTCTTGTTGTCTGAGGTTTATTTGATACAATGGCAATTTTCTGCCCTATCATTTTGTTAAGTATTGAAGATTTTCCTACATTGGGACAACCTACAATTGCAATAAATGCTGTTTTAGTATTCATAATTTTACTCCTGAAAAAAGCCGTATATAAAAATACGGCTGAATTTTATTATTTCTTTTTACCGCAAGGTATTCCTTTTATAATAAAGACAAAGGTAAGAAAAAGACTTATTGCAAGAATCACCAAAAGATAAATTCTTTCCTTGTAATATTCTGCCATTGCTTTGAATGCTTCGGGCTGAAAAAGAATTATAATACCCACTATTACTGAAAATATTGCAGAAACAAGGACCGCTCCTGCTGCAGCATCTTTTGAAATTTTTGCAAGAGGATTTTTCGTCTGTATTGCGAGGTCAACGGCTTTTTCAACCGCCGTATTTACAATTTCCAAAGAAAAAACAAGAGCATTGCAAAGAAGAATTATTGCCCACTCTGTTTTTGTCAGAACAAAGAAATCATAAACAAGGAGATATGCATACATGTAAACACAAAGAGAAAAATGTGCTCTCATGTTTCTTTCGTTTTTAAGACACCATATTATGCCGTTTCCCGCATACACAAAACTTCTGAGCAAACCTTTCATTTATTCGTCACCCATATAGTAACTGCCGTTTCTCTTAAGTCCCAGCTGAGTAAGAACTGTTTCTTCTTTCTCTCTCATATGTACGGCTTCAATACCACCGTTTTCATGGTCATAACCGAGAAGATGTAGCATTGAATGAACTGTGAGGAAAGCCACTTCACGTCTGAGAGAATGGCCGTAAGCCTCTGCCTGTTCCATTGCCTTTTCAAGGGAAATTACAATGTCTCCAAGCATCTGCGCACCTGTATCATTATTTATATCATAAACGCCGTCAATTCCCAACGGGAAAGACAAAACATCTGTCGGACGGTCCACATCTCTGTACTGTTTGTTGAGTTTATGAATTTCTTCATTGTCAACAAATCTTACGCTTATCTCAGCAGGTGACAGAAGATTTTCCATTGTAAGCACAGCAATACAGCACTGTCTTACAAGAAGATGAATACCTGTCGGAATTTTATGCACCTTCTGGTCGTTGCTGATTATAACTTTTACCTTTCCTCTTTCTTTCATTTTCTACACTCCCTCAATTGTTACCTCTCTGTTCGCTTCTTTCATAGGCTTTTACGATGTCCTGAACAAGTCTGTGTCTCACAACATCCTTTTCACTGAAACGTACAGTATCAATATCGTCAATATTTTTAAGAATTTTAATAACTTCAACCAGACCTGATTTTTTTCCGTCAGGCAGGTCAACCTGAGTCACGTCACCGGTAATTACCATTTTAGAATTAAATCCCAAACGTGTAAGGAACATTTTCATCTGTTCCCTTGTTGTATTCTGCGCTTCGTCAAGAATTATAAAGCTGTCATCAAGTGTTCTTCCTCGCATATATGCAAGTGGAGCAACCTCAATGGCTCCTCTTTCCTGATACTTCTGGAAACTCTCAGCACCAAGCATGTCAAAAAGAGCATCATAAAGAGGTCTGAGATAAGGATCAACTTTCTGTTGAAGGTCGCCGGGAAGAAAGCCCAGTTTTTCACCTGCTTCAACAGCAGGACGAGTCAGAATAATCCTGTTTATCTGCTTCTGTCTGAAAGCGGTAACCGCCATTGCAACAGCAAGATAAGTTTTACCTGTACCTGCAGGACCTACACCGAAAACAATTGTGTTGTCGCGGATTGCCTGTGTATATCTTTTCTGACCAAGGGTTTTGGGTTTAATGGGTTTTCCTTTTGCAGAAATGCAGATGCAATCGGAAGACATGCTTTCAAGCTTGTCCTCATTCCCCTCTCCTACAAGGGAAATAACATATCTGATGTTCTGCTCAGACAAGGTTTCTCCTTTGTTGATGAGAGTCAGCAATCCGTTAATAGCCTTTGACGCCTTTGAAACATTCTCGGCTTCTCCCGTAACTTTAAGTTCACTTCCGCGGCTTACAACGGCAACTGAAAATTCATTTTCAATCATTTTAATATTTTCATCAAAACTACCGAACAGACTTACCGCCTGTTCCATTCTGTCCACATTAATTATCTGCTCGTACAAAATGAGACCTCCGACAACTTATTCCTAACTATTATACCATTTTCATCTGTATATGTCACTATTTTTGTGAATATTTTCTGAAATTTTTTCATTTTTATATGTCTTTATTCAGTATCAAGTCCATAGGAACACTTTCTGCTATATTTTCAATGCAGTCAAAGGTTGATGATAAAACAAAAAAATTTTTTTCATTCCCGGTTTCGAACGTCATACTTTCTGTATGAATATCATCAAAGGTCTTATCAATTTCAGAAAAATATTTTTCAGCACACATGAGTTTTACAGCAGATGAATTAAGCCGCATTTTTTTCTTTTCAAAAGGACTGAACTTTTCTTTTGTTATCCCTACCGGTATTTTCATCCCATCCGCGGAAAGGAAATCTTCCGTCCGCGAAAAATCATACTCTCCTTTCGGTGTCTTTACGTAATTAACCGGAATAGTAACAGAAAAAAATGTTATAAAATTTTTCTGTTTTACTTTATAATAAACTCTCATGTCCTGAATATAAGGCATGGTAGCGGTAACAGTATTTTTGGTCCTTGCAATTACATTTGCATCTGCTTTGCAGAAACTTACACTTTCATCTTTATTTATTACCGCACCGCTTACTATTATGTCTCCTTTTTCAACAGCACTTCCTGAAGTCACAACAGATGATCCGATAAAATTTTCTATTTTTATAATCTGTCCTGAATTGGATGCTACAATATTTGACGGTGTTTCATCTTCTTCCGGTACTATTTCTTTTTTTACCTGTTCTTTAATTTCAATTGTCACTCTGCAACCGTCAATATTTACTGCATTCCACATAAGGCCATCAACTTCTGTCAACGCCTTTGAAGCAATTTCTTTTACATTAAGGCTGTCTTTTTTTACACCTGTTTTAACACCCAGTCCGTGAAAAGAACTTATAATATCTTCTGACGGAATATTTTCATTCCCTGAAACAGATATGACCCATATTCTTTCTGACAAAAGCATTGTCATAATCACCATGAAAACAAGTCCGAAAATTATTCCCGTTCTTTTTCTGTTTCTGTGAATAAAAAAAGGTAGTCCGTGTTTGCTGATAATACGGACTTTCATTCCTGATTTTTTTGCAGCTTTTCTGATTTTTACGTAAGATTTAACTCCGCACTCAGCTGTAATTGTATCATTTTGCATTTTCAGGTTTCTGATATCAATTTTGTTTCCTGAACACAGATTAATAAATCTTTCGGGAAATCCTCCTTCGCCCACAAAAACAATATACCCTTTTAAAAAATCAAGAAAATTTTCCCAGAACATACCCTCACCTCACCCGAATTCTATTGTAAGAATATTGCCCGAAATCACAGCCTGCGAAGAGCCGTATTCTTTCATACATAAATCACTTCCGCAAAAAAGAATCGTATTTTTTCCTATGTTGAGTTTTATTCTCTTTTCACTATATTCAATAATCCCCTCGCACTCATTAACAATTGCTTCACGGTTTCCGAAAAGTTCGATATGGTTATACCCGTTTACAATAGTTTTCGGTATACCTAATTCTTCGGTAAGTTTTTCGCCTAAATTAAATTTACCTGCCATATTTCATCTCCCTCTTTCTATGTAAAAATATGTTTTATTTCTCCTTTATATTCATATATTTGAATAGGTGATGACTTTGAAAAAATTTTTAGCAGACAAAAAAATAAAAATATTTATATATATACTTCTGTGTACTTTTTCAGTATTTTTATTATTAAAATTCCCCTTGTTTTCTGCTGAGGGAATACGGAAAGGGCTTGAACTTTGTGCAGGTACAATGATACCGTCACTTTTTCCTTTTCTTGTTATTTCTTCCTTTGCGGTATCAAGCGGAATTCTTGACCTTACGGGCAAAAAGAGTGAAAAGTTTTTTAAAAAGTTATTAGGGCTTTCACCTGCTGCAGGTATGGTTGTTTTTTTCTCCCTGTGGTCAGGTTTTCCCACAGGATGCTCAATGGCATCAAAGCTTCTTTCTCAAAATAAAATTCACCCGGACGAAGCAAAGAGAATCATGCTTTCTTCAGTAAACGCAGGACCCGCCTTTGTAATATGTGCAGTAGGTACAATGATGCTGTCATCATTGAAAGCAGGAGTAATAATTTATGCATCTCTCACATTTGCTTCATTGATAATTACAATCCTTTCACGATTTATTTTACCCGATTGCAGAGAAAAAAATAAAACCGTGTCAAAAACCCCTGATTTTTCAGAGGCTCTTGTAACATCGGTTTACGGTGCATCAAAATCAATGTTTTCTATTTGCGGATGGATTCTTATTTTTTCCTGTTTTCTCAATATTGCATCAACAAAATTTGAAAGTGAAAATATGTCAACTATTTTCAATGCAATATCCGAAGTTTCCCTCGGTTGCAAAAGTTTCGCAAAATCTGCAAATCCTGTAATTTTGTCTGCCGTTATCGGTTGGGGCGGACTCTGTGTTCATTGTCAGGTTTTACCATATGTGAGAAAAGCAGAACTTAAACTCCGTTATTTTTTCTGCGGAAGACTTCTTCACTCAATGCTCAGTTCACTTATGTGTGCGGGACTTGTAAAAATCTTTCCTTGTGAAATTTCAGTTTTTTCGTCAGGAACATCTGTCATCTCACAAACTTTTGCCGTAAGCGCGCCTGCTGCCGCAGGACTTCTCATTATGTGCGCAATTTTTGTTTTAGACCTTGATACTCACAAGAAAATGTGCTAAAATAAATGCAAAGGAGTGAATTCCCATGGATAAAAAGCAGACTACCATAACAAAAGAAGAGTACTGTTGTGCAATTTGTGTTCACGGACAAAAAGCCGCTGACAGCGATATGATTCTCTGCCACAAAAAGGGCATTCTTCAACCTGATTACAAGTGCCGTTCTTTTAAATACGACCCCCTGCGCAGAGAACCTCGAAAAGCACCTGAACTCCCTGAATATACGTTTGAAGATTTCAGGTTGTAATTTTCTTGATAGAAACCATAATTATTGATTAGTGAAAATAACCGCTAACTTTCTCAGGGTTGGGCGGTTATTTTTTTGATTTTCAAATACACAAACCAATAATTATATCGTAGGGGACGGGTTTCCCGTCCCGCATTGGTATCTGCATAATTTCATTCGGGCGCCGAAACGACGCCCCTACGTTAGGTCTGTTAATTTCATCTGTTACCCAAAGCATCAGCCTTAAAACAAGCATGACAAAATCGCAATCGGATTTGCGTATAAAAAAACAGGCAACAAAAGTTACCCGTTTTTTACGTTCTGTTATTCGGTTTGTACGCAATTCCGTCCATCTGACAGAGACACATATCATTGATAAATTCCGTTACGACCGTCATTCTCGCAGGTGCACCGTTTTTAAAATACTCTCTGAAAACATCTGCACCTTTTCGGAAATCGTCAACATTTTTTATGTAATAATTAACCTGTACCACATCGTCAAGTGTTGCACCTACACTTGACAGCGTTTCTGCCATATTTTCAATAACTGCTCTCGTCTGATGGACAATATCATATACATCTTGTCCCCCTGCATGATGCGCAAGAAAAATGTAATCCCCCGCCACAACACATGAAGAACATGTATCGTCACCGCAATGTGTAGGCATCCTCTTTATCATACTTTATTACTCCGTTTACGCAACCCAATTGTCAAAGCTGACAACGTTTGAATAATTTTTTGTCTGTGTTACTTTCTGCATTTTCTTTGCTTTTACGTAATCTTCTACGCTGACACCCGCTTTACGTGCCTTTGCTTTAAGTTTCAGATATCTTACAAGAATTCTTTCAAACTCTTTGAGCTCTTTCTCATAAAGGAAACCTGCAAAAAGTGCTGCTGCAAAAATTACTCCGAAAACGATTAAAAGTGTTAAACTAAGTGACATATTTATTACTTCCTTTCATCTGAGGTCTTATGTAGCCTCTTATGTAAATTTATGCTGAACGTTTGTTCTTTATGTCACCATTATAACACAAATTTTTCATTTGTCAACACAAATGTTCGTTTTTGTGTTCAGTTAAGTCCAAAAATTCGGACTTAACTCCCGGCTTTTTCTTAATTTTTAAAAAATTTTCTTAATTTTTTGCATTATATGGAAAAAAATTTTAAAATGTGATATAATTTGTTCATCAAAATTGCGGAGGAATGAAAAATGAAAGTACAGGTTTACGAAACAGCAGAACAGATTGCAGAAGCAGTCGGCAGAATTATTATCAAAAGAGTGGCTGACGAGCCTTCATGTGCAATCGGATTTGCAACAGGCGCATCTCCCGTTCCCACTTACGAATACATAGTAAACGAATTCAACAAAGGCAACATTTCTTTCAAGAACATGAAAACATTTAACCTTGATGAATATTGTGATCTTCCTGTTGATGACAAAAACAGTTATCACACATTCATGCACGAAAATCTTTTTGACAAAATTGACGTTCAGGCAGAAAATATCAACTTCCTCGACGGCAACGCTGAAGACTATGATGCAGAAAGCGCAAGATATGCTGAAGCTATCAAAGCAGCCGGCGGAATTAAAGTTCAGATTCTCGGTATCGGCACAAACGGTCACATTGGTTTTAACGAACCTGCTGATGAATTCACAGACGAAGCTTTCAAGGTTACTCTTACACAGAGTACAATTGACAGCAACCAGAAATATTTCGGCGAACAGGCAATGCCCAGATACGCTATGACAATGGGTATCGGCAGCATCATGCGTTCAGAAGAAATCGTTCTCATCGCAACAGGTGAAGCAAAAGCAAAGGCAATAGCAGCTGCAGTAAACGGTGAAGTTACTCCTCAGTGCCCCGCTTCAATTCTTCAGAACCACAAAAATGTTACATTCTTCGTTGACAAAGCAGCAGCAAGTCTTCTTAAATAAGTTAAATACACAAAAACACGGTCTGTCCCGAAAGGTGCAGACCGTGTTAAAATATGGGGCATTAATTCAGTTGGTAGAATGTTTGCTTCGCAAGCAAAATGTCAGCGGTTCAACTCCGCTATGCTCCACCAGAAAAAGGACCCTGCCACACTTGTGGCAAGGTCCTTTTTGAATTTTTTGCTTACAAATTCGTTTTATCAGTCTAAAGATTTGTAATGAACAAGTCGTGCATGTGTATCCTCACCCTTTATTTTGTCATCAACAAACACTTCAAAAAGAATTCCGTCTTCTTCTATTTCGTTTGTATATCTAACTCCGTGGTAAGTATAATCATATTCCTTATCCTTTATGTCGTACCCGTAATGGACATCAAATGTTTTGCCTTCTTCTTTACTCCGAGGATTCGTATCACCAATCCAGTGAAAAATGAAATCTGGGTGTTCGGTAAAATCATAAAAATTCGAAAGATAAATTCTGTCCTCGAAGATTTTATCTTTTTCAAAAATTGCCATAACTTTTCTCGTTTCGCTTTGCATAAGGAAGAAATAAAGATCATCTTTTTCTACCCTTTTTATAATTTTTAAATTTTCTCCATTTTCGCCGTAAGTTTCTATATATTCTCCCGGTTTTTGCATGTTTTTATGATCTTCTTCATAATAATTATCTATATATTGTTCTGTTTTTTCCGAAATATCAACGTCGTCATTTGGAGTGGCAGAATTTAAAAAGTGACTCGCAGGATATGAAAGTGCCTTAAGACAGATTAACACAAATATTATAATTCCTGCAATCAACAAAAACCGTTTACTGATATGTTTTTTCTCCTTAATTGCTTTTACAATCACCTCATTACTTGCCTCGGACAAAACTTCTGTACTGATTCTTTCACCCTTTAAAATCTCTGTAACGGTAACCTCAAGAATTTCTGACAAAGGAATAAGCAACGATACATCAGGTGCACTTCTGCCCGTCTCCCATTTTGAAACGGCCTTGTCTGTTACGTTAAGCCTTTCAGCCAGTTCTGCCTGGGTCAAACCTTTTTCTTTTCTCAATTCGGAAATAAATCTGCCCGTAATAACAGTATCCATAACAATGCCTCCTTTTAATCTGATTTTTACTTTCATAAGAAAACCTCCTTTGCATTTTTGTTTTCTGACAAAAGTATATCTCGGTTCATAAGAAAAGTCACCCTACCGTTGGTAGAATGACATTTTTCTCTTCAGTAGAGTGTGCTTTTTTACTTTATATGCCTCATGTTGTCAACATCAAACCATTTCACTTCAAAACCTGCTCCGTGTGAGCAGAAAACGGAAGATGAGGTATTTTCCATATCACGTTCTTTTTCATAACCGATTTTTGCAATCACTTCTTCTGAATTGTGGCAAGGTCTGTAACCGTTTTCTCTCAAGGAAATCATTCCTTTTCCTGAAGTGTATGAAACAACTTCTTCCGGATAATTCATAAATTCCGAAACAGGTCCCGCACCTTTTATAATCGCTTCCGTCTCATTCATTTCAGGAGGAGAAAATTCGCCGTTCATTTTCTGAATATCAGAAATCGCCCTACCCATGGAATTTACAGGCACACGCAAAGTGAAAGAATAATAAGGCTCAAGGAGAATGTTTTCCGCCTTTTCAAGACCTTGTCTTATTGCCCTGTAGGTTGCCTCTCTGAAGTCACCGCCCTCAGTATGTTTAAGATGGGAGCGACCTGCCGTCAGGATAATTTTTACATCCGTCAGAGGCGAACCGGTCAGAATTCCCACATGCTCTTTTTCGCCTATATGTGTAAGAACAAGATTCTGAAAATTGGAGTCAAGAACTTCAAGACTGCATTCATTTTCAATTACAATTCCACTGTCTCTTTCACCGGGTTCAATGCGAAGTTGTGTTTCTGCATAATGACGCAACGGTTCAAAGTGACCGTAACCCATTACAGGAGTTTTTACGGTTTCTTTGTAAAGAATTCTGCAGGGACCGAAGTCAATATCCATAGAAAAACGCTCTTTCACAAGTGCTTTGAGAACTTCAAGCTGAATTCTTCCCATTACTCTTATGACGATTTGTTCTTCATTTGCAATATTCAGAATGTGAACAGAAAGTTCGGGAAGCTCTTCTCCGATTACACTGAGTTTTCTGTAAGCCGTGTGAATGTCGGTTCCGTCAGAAATAATAACCTGAGCAGAAAGTAAAGGATTGAGTTTCATCCTTGAATTTGATTTCACACCGTTTATGTCAATCTTTTCTCCCGCAGAAACTGACGTTAACCCTGTTACGGCACAGACACTTCCTGCATAAATTTCTTTTACGGTTTCACTTTTTTCTCCCGAATATATTTTTACCGTGTCAATTTTTTCTTCACCAACAGTCATTTTAACTTTAACAGAACCGCCTGTAACTTTCAGAAAACTTACTCTGTTTCCCTGACTGTCGTGAAGAATTTTATACACCTGTGCACTGAAAACATCGGAATAATCTTTCGTGAAAGTATATTTTTCAATGCCCTCGAGAAGTTTGTCAACACCTTCGTCCTGCAAAGCAGAACCAAAAAAGCATGGAAAAACTTCTCTCTTTGAAACTGCTTTTGCAATTTCTTTTACAATAAATTTTTCATCAGTATTTCCCTCAAGAAATGCTTCAAGAATTTCTTCATTTATCATGGAAATTTCTTCATCAAAACTTTCTTTTTCCTGAGTGAAATCTATACAGAAATCGCTGAATCTTGCTTTTAAATCATTCAGCAGAATTGATTTATCAAAACCATCTCTGTCTGTTTTATTCACAAAAATAAAAACGGGAACATTATATTCACTAAGTAACTGCCATATGGTTTCTGTATGACTCTGGACAGAACTTATTCCGTCAATAACAAGCACAGCATAATCAAGAACGCTGAGCGTTCTTTCCATTTCTGCAGAAAAGTCAACATGTCCGGGAGTATCTACAAGAGTAAAGTTTTTACCGCCGAGAGTAAACGGATTCTGCTTTGAAAAAATAGTAATTCCACGGCTTCTTTCAAGTTCATGGGAATCAAAATGAGAATCTTTTTTATCAACACGACCAAATTTACGGATAGCACCTGTCCTGTAAAGAACTGCTTCCGTAAGCGTTGTTTTACCCGCATCAACATGGGCAAGTATTCCGATTACACTTTCCTTTGACCTCATAAAATTACCTCTGAACAATTTTTTACATTATATCAAAAATTCAAATCAATGGCAACACATAGTTCAGCTTCTGCATCTGAAATGCAATAGGTTGTGTGCTGTCAGGAAATCTTCTCTGCAGTTATACTGCCGTATGACAAAGAGAAAATTTCACGAATGTGCGTAAGATATTGTATTTCAGACATACGGAATTTCTGTTGCAAAAAGTATATCATCATGCTATACTTTTTTCAGATAATAAAAAAGGAGAAAAGATATGCCGAAAATTCTGAAAGAAATCAAACGTACAGTTGACAAAACAATTCCAGATAAAAAAGAACTGACTCACGCAGACCACCCGAAACTTGACTACATAATGCTGGTACTGAGAAATTTTCTAGTGGCCGTTGCAGCAATACTTTTCATTTTATCGTTTTTCTTTGATGATATATATCATTTACTTAAAGGTGTAGCATATTGTCTCGGTGCAATAGCATATGTTTTTGAATGTTTACTTCTTACAGACTGTTTCAAAACAAAAGTCGAGCATCAGGAAATGTTCATGGTTTATTGCTTCGGACCTTTATATCTGCTAATGGGTCTGGGATATTTTTTGAAATAGGTAATAATATGAAAAATATTTCAAGCTAAAATCTCCTCATTCATTTTCTTGCAAAAACAACAGTTCCCCTTGTGTTCAAGGGGAACCTTTTTTCCCATGTTATGATTTGAATTTTTTCAGAGTCCTCAACGTTTTCTCATTCGCAAGGAAAACTCCCGCACAGAGTATTATCAGGAAAAATGGTGTAATTTTAAATGTTGTTGCCGTTGCAACGTACCCATAAATAAGTTGAAATGCAAAACCAAATCCGTATGCACCGCCCATGTGATATCCTGTAAGGTCGGCCGAATAAGTTGTTCCGAATCTTTCGGGGACGCTGTGGAGAATACTCGGGAATATTGGTCCGAAACCGATGCCGATAAGAAGAAAACCGAGCAATGAAAGCTTTCCAAGAGGCAATGCAAAAATTATAATACCGAGAAATGATGTTATAATACCGCCACGGACAAGATTTTTGTCACTGATTTTCATGGAAACAAAACCTGAAATTACTCTTCCAAGCATAATACCTCCCCAATAAAGCGACATCCATTTTGCTGCTTCATCAGGAAAAATTTTAAATGAATTTACTGCATAAGTTGCACCCCATGTGCCAAGGGAGAATTCCATGCCGCAGTAAAGCCCCATTGAAAGAATGCTTGTAATTACACCTTTCATTTTCAGCAAATCAAAAAGTTTACCTCCGCCCTGATTTTCTTCTTCTGCAGGTGCGACTTCTTTTTCTTTCGCTTCCCATTTTTTAAGTGAAAGAAAAATTATCACAGTAATTGAAAGCTGAAGAAGTGCAACAACTCTGTAGCCGTTTCTCCATGAGCCGATTTCATCAGTAAGAAATCGCGACATAATAAGCGGACTGATTGTAACACCGAGACCCCAACAGCAATGAAGCCAGTTCATGTGTCTTGCTTCATAATGGAGAGATATGAAATTGTTAAGACCTGTGTCAATTGCACCTGCACCGTAACCGAGCATTATTGCAAAGACCATCATCACAACAATATTTGGCGAAAAGCTCATTCCCAGAAGTGCAATAACAGTAAGGAAAGTTGAGAACAAGGTCACCTTTGCCGTGCCGAATTTTCTCAACATTTTTCCTGCAACAAAACTTACACCGCCCGTGCAGACACCTGTGATAATACTGTAAGCAGAAGCAAAACTTTCTGCAACACCGAATTCACCGTGAACAACAGGCTATGCAACTCCGAAAAGTGAATCAGGCAGTCCCAATGACACAAAAACTATGTAAATAACAATAAGAAGTGCTGACATAATATTCTCCTTAAAAGGGATTTTTAGTATTATACTTGATTAGATTCTTTTTTTCAAGGGATAAATACCATGGGTTATTGAAATATTTTTTCTTATATGATAAAATTTTCTGAGGTGATAAAAATGAAATTTGCAGATATTAATATAAGAGACCCATTTGTTCTTTTACATGATAATAAATATTACATGTACGGCACAAGAGGAAGTGAGGCATGGACTGACAAAAGCACGGGTCTTGACGTTTATGTAAGTGATGATTTAGAAAACTGGACAGAAATAAAAGATGTTTTTCTTCCTCCTGAAAACTTCTGGGCAGACAAAAATTTCTGGGCACCTGAAGTGCACTTTTACAAAGGCAGTTTTTACATGTTTGTAAGTTTTTTCAGCGATACGCGAATGAGAGGTACTCAGATTCTGAAATCAGAAAAACCTGAAGGTCCTTTTGTCCCTCATAGCAATGGCCCTGTAACTCCCGAAGAATGGATGTGCCTTGACGGAACTTTTGTGGTTGATAACGGAAAACCTTACATTGTTTTCTGTCATGAATGGGTACAGGTGAAAGACGGTGAAGTGTGGGCAGTTGAACTGAGTGACGACCTTAAGAAGGCTGTAGGTGAACCCATTTATCTTTTTAAAGCATCAGATCCTTGCTGGGTTGACAAAACAAGAGAAACCTTTGTTACAGACGGACCGTTTGCTTACAGAACAGAAAACGGAAAACTTATTCTTATCTGGTCAAGCTTTTATAACCACGATTACTGTCAGGCAATGATTTACTCCGACAACGGTCATATCGACGGAAAATGGATTCACGATGACAGACTTCTGTTCGAGAAAGATGGCGGTCATGGAATGATTTTCAGAACACGTGAAAATGAACTGAAACTTATTCTCCATTCACCTAATGAAAATCCCCTTGAAAGACCTGTAATGTTCGACCTTAAAGAAGAAAACGACACACTTTATATTAAATAAAAAATTCACCGTAATTCTTTTTCTTAGAATTACGGTGATACTTTTTTATTTATCACTTACAATATTTCTTATCCATAGTCCCTTTTTCACAAGAATAAATCCTACCACACATTTTACAAGTTCAAGTGAACTTACCGCAAGATACAACGGAACAATTGGAAGTGATGTGAATTTTGCAAGACAGTATGCAAAGGGAACCACAAGTCCCCATGTAAAAACACTGTCAAAAACAAATGTAAGAATTGTTCTTCCTCCCGAGCGAAGAGTAAAGTAACAACAATGTGCAAAAGAAAAAACAGGCATAAGTCCCGACACAACAAAAAGGAATTTTGTTGCCATTTCTTTCACATGGGGTTCAGTATTGTAAATTTCCGGAATAAATGGTGCAAGTGCTGCCATAAAACCGCCCATAACAAGGCATGTTGCAATTGAAAGGGCAATAAGTCGCCATACAGAAACCTTTGCTTCTTTTATATTATCTGCACCTAAATGCTGACCCACAATTATTCCCACGGCACTTCCCATGGAAATATAAATCACATTGAAAAGATTGTTGATTGTGTTTGAAATGTTTACTGCCGCCACAACATCAAGACCTCTGACGGAGTAGCATTGCAAAAGTACCGCCATACCTGCAGACCAAAGAAATTCATTTACAAGCAAGGGCATTCCCTTCGTAAAAATGTCTTTTGAAAGTTTCCCCGGAATATAAAAGCTGCTGAAAGCGCCCTTGATAAACGGAAAGTCTTTTTTTCTGATACTTACGACAGCTACAATTATAATTGCCTCCACAAAACGTGACATAACAGTTGCAATTGCCGCACCTGAAACACCAAGACAAGGGAAACCGAATTTACCGAAAATCAGGAGATAGTTAAAAATAAGATTTACAAAAATTGAAACAATGCTTGCAATCATCGGAAGCTTTGTTTCACCAAGTTCTCGGAGTGAACTTGCATAAATCTGTGAAACAGTAAAAGGCAGCAGTCCTATTATCATAATTCTCAGATAATCAATGCCATACCCTAACGTGGCTGAAGCATCTGCAGAAGAAGTATCTTCTGCAAGATACGAAGAAATCAGCGGTTCGGATAAAAAAGTAAAAACAAGAGAAGCAAGGATAAACATTGCACTGCCGATATAAACTTTCATTCTGAAACAATGACGCACACCGTCATTATCTCCCGCACCTGCAAACTGAGTAGAAAAAATACCTGCACCTGCAAGACCACCGAAAATACAGAGGTTGAAAACAAAGATAAGCTGATTAACAATTGCAACTGAAGACATTTGAAGTGTACCCACACTTCCCACCATAACGTTATCAAGAAGACTTACAACATTAGTAATTGTATTCTGGATAATAAGCGGAAGTACAATTGCTATAACACGGCGGTAAAATTTTCTGTCGCCTATTAAATTATTTTTTAAAGTACTCATAAAATCACCGGGGACATTATATCACATATTTAAAAATAAAACACCCTTTATCACATATTTTTTAATGTAAAAGTTTTCAAAAAAAATAATTTATTTCATTTTTACAATAAAACTGAGCAAAATGAAATGAGAGGTGATTTTTTTGAATTCTTTATGGAGTGATACTTCTGAAAGAGTAAGTTTTCCCATGCTTCAAGGTGATTTAAAAACAGATGTGGTAATTGTAGGCGGCGGTCTTGCAGGAATTTTGTGTATTAAAGAACTGACCGACAGAGGTGTGGACTGTATTCTGCTTGAAGCAAAAACTATCGGTTCAGGTGTAACTAAAAACACCACCGCAAAAATAACTTTTCAGCATGGTATTCTTTACGATAAACTTATAAAAAATTTTGGTACAGAAAAAGCGCATCAATATCTGACAGCAAACAAAAATGCACTTGAAAAATTTCGTGAAATGAGTGACACTTTTTCTTGTGATTTTGAAGAAAAAGATGCATATATTTATTCGGGAACAGATCGTAAAAAAATTGAAAACGAAATAAGAGCCTATGAAAAATTGGGTGTTGACGCTGAGTTTCTTTCTGATATTCCGTTACCGGTAGAATGCTCCGGAGCAGTAAAAATCAGCAGACAGGCTCAATTTCATCCACTTAAATTTATGTTTTCCGCAGCAAAAGGTCTAAGAATTTATGAAAACTCAAAAGTTACTGAATTCATGCCGAAAAAAGTACTTTGTGAAAACGGAAGTATAACTGCAGAAAAAATAATTATTGCAACACATTTTCCCATAATAAACAAACATGGTTTATATCCCCTGAAATTATATCAGCATCGCTCCTACGTTGTTGCTGCAAAAAATGCACCTGATGTTAACGGAATGTATCTTGAGGATAAAGAAAACGGATTTTCATTCAGAAATTATAAAAATTATCTTCTCATAGGTGGCGGTGACCACAGAACAGGAAAAAATGGTGGCGGATATAAAGTTCTCGAAAAATTCTGTACAGATAATTTCCCTCAGGCTGAAATCGGTTATCATTTTGCCACACAGGACTGCATAAGCCTCGACTCCATTCCCTATATCGGTAAATATTCAAAACTTTCCGAAGACATCTATGTGGCTACAGGTTTCAACAAATGGGGAATGACATCTTCGATGGTTGCATCTGAAATTTTAAGTGATATGATAACAGGTGTACACAATCCATGCGCTGATGTTTTTTCTTCCACACGCTCAATTCTCAATGCGCAACTTTTTTCAAATATATTTCATTCTGTTACGGGAATTATTACCCCTACTGTTCCCAGATGTCCCCATCTTGGTTGTGCCCTCAGATACAACAAAGAAGAACATTCATGGGATTGCCCCTGCCACGGTTCAAGATTTACCGAAAGCGGCGAACTCATAGACAATCCCGCAACAGACGATTTGAACAAAAAATAAAACACTTCCGAAAAAAGTACTTTATTTCGCCAGAAACAACCTAAGCATCGTAAACATCAAAACAAATATCAAATGCATCTTTTAAAGATATACGACTAATCTCAGCATCGCAACTTTCCAATACTATACCAAAATCAGTTTCCATGTCGGCTAAAAGCAAAAGTTTCACAAAATAACCCTCCGTCCGAATCTGAGTTGCTATAGCTATATTGTAAAACATTTAACCCAATATTGCTACGGACTCAGAAATGTTTATTCGATAAAAATTACAATTTAATACCTTTATAAATGTAATAAGGTTTTGAAAAAATATAAGTTCCTTCTTGATGTGCTTTTTTCAAATTCTCAATAAACTCATCATACTCTTCTTTATTTAATTTTCCTGTTTCTTCCTTATAAAGCCACGCAATATCTTTGCTTAAATCATAACCAAAAGTGCCCTCTTTATATTCGGTTTCAACAACATTGTGAACACCTACTGTATTTTTAAATAAATTGCTTTTGTTAAAAAATCCGTACATTCTTCTGCCTATCCAACTGTCAAGGTCTTCCATCCATGGTTGTTTTGTTACGGCATAAGAGTGAATCACATTTGAAATAAGCTCTTTATTTTCACCGTTATATATAATACTGTCCCAATCACAGTTTACACAAATAACAACTCCGCCGGGTTTTAAAATTCTATAAATTTCACTCACTAAAAAGTCTTTATCCAGCACACATTCAAACATATCTTTTGTAAAGATAAAATCAAACGTATTATCAGCAAAGTTAAGTTTCTTTGAGCAATTCATAACCTTAAGCTTAATCGGCTTTTTATATTTAACATTGTTAAACCATTTGTCAGTTATATCTACGCCCACAGCTGACTTGATTTTGTTTGGAAAGGCTTTTTGAAAAGCCAAAAGAAATGTTGCATCTTTACAACCTAAATCCGCAATCACCGCATTATCAGGTAAATCTGTTTGCTCTGAAATTACATTGAATAATGTCTTATATTTAAAACTGTTCATTTTTGTTATTCCTCCAAATAAAAAATACTGTTAATAGCTTTGTGCCATTAACAGTAATATAAAAGGTAAACTTTTCTTTATCACTCTATCAGGCACATAGCTTTCAAGCCTGTACCCAATACAAGATACAAGCTATCTTCGTCTGCGTCGTCTAAAGATAAAGAACATACCATTTTCCTCCAAATAGAATTTTAAATGATTATAACATAAATATGAAAAAATGCAAGAGTAGTATAAAACCCGAACGTTTCACCATAAAACAGAGCCTGATTATTCTTCAAAAATTTTGTCAATAACTTGCAACTCGTCGTCTGTGAAATCGTATCTGTCTATAAAGTCCTGAAGATAATATGTATCTACAGTTTTCTTTTTATCCTTGAGCTGATTTTTTATTTTTTCGAGTGCATATACATCCCTTGCTCTGTCATAACTTGCCGTAAAAGTTTCACCGTTATTCATATTCATAGTCAAGCTCATACCATAAGTATAGTAATGTATGCCTCTCGTACTTCTTACACTATTCCTATCAGCACTGACACGAAAGCTTTCAACTTCGTCATAGGAATATTCTGCTGTTTTATTATTCAGAATACTATATGTCACAATTCCGTTTTCATTGAATTCGTGACGACCGATACACCCCATACAACCAATTGACAAAAGACTTATAAAAACACAAAAATATATAACTGATTTTTTAAAGAAAATTTTTCTGTTTTTCAAATATTCTTCATTATTTTTATATCTGTCGTCAAACACCGGGAAAACAGCTTTAAATTTAGTCCTGTTAAAATAATCAATTTTTTTATTTCCTATAATCGGAAGCTTTTTCCAAGTTGGTTTCAATACCAAAAACAACAAGAAAAAAATAACAGGAAAAAGTAATAACACTGACCATCTTTCTTCATATGCTAATATTTCTGTCTTTTTGAAAGTAATTAGATGTGCAAAAATTTTATATATATCCATTGAAGTTATAACGATAATCGCACCTATTACTTCAAAACAACTATATATAAACTTATCCTGCTTTGATAAAGGTGGATATTTCTTTTTATGTTTAACTGATTTCTTTGATTTTGCCATAATAATTACTCCAAATTAATATCGTCATTTCACAAGTTTACATTATTTCCACTCTAAAATCAATAGACAAATTCATAAACACATTTTCATTAATTGCCATCACCAGATACAAAATAACATGTTTAATAAAATATTGGTATTCTCATAGAAGAAACTACTGGAGCTTTTAATAATTACTTCTTGTGATTTTGATATATTCAGATGGCGTCATCTTATAAAATCTTTTAAAAACTGTTACAAAATATGCCTGTGAAGAAAACCCTATCTCGACACATATATCTTTTGATGAAAGCCCGTTAAGAAGCATTGTTTTTGCCTTTTCCAGTTTTTGTCTTACAATATAAGAACTCAGGTTTTCGCCTATTTCTTTCTTGAATATCTGTGATAAATAATCTGCTGAAATGCCACAATTTTTTGCAACATCAGAAACAGCAATTTTCTGAGAAAGATTTTCATTTATATATTTCATGCAGTTTCTTATATGCGGTGAAAATTCAGGTTGTTTTTTATTCTTTTTTACATCCTGAGTAAGGTTTACAATTTCAACACCTAAGCACATAAATATTTCATTTTTATCAGTAAGCTTATCAATTATTTTTATTACTCTGTCTGAAAATTCATAGGCTTTAGTTTCGTTAAGTCCACCCTGGATAGCATATCGGGTGGCAAGAGTAATTGTGCTTACAGCCATATATTTATGCTGCATTAAATCATCATCAGACATTCTTCCCATAACAATAATAGAATCAATATTTTCAAGCTGTGCTATCAGTGAATCAATATCACCTTGCTGAACACATGAAAGCAAACGTATTTCAGCACTATACGGTGTATGCTTTTCATCAGGAGTGTTTTTATTCTCAATCGTCTTAACGGTTACAAGTTCTCCTATGTTCATTAAATCACATCTTTTCTTTTATCTTTTTTATCTCTTTATCCAAGTGATTATTACATAAAATTTCCCATAACGGCATAATAAGACCGCCGCCAAGACGGCAATGTGCCTCGTTCATTGCACCATAATATGCAACTCTGAAATCAACAAAATCACTGAGTGCAACCTTCTTCTTATATGTTTCATACAGACCATATGCATCACCCCACATATTCCGAAGCTGAAACAAATCATATTCTCTGTCTGCCCACATCGTACCGCAGGGGTCAATAAACCCATTAACTTGCATTGTTTTGGTGTCAGCCATTATGTTCATTATATTAAGGTCACCGTGAATAAGCACAGGTGTTGCATCCTTTGGACAAACACAATCAAAAATTTCAGATGCTTCTTTGAGAAAATTGAGATTTTTACGGCTGAACTTACCATTATCAGACATTTTTTCAAGACCTTTAAGCCAAGGCTCCTGCATTTCTGCTTTATAAAAATCGTACCAACTGTTATACGCAGGTTTTGACAAAAATCCAAATTTATCGTTTGTAACTCTGTGCCATTCAAGCATACCCGAAACAACATCATCAGCAAATTTTTGTTTTTGACTCTTACTTTTCAGTAAAAATATCGGATTTAACACATTCTGCCCTTCAACAAAGGTCATAGCTAAAATTGCTGTTTCATCATCATGATAAGTAAAAAGTACCTTTGGCATTTTCACGCTTGTATTTTCGGACAAAAGTTTCAATTGCTCTGCTTCTTTATATTGAGAACCTTGTATTCTGTAAGCTTTTACAGCGATAATTTCACTATCAGAAAGCACAACCTTATAAACTCTGCCAAAACTGCCACCGCCAATAAATTTGATTTTTTCTGATTTCTTATTTAATTTCGTAAAAATAATTGCAGGTAAAATCGGCAATAAATGTTTATCGCTGTTATCAAGAATTTTAATTTCACATCCTCCAATATATTCTTGATAAAATTCTATCATAAGATTTTTTAAATTTCAATAATTCAGAAATTTTCATATCTGTAAATTGAAATAATTAAAGAAAAACAAAATACATTTTTTACAAGAAAAAACCACCCGAAGTTCGGATGGTTTTTGGTTTGGTATTCGTACTCATTTTTGAACCCCATCATAAAACAAATTCATTATAGAATTCAAAATCTACCGTTAGTGGAGTGTTTATCTTTGCATTGTGTGATATAATTGATATAAGAAAGAAGGTGAAAATATGGACAACAGAAAGACAGGCAAGTTCATTTCGCAACGAAGAAAAGAAATGAACCTAACTCAAAAACAACTTGCAGAAAAACTTAACGTTACTGATAAAGCTGTCTCCAAATGGGAAACAGGTAATGGTGCCCCTGATATTTCATCGCTTACTTTACTTGCAAGAACATTAGATGTTTCTGTAATTGAATTACTTGACGGAGAATATTCAGGAAACACAAATGTGGGTTCACAATCAGAAAAAATAGTGATCGAGGCATTACAAAAAGCAAAAGAAGCGCGAGTAAAAACGGCATTATCCATACTTACAATATTAGCAATTGTTTTTACTCTTGTAAATGTTATAACCTACACTTATTGGGGAAACAGACATAAAATATTATATAATGTTGACACAGTTTTTGTTCACCAAAATACAGATAATGAAAATATATACGATATTTATTATAACTGTACCGTAAAAAACTGGTGGTTTGATTTTAACAAACATACTTACAGCCTTGTAGCTGAACTGAGCGGTGAACCGGGAAGTTGGCGTTTTGAATCAAAAGCAACCACTTTGACATCCTCTAATTTAAATGAAAACACTTTTATAATTCATGCAGAATTTGATAAATCAACAGTAATGGGAACTGTACCTTCTTTTGAAGAGCTGATAGCAATGAGTGAATTTTCTGCTTATAACAGTAGCGGTGAATACGATGACCGTGCGAATTTATATATGAGCGATTTCAAAGATATAAAAATTATTATGATATAAACTGTTTCGTCTGTTACTGTAACACGTCAGACTTGCAGATGCGTCTACTGAATTACGCTGACGCAGATTTAAAATATATCTAAGATGGCTAACCCTGTGATACCAACGGTCAGAAATATTGTCGCGATACTGCCCATGGAGCGGTTGTATCGCTCTGTATTTCTTCAAATAAGCAAGGTTGTCTTCATCTGCCGAATTACGGTAACACAGGTTGAATTCTGAATAAAATGTAAAAATAAAAGGACATCGCAAGGATGTCCTTTTAATTTGGCGCCCCAAACAGGAC
>JAZOAY010000006.1:0-3362 GCA_045595725.1 Acutalibacteraceae bacterium | reverse complement strand
ATCGGTCTTAACGTGCTGACAGGTGAAACAAGTGCAGGTAAATCAATTATCATTGACTCAATAGGTGCGATTCTTGGTGAACGGACATCAAAAGAACTTGTCAGAACAGGTACAACTCATGCGGGAGTGACTGCATTTTTTACATCAATAGGAGACAATGTAAAAGCAAAACTCAATGAACTCGGAATTGAACCTGAAGAAGATTCGTCGCTTCTTCTTCAGAGAAGAATTTCTGCAGACGGTAAAAATACCTGCCGTATAAACGGCGTTACGGCAACAGTTTCCATGTTAAAAGAACTTGGCAAAACTCTTGTTGATATTCACGGACAGCATGATAACAGGTCACTCCTTCTTAAGGATAATCACATTTCATACATTGATAAATTAGCATCAAATGAGAAAGTTCTTACTGATTATATGTCATGTTATCGTGAGTTTATAGCATTGAAAAAAGAACTGAAAAATCTTCAGAATAATGAAGAAGAAAATGAAAAAAATGCAGAAGTTCTTCGTTTTCAGATTGATGAAATTGAAAAAGCGGACGTAATACCCGGCGAATTTGAAGAACTTACAGTCAAAAGGAATATGCTTGCAAACGCTGAAAAAATAAGTGCTGCACTATCTCTTTCATATAATGAATTGTGTGGTGAAGATGACGAGGCAGGAATTCTTGTGAAACTTAAGAACATTCTTGAAGAAGTAAGAAGTGTGTCTTCTTATAACGACATGGAAGAAGTAAGCAAGAACCTTGCAAATGCTGTATACATTATTGAAGAATGCACTCAGAGCATAAATGACGGTCTTGACAGCGTTGAATTTAATCCCGTGCTTCTTGAGGAAACAGAAGAAAGACTTGATTTACTTTCAAAGTTAATGAAGAAGTATAATACGGACGAAAAAGGTCTTATAACTTTGCTTGATGAAATGAAAGTAAAACTTTCAAAGATTGATTCTTCATCCGAACGTATTGATAAACTGACAGATGAACTGAATAAATCAGGTGCAAAAATGCTTGATGCTGCAGATAAACTTACTCTTTCGAGAAAAAATACTGCAGATTTTTTTGCAAAACGTGTTGCAGATGAACTAAAATTTCTTGATATGCCGAATGTGCTTTTTGCCGTGGATATAAAAGATAAACCTCTGGGTCTCACAGGTAAAGATGATATCGAGTTTTTGATTTCTGCAAATATCGGTGAAGACCCAAAACCGCTTATAAAAATTTCATCAGGCGGTGAATTGTCAAGAATAATGCTTGCAATCAAAAACGTGCTTTCTGAAAAAGACGACATTGTAACAATGATTTTTGATGAAATTGACTCGGGCATCAGCGGTCAGGCTGCAACAAAAGTTGCAAAGAAACTTTTTGATGTTTCAAAAGGCAAACAGGTAATCTGTGTTACACATCTGTCGCAGATTGCATCTTTTGCGGATAATCATTTATACATCAGTAAAGAAAGTTCTGCTGAACATACATTTACGAGTATTAAAACTTTGTCAGACAATGAACGTAAATATGAATTGTCACGTATTAACGGCGGTTCTGTAATCACACAGACTTTGCTTTCAGCAGCAGAAGAAATGCTTTCTCAGGCAGAGAATTATAAAAGGAGCAACTGAAAATGGATCAGAAAAAGATTGACAGAATAAATGAACTTGCACGTCTTGCAAAAACGAGAGAACTGACCGAAGAAGAACAGGCGGAAAGACAGATTCTCAGACGTGAATATATTGATGCATTCAAGGCAAGTTTGGTAGGAACTCTTGAAAACACCTATATCGTAGATGAAAAAGGTAATAAGAAAAAAGTTGAGAGAAAAAAATAAAACGAAGCAAAAGAGGTTGATGTATGATCATCAGCCTCTTTTTTATGTGTCAAAAAACAACTCCGAATAATATTATGTTAATAACTGATATTAACAGGAGGTAATCTGATGCACAATTCTGATTTGCAGGATATGATTGAAAAATACAAAAAAGAGTTAATGAAATATGCAGAAGAAAACGGAGGCTTTATTGTTGATGAAAAAGATGATGAAGTCTTACCTGAAGCGGAACCGGTTGTTGCAGTTGTAAGTTCACCCGATAATACCGGAAGAGAAGCAGACATTACGGAACTTGAAGGTACTAACCCTGATTCTTTTAATTCAGGCAGAATTGAACCTACTTACCGTGATGTAACTGAATTTCAGAACAGTAACAGGGGAGAGGGTAATCTGAAAGTACAGGTGTTCAGCGGAAGACAGGCTTTCCCGATTGTCAATGCACAGGTGGTTGTTACAAAAGAATTTGACAACGGACCTTATACTTTTTTTGATGACCTTACAGACACAAGCGGTATTGTGGAAGGTATGTCACTAAAAACTCCTCTGAGTGCCGCTGCAACTGAAAATAATGATTTTCTTCCTTATTCTACTTACACAATCAGAGTAACACACCCTTATTTCATTTCAACAGTGTACACTAATGTACCTGTTTTTGACGGGATAACTTCGATTCAGCCCGTAAACCTTGTTCCGAAAACAGGAACACCGACAGATGATAATGACATTGTATACACCGAACGTGAACCTGTTGATTTATAAGGAGTGAGTGAAATGATAAATGAACCGTACATTCCGAGAACTATTACAGTTCATCTCGGCACACCTTCATCAAATGCACAAAATCTGACAGTTGATTTTCCTGATTATATTAAAAATGTGGCATCAAGTGAAATTTATCCTACATGGCCCGAAAGTGCAATAAGAGCCAATATTTATGCGATAGTAACTTTTGCACTCAATCGCATTTATACCGAGCATTATAGAAGTCAGGGCTATAATTTTGATATAACAAATTCAACTCAGTATGACCAGGCTTTTGTAAAAGGCAGAGATATTTTTTCTAACATATCAAGAATTGTAGACGAACTTTTTAATGATTATGTTGTGAAAGAAGGAACGATTTCTCCGTATTTCACACAGTATTGCAGCGGCAGAGGAGTAAATTGCAGAGGTCTAAAACAATGGGGTACAGTTGATTTAGCAAGACAGGGTTATGTTCCTTTTGATATATTGAGATACTATTACGGCAACGTGAATCTTGTGAGAAATGCACCGGTAAGAGCTAATATTCCATCGTATCCGGGCAGAGCGTTGAGACGTGGTGACAGAGGGGAAGATGTAAGAACTATACAGCGTGAACTTAACAGAATCGCCGCTAACTATCCCGCTATTCCCACGGTTCCCGTTGATTTAGGCGTTTTCGATGCTGCAACAGAAAGAGCGGTAAGAGTATTTCAGAGAATTTTCAACCTAACTCAGGACGGAATTGTTGGCAAAAATACATGGTATAAACTTAAATATATTTATTCCGGTGTA
>JAZOAY010000005.1:0-6852 GCA_045595725.1 Acutalibacteraceae bacterium | reverse complement strand
TTACCGTCTTTTCTGTTTTCGTAAGCCTCAACAATTGCTTTTGCAGCCTGTTTTTTTAGGTTTGCCATAAATTTGTCATTTTTACCGCATTTGTAGATTTTTTCACCCCAGAGACCCTGAGTGTCAATACCTGCGTGAGTGTGGGTTGCAGAAATGTTGATTGACTTCATTTTGCCAAGTTTTCCGCTTTCAAGAGCAAGCATCTTAATATCGTTAATGTCGTGTCTGCTGATACCAACGCAGTCAAGGGCACAGAAAATAACACCGCCGTTACCCCTGTTATCATCGAGGTAAACTGCTCTTGCATAAAGGTCATCAAGAACACTTTTTGCAGGGTTGTTTGAATCATAACCTGCTATGTAATAAGTATTTCCGTCACTTAAATCAGGTGTGTACTTTGCTTTACCGAAACCGCATGTCCATTTTTCGCCTGCAGTCTGTGTAAATTTTTCATCGCCCGTAAGCATGAACTTATTTGAATTTGCCTGAGAAGTGAAAAGCTTTTTCGGCATTGTTGAAATAAGCACGT
Source organism: Acutalibacteraceae bacterium (assembly GCA_045595725.1). Taxonomy (GTDB): domain Bacteria; phylum Bacillota; class Clostridia; order Oscillospirales; family Acutalibacteraceae; genus SIG575. The sequence goes on along the minus strand of JAZOAY010000005.1, from coordinate 6,323 downwards.
TTGTAAGTGCAGTGATTGCGCCTTTTGTGAAATTTTCTTTAAAACCCATAATCAAAACCTCCTTAAGGTTGTACAAATTTATTATACTCCTCTTTACGAAAAATTCAAGACCTATTTTCTTGCATTTTTACTAATTGTATGATAACATATGACTATATTAATTTTCAGAAGGTGATTATTATGGTATCAATAAGAAAATATGAAGAAAAAGACTATGAAAATGTGCGTTTTGTATGTCACAACAGCGAAGGTCCCGAAGAAGTACCTGATTATGAAACAGGTAAGTTTATCCACGACACTTTCTGCAACTACTACATTGAAAATGAACCTGAAAACTGCTTTGTAATCGACGACGACGGCAGAGCAGTAGGTTATATTATCTGTGCTGAAAACTTCGATAAATTCAAGGCAATCTACGATGAAAAATATCTTCCTCTTTCAAAACAATACGGTGAAGACAGATATGAATGGGCATACACTGCATACAAAGCTCAGGAAAAATTCAAGGATGAATACCCTGCCCATTTCCATATTGACATTCTCCCTGAATATCAGCGTCTCGGTATGGGCGGTAAACTTGTTGCTACACTCTGTGAACACCTTGCATCAAAAGGAATTGAAGGTGTTTGTCTTACATGCGGTCCGAGAAACGAAAGAGCAATGAACTTCTACAAAAAACGTGGTTTTACACTCCTTTCAATTGACCATGACGACGCGTGCTTTGGTATTAAAACAAAGTAAATCACTAACGCTTTAAAGTGTTAAAACTTTTTTCGCATTTTCTATTGATTTTTTTCAAAAAAGGGTGTAAAATGTAGAACATATAAACCTTAGCAAGAAAGAAGAATCAATATGAACATGATTTTCGAAAGAAAACTCCCAATCCCTCTCGATGTCAAGGAGCAATATCCCGTTTCTGCAAAAGCAGAAAAAGTTATTCAGACAAGAGCTAATGAAATCAGAAACATTTTCACGGGAAAATCAGATAAACTCATCCTTGTTATCGGTCCTTGTTCCGCTGATAACGAAGACAGCGTAATTGATTACATTTCGCGTCTTCGCACAGTCCAGGACAAAGTTGAGGACAAAATTTTTATTATCCCCAGAATTTACACCAATAAACCCAGAACTACAGGTGACGGATATAAAGGCATGCTTCATCAGCCCGACCCCAATGAAAAGCCTGATATGTACAAAGGCATTGTTGCCATAAGAAAGCTTCACATGAGAGCGTTGGAGGAAACAGGTTTTTCCTGTGCCGATGAAATGCTTTACCCTGAAAATCACAGATATCTCAGCGATATTTTAGCCTATGTTGCCATAGGTGCACGTTCTGTTGAAAATCAGCAGCACAGACTTACCGCAAGCGGACTTGATGTTCCCGTAGGTATGAAAAACCCCACAAGCGGTGACATTTCTGTTATGATGAACTCAATTACCGCTGCACAGCATAAACACACATTCATCTACCGCGGATGGGAAGTTCATTCTCAGGGAAATCCTCTCTCACATGCAATCCTCAGAGGTTATGTAAACAAACATGGTCAGTCAATGCCCAACTATCATTATGAAGACCTTGTTCACCTTGCAGAAACATACGCTCAGTCAGGTCTTGTAAATCCCGGTGTTATTGTTGATACAAACCATGCAAACTCGGGCAAAAAATATCTTGAACAGGTGCGTATTGCAAAGGAAGTTCTTCACAGTTGCCGCCATGATAATGATGTTAAGAAGCTTGTGAAAGGCTTCATGATTGAAAGTTACATTGAAGACGGAGCGCAGAAAATCGGTGAAAATACATACGGTAAGTCAATCACTGACCCCTGCCTCGGTTGGGAGAAAACAGAAAGACTTATCCTCGATATGGCAGAAATACTCTGATAAAAACAAAACCCTCATTTATCCGTCAGGATAAATGAGGGTTTCTTTATTAACCGTAGAACAAGGGGTTTCCGTATTTATTGAAGCCGACCTGTTCAATATAAGTAAGTCTGGGTGAATCGTCAAATTCCTTTGTTTTATTTGCATGGTAAACCATGTAAATTTCACCGTTTTTCCTGTAAAGGAAACTGCAATGACCGGGGTTATAGATACCATTGATGGTGTCGTCATAACACACACGTGAAAGGCTCTTACTCCACGCTGACTTTTTCATTACATCCTTACCGTTAAGTGTCAGCATACCCATGCAGTAATAGTCTGAACTGTATCCGCTTGCTGAATAAACTATGAATATATCATCATTGTGGTAAAGCACAGCAGGACCTTCATTTACTTTCCAGCCTTTTTGCTCCCAATACAATGTAGGTGCCGAGAGCTTCACAGAGGGTGAACCCTCTTTAAGAGTGTAGGGATTTTCCATTTCGGTTATATAAATACACTGATATGCAACATCCTCGTAAGCAGAATAAACAAAATAAAGTTTTCCGTCCTTCTGAAGATATGTACCGTCAATGTTATTCAGACCGTCAGGAGCAAGATATCCTTTGAACACGTATTCGCCGAAAACATCGTCTGTTTTACTTTCAAGAACAAAACCGTAACGGTAGAAATCGTCATGCACTTCATCAGCATCAGCTTTTGGCATTTTTCCTTTCGGAACTGCATTTTCATCAAACAGTGCAGAGGCAACTATATACCATTTGTCACCGATATGATGGATTTCAGGCGCCCACACCTGTCCTTCAACACCATTTTTACCGGCCTTGAAAACAGTTTTCTTTTCAAGTAAGGTTGTGTCATTATAGGCTTCTATTTTTCTGATTTCAATTTCATTACCCGTAGTGAAGGTGTAGAATGTTTCATCATTTGCTTCCACAATAAAGGGGTCTCCGCCATGCTCGTTATCAATGGGAACATCATATATTGTTCCTGTAGGTTCTCCGAAAATGGCGAAAATAGTTGTCATCATAACAAAAATAAATCTGTATATCGCATACATATTTATCACCTCTCAGATTTTTCGAGCCGTTGCACAAAACAACGGCTCATAATTTTTAATATTAAAGGTTATAATACTTATCAAACTCTGCAGGATGAGGGATTTTAGCAAGATCACGGCATTCCTCACGTTTTGTTTTAATGAAGTTTGTAAGGAGTTCTTCAGGGAATACTCCGCCAGCTGTGAGGTAGTCATGGTCTGCTTCAAGAGCATCAAGAGCTTCCTCAAGAGATACGGGAAGGTGGCTCAGTTTTGCTTTTTCTTCATCGCTGAGATGATAAAGGTTTACATCATAGGGACCCCAACCGTTTGCATGGGGGTCAATTTTATTCTTGATACCGTCAAGACCTGCCATGAGGATTGCAGCATAGCAGAAATAGGGGTTACATGTAGCGTCGGGGTTACGAAGTTCAAAACGGCGTTTATCAGGACTCTTAGCATAAGCAGGAATACGGATAACAGCACTTCTGTTTGAAGTTGCATAACCAACTGTTACAGGTGCTTCAAAGCCCGGTACAAGACGTTTGAATGAGTTTGTGCTGGGATTTGTAAGTGCACAAAGAGATGCGATATGTTTAAGAAGACCGCCCATAAAGTAGTGAGCTGTTTCGCTGAGGTGTGAATAGCCGTTATCATCAGAGAATACGGGCTGACCGTCTTTGAAAAGGAGCATATGAACATGCATACCGCTACCTGCTTCGCCGTAGATGGGTTTAGGCATAAATGTTGCAGTTTTACCGTATTTGAGTGCCGTATTATGAATTATGTATTTAATCATCATTGAAGCATCTGCCATGTGAACAACTTCACCGAGCTGAGGCTCAATTTCAAACTGACCTGAAGCAGCAACTTCAGGATGATGGTAGTTGATGTCAATACCCATTTCTTTCATAAGAAGGCACATTTCACTTCTGCATTCATATGAAATATCGAAGGGTTTTGCAATGTGGTAGTTCTTCTGCTTGGGAACAACAACACCTTTGCCTTCAACAGCACTATTCCAGTAAGACTGTTTTGCATCAACGGATGCACCGATGTAACTGCCGTCAACACCCCATGTTACTTCGTCGAAAAGATAAAATTCAAATTCGGGAAGAATTTTCATTTCATCAGCAACGCCGCTTGCTTTCATATAATCAACTGCCGCACGGATGATGTTACGGGGATACTGTTTGAGAGGACGGTTTTCGGGATTATCAATAATCATTGCATTACCTGTCATTGACAGAGTAGGAATTTCACAGAAGGGGTCAACAACTGCTGTATCGGGGTCAGGAATGAAAACCATGTCACTTTTTTCAACAACAGCATAACCGTAGTTTGAAGCATCAAAACCGATACCGCTTTTCATAGTATCCTCTGAGAAATTTTCTGCAGGGATTGTAACGTGACGGTACTGACCGTTGATATCAACCATCTTGAAATCAACCATTTTAATGCCGTTTTCTTTAATGAACTCAAGTACATCTTTTATACTTTTTGCCATTTTAACATCTCCTTTAAAAAAGTCTGTAACAAGTATAACACAAACTTCTTTTTTTCGTCAATATATTTCAATGAAAATTCCCCTCCGTCAGTTTAAACAAACTGATACCTCCCCTTGTATTTTAAAGGAGAGGCTAAAATCCAAACATACATAATAAATTATAATTTATCGTTCTATTTATGAAAACAACGACCCGTGATTTTCAATAAAATTTCCGGACGGGATGATGTGACTGCAAATGTTCAATCGGTGACATATATAATAGCGTCTCAGACCCAAAATTTTGCATTTTGCCTTCTGCATTAAAATATAACTTACATTACCAGTAACACATACATAAATACTGCAAAAGCCAGCAAAACTATTCCCATAATAAAATAAAGGATTTCCGTTATCGTTGCTTTTCTTTTCACTACATACCTTTCAGGCTTGTTTTCGTTGATGTAAATTTTATATTGTTCGCCTTGTCTGAGAGAATTATAAAGTTTCATCGTAACACCGAGTTTAGATTCTCTGTAATAATCTTTTCCCTCATAATGGTAACTGAAAGTCAGAAATAAATTTTTACCGTATCTGAAACCCGATAACTGTTTATCCGACCCCATACAATAAGCGTCAATCTGTTTTTTACAACTGAAAATTTTAAACATATTGCTCAATGAATACGAAATAGTAATTACACCGAGTAACGCAAAAAGGAAAATTGCAATTTTCATAATTTCACACCCTTTTTCTTCATTATATCACAGAAAAAAGCAGCATACAAGTGTGAAAAAATTTTTTGGAAATCGTCCTAATTTTGTTTATTAATAATCATATTTTTTGCAAGCGGATAATTTATAAGCTCATTTCCGTCAAGATTACATCTGTACATACAAACAGCAGAAATACATCTGTTTTCATAGGTTGTGTAATAGTAAACTCCTTTGTCAAGATTCATGCAGGAAGTGTAAACAGTAATTACATTTTTTCCGTTTTCAAGCCTCACCGAACCTCTCACCTGCTCAACAGAATTAAGAATATGAAAAAACTGACTTATGCTTTCATTTTCACCTTTATCGGATATTGAGTTTATCTTTGTGAATACTGCACGGACAAACCTTGATGTGGAGGAATTATCCCCCGGTAAACCTTTTGCACCGAGGCCTCTGCTGTAAGGTGTACACAGATGATTTTTTACCGAATAAGGAGTAACATTCAGAAAATCACAAAGATAATTCATATGATAATCAAATGTGGGATTATTAGTCAGAACACCTGCGGAATTTTTATAAATTTTAAGACCGTCTTTCACAGTTTCAACAGTAATTGATTTTTCTTTATCAGCAATTATCCAATGAAGTGGTGACACAGGCATATTGTCAGAAAAATTTATATTACAGAGATTGATTTTTACAAGAAAAATCTCTGCTTCATCAACATTTCTGCATTGAGAAAGAATCCACGGAATAAATTCAAATGGAGAAATATTGTCTTTACCCTCTTTTTCTTCATCGAAATATGCGTTGCCGGGGAAATCAAGTCCTGCCATACCAAGACCATGTTCATTTGTGGCGTCATAATAAAGAGGATAATTGTCAACAACTGTTGCCATACCGATAATTGCATAGTGAGAAACTATGCTTTCTTTTTTTCTGAAATCAAATCTGAAATTACGGGGAGTCACCGTAACGGTTTCGCTGTAAGAATATTCAAGGTCAAGATTTCTGCCAAAGTAATGATCTCCGTTTTTATAGCTTACTGCAGTACACATAGCCATCCCCTTTCATCACTCCTATTATTGGCTATGTATGCATAATTTAATCAGCCATCTGCATTTTCAAAAATCTTCAACCCTTCTTCAAGTGATATGTTTCCGCGCACAGTCATGCTCACACAAGTCGGATCGTAGCCATG
>JAZOAY010000004.1:0-2441 GCA_045595725.1 Acutalibacteraceae bacterium | reverse complement strand
TGAAATATCTTTACCGCCTGCCATTGCGAAATCAGGACGTCCGCCGCCTGAACCACCTGCAAGTTTTGCAACTTCACGAACAATTGAACCTGCATTCATGCCTTTTGAGATTGCACCCTTAGCACAACCACAGGCAAAGTTGATATTTCCTTTTTCTTTATTTTTATTACCAACTACAATAACTGCATCATCACTTGTGTCACGGAGTGCTTCGCACATTGAACGAAGGTCATCTGCTGACATATCATCAACAATTGTTGCAATAAGTTTAACCCCTGCAACGTCTTTTGCTGATGAAGAAAGGCTGTTAGCTTTAATTGAAGAAAGTTCTGATGAAAGTCTTGAAATTTCTCTTTCTTTATCTTTCATTTCAGCCATAACGCTTTCAGCACGCTTGTCAAGGTCATTTACGTTAGCAAGTTTAAGAGTTTCTGCAGTATTTGCAATGAGTGCAAGTTTCTTTGTGATAAACTCAAGAACTCCGCCACCTGTTACTGCTTCAATTCTTCTTACACCTGCAGCAACTGATGATTCGCTGACAATTTTGAAAAGACCAAGATTACCTGTTGATGAAACATGAGTACCGCCACAAAGTTCAGTTGAGTATTCACCTGCTTTAACAACTCTTACAACGTCACCGTATTTTTCACCAAACAGACCCATTGCACCCATTTTCTTTGCTTCTTCAATGGGCATTTCTGTCATTGTAACTTCTGCAGCAGAAAGGATTTCTTCGTTTACAAGTTTTTCAACTTCTGCAAGTTCTTCACCTGTAAGTGCTGAGAAATGTGTAAAGTCAAAACGAACGTTGTCTTTATTTACGAGCTGACCTGCCTGTTCAACGTGTGTACCGAGAACTTTTCTGAGAGCTGCCTGAAGAAGATGTGCTGCTGTGTGGTTGCGCATTGTAGCAAGTCTGTTTTCTTTATTAATCACAGCTTTTGCTTTGTCACCAAGTTTAATACCATCACCTTCAACGATTGAACCGTAGTGAAGGAATACTCCGTCATGTGTTTTCTTTGTATCAACAACTTCAAATACTGTTTCACCTACAGTCACAACACCTGTGTCGCCTACCTGACCGCCGCTTTCAGCATAGAATGAAGTTTTGTCAAGAACGAGAACTGCTTCTTCGCCATTTTCAATAAATTCTTTTCTTTCGCCTGCAGAAATAAGAGCAATAACTTCTGCATCGTTTTCAAATTCTGTGTAACCAAGGAATTCAGTTGCATTGATACCCTTTGTTACAACACCGCTGTCTTTCCATGCTTCTGCACCTGCATCTTTACGTGCATCACGAGAACGGTTTCTCTGTTCAAGAACAAGTTCTTTAAACTTTTCTTCATCAACGCTCATGCCTTTTTCTTCAAGAATTTCCTTTGTAAGGTCGATGGGGAAACCGTAAGTGTCTGAAAGTTTGAATGCATCTTCACCTGAAAGAACATTATTTTCTGTGTTCTCAATCATTGTGTTAAGAAGCTGCATACCTGAGTCGATTGTCTTGTTAAAGTTTTCTTCTTCAATCTTAACAATTTTTACAATGAAGTCACGTTTTTCAACAAGGTTGGGATATGCAGATTCATTCTCTTTAATAACTGTATCACAAACTTCATAAAGGAAAGGTTTATCAATACCGATAAGTTTTCCGTGTCTTGCAGCACGTCTGAGAAGTCTGCGCAGAACATAACCTTTGCCTTCATTTGAAGGCATAACACCGTCACCAATCATGAATGTTGTTGAACGGATGTGGTCAGTGATAACACGAAGAGAAATGTCTGTCTTTTCGTTGTCATGATATTTAATTTTTGAAATTTCCATGATGTGCTTCATAATATTCTGCACTGTGTCAACCTCAAAGAGATTGTCAACGTCCTGCATAACACAAGCAAGTCTTTCAAGACCCATACCTGTGTCGATATTGCAACGGTCAAGTTTTGTGTAATTACCTTCGCCGTCATTTGAGAACTGTGTGAAAACAAGATTCCACACTTCAATGAAACGATCACATTCGCAACCTACACCGCAGTCAGGTGAACCGCAACCGTATTTTTCGCCACGGTCAAAATAAATTTCAGAACAAGGACCGCAGGGACCTGCACCATGTTCCCAGAAGTTATCCTCTTTACCAAGTCTCTTGATATGTGAGGGGTCTACGCCAACTTTCTTTGTCCAGATATCAAATGCTTCATCATCTTCTTCATAAATACTGCAATAGAGAAGCTCTGCGGGAATTTCAAGCACTTCTGTAAAAAATTCCCATGCCCATGCTGTTGCTTCATTTTTGAAGTAATCACCAAATGAGAAGTTACCAAGCATTTCAAAATATGTGCCGTGACGTGCAGTTTTACCAACACGTTCAATATCAGGAGTTCTGATACATTTCTGACATGTTGTAACACGGTTTCTGGGAGGTGTAACCTCACCAAGTCGGATCGTAGCCA
>JAZOAY010000003.1:0-20254 GCA_045595725.1 Acutalibacteraceae bacterium | reverse complement strand
CACAGAACGACATGGCTACGATCCGACTTTGCGATGTTTCAGAAAGACAGGTTGAAATTCTCACCGCAGGCGGCTTACTTGACTACACAAAGGAGAATAACTAATGACTGAAGTACAGATTGAAAATGCTCTCGCAAAATTCAAGCAGCTCCTCATTGAGCAGGATGCACGTAACCAAAAAATCAAATCAACAAAGGATTTCAAGGATTTCAAATCACTTGATAAGATAGTTGTTGGTGTTTGTGGTGGCGACGGTATTGGTCCCATCATCACAAAGGAAGCAGCAAATGTTCTTAAGTTTATTCTTAAGGATGATGTTGATGCAGGAAAAATTGAATTCAAGTACATTGACGGTCTTACAATTGAAAACAGAGCAGCAGTTATGAAAGCTATTCCCGACGATGTTATGGAAGAGCTTAAGGCTTGTGACGTTATTCTTAAAGGACCTACAACAACTCCTCAGCAGGGTGATGGTCTTCCAAACATCGAAAGTGCCAATGTTGCTATGAGAAAGGCTCTTGACCTTTTCGCTAATGTAAGACCTGTTAAAATTCCTGAAGAGAATATTGACTGGACATTCTTCCGCGAAAATACCGAAGGCGCATATGCAGTTGGCTCAAAAGGTGTCGATGTTGACGGTGAGCTTGCAATGGACTTCGTTGTTACAACAACTGAAGGCACAGAAAGAATTGCTAAACTTGCTTATGATTATGCTCGCAGAAATAAAAAAGACAGAGTTTCAATCATCACTAAAGCAAATATCATTAAAACAACGGATGGTAAATTCCTTAACCTCTGTAAAAATATAGGTAATGATTACCCCGAAATCACAACAGACGAATGGTATATTGATATCACAACTGCTAAACTTATCGACCCAAAAAGAAGAACACAGTTCAAAGTATTCATTCTTCCCAATCTTTATGGCGATATCATCACTGACGAAGCAGCAGAGTTTCAGGGTGGCGTAGGCACAGCAGGTAGTGCAAACATCGGTAAAAAATACGCAATGTTCGAAGCAATCCACGGCTCTGCTCCCCGTATGATAAAAGAAGGCAGAGGCAAATATGCTGACCCCTGTTCAATGCTCAGAGCTTCTGTTATGCTCCTTTCACACATCGGCAAACAGGACAAAGCCGATGCACTTGAAAGAGCACTTGATTACTGCATGTATGAAGATGCAAAACTTAAAATCACAGGACGTGACAATGGTTGCACATGTGAAGAATTCGGCAACTACGTTATGGAAACAGTAAAAAGCGGAAAATAATACTATTCAGACGAGGTGTTAAACATGCCCAAAAGCAATAACATTTCAATGTCTGTCATCAAAAGAATGCCGAGGTATTACAGATTCCTCGGCAAGCTTAAAGATGACGGAGTTATAAGAATATCTTCCCGTGAACTTTCAAAAATGATGGGATTTACTGCATCACAGATACGTCAGGATCTTAACTGTTTCGGCGGTTTTGGTCAACAGGGATACGGTTACAACGTAGAACAGCTTTACGAAGAAATAGGCATAATTCTCGGTGTAGATACCACTCTCAATGTAATCCTTGTAGGTGCAGGTAATCTTGGCCACGCCATTGCAAGCCACATGGAATTTGAACGTCGCGGTTTTAAACTTGTAGGTGCGTTTGATGAAAACCCGAAACTTATCGGCGGTAAAATCAAAAATACAGAAATTTATTCAATTAAATCTCTTCCTGATTTCTGTGCACACCACAAACCTACAGTAGCAATTGTTTGTGTTCCCACAAAAGCTGCATCAAAAATTGTCGAACAGCTTTATAACTGCGGTATCAGAGGTTTCTGGAACTATTCACACTATGATATACTTTCGGTTTATCCTGATACAATTGTTGAAAATGTTCATTTGTCTGACAGTCTTCTGACTCTCAGTTATCAAATAAAAAGTGCGGAAGCGAGCGAGGAATAATATATGGCTGTAAAGTTCGGTTGTTGCATCCCCGGTGCATCATTCATGCCTGAGGCACCTGACAAAAAAGCTTATTCCCCTTTTGAAGTTTTGTTATGGGGAGAAATAGAAATTATAAACGCAGGCTATGACTTTGCAGAGTGCAGTGTCGGTCTTGTCATGAATATTTCTGATGAGGATTTTGAGAAAGTTATTGAGCAAAATGTTAAAATCAAAATCTGCAACTGTTTTATTCCCTCAGAATATAAAATTGTTGATGATTCCCCTGAATTATGGCAGAGAGTAGAAAAATCTCTTTGGAGAATGGAAAAACTTTCAACTGAAATTGTTGTTCTCGGAAGTGGCGGTGCAAGAACAATTCCTGACACAATGAATTATGATGAAGGATTTAAAAAAATCGAAAAATTTCTTGTGCGTTGCAATGAACTTGCCAAAAAGCACAATATAATCATTGCTCTTGAACCTCTTAACCACCATGAAAGCAATTTCATTCCTACGGTTCGTTCTGCATATGATTTAGTGAAAAAACTTAATCTCAGCAATGTTAAGATTCTTGCAGATATATTTCACATGTACGTTGAAAAAGAGGATTTTTCCGTATTGTCTGATACTGTTGATGAAATTGTCCACACACATATCAATAATCCCCTGACAAGGACGTGTCCTACGCTAGAGGAAAATGAGTGTATTGCAGGTTTTGCAAAAGCTCTCAATAATTGTGCATACAGTAAAACTGTTTCAATTGAGAGTTCCTTTGATAATTTTTCAAACGAAATTAAAGATGCAATTGTTTATCTGAGAAAGGTTTTTAACAATGAAAATAACAGTTAAAACAGTAAGAGACTGTAAAGAAGAACCTATTTACATAAAAGTTGAAAATGTCCCCGACAGTATCACATGTGCAACAGATGAAAGCGGTAATGTTTTTCCTGCACAAAAATTTGATGACGGAATAGTTATCATTCTTACTGCTGAAAAAGGCAAAGATACAGAGTTGACACTTTCTGATGAAAAAGATTTCAGTAACATTTCTCTCGCTCAGAAAGAAGATAAACTTGATATATTTTTTGACGGAACGTTGTTTTCGTCATATCAATATCCCGACTCAATAAAAAAACCTTTTTTCGGTCCTGTTTATACAAAAACAGGAAATACTTTCACGCGTCCTGACCTTCATCACAAAGAACATCCTCATCAGCGTTCGGTCTTCATCGGTGTTGGTGACGTTAACGGTGTTGACCTATGGAATGAACCCGAAAACAGCGGATACATCCGAAAAGGAAAACCTTGCAACATTGTTTGCGGTTCTGCGTTTTCATCTTTTGAAGCTGACAATATCTGGCTTGACAAAGACGGCAACAGGCTTGTTGATGAAAAACGAAAAACAACCGTTTATAATCAGAGCGAGGAATGCAGATATGTAGATATTGATGTAACTTTTACTGCAACTTACGGTGATGTTGTTTTCGGAAACACAAAAGAAGCAGGTCCTCTTGGTGTAAGAGTAAATGAAGCCATAGATGTTGACCATGGCGGATATATGAAAAACTCTTACGGAGCTTGCGGTGAAGAAGAATGTTGGAGTAAAAGTGCTCAGTGGTGTATTTATGGCGGAAAACTTGATGGAGAAGATTGTGCCATTGCTGTTTTTGATAACGAGAAAAACGAGCGTTATCCCACATGCTGGCATATCAGAAACTACGGTCTTTTTGCAGCTAATAATCTTTTTTTCAGAGGCGGACTTAAAATTAAAGAAAAAGAAAGTCTCACTTACTCATACAGACTTTGTTTTTTCAACAATAATGCTGATGACGTTAAAGAAAGATTCCTTTTATACAATATTAATAACTAAAATCAAATCAATAACACTAAAAGCGACAGAGAAATCTGTCGTTTTTATTTATTCAACAAAATTGTTATTTTTGTTTTATTACATTAAATTATTAAAAAAACTTAAAAAATCATTGCAATTTATTATAAAAAATGTTAAAATGCATATGTATGATTTTACACATGAAAGGGGCAGATAATTATGTCTAAAAAAACCGTATTCCTGACCGGTTCATCAGGTAACATGGGCTGGGCAGGCTTCAAAGAACTCTACGCTAAGAAAGATCAGTTCAACATTGTTCTTCTTAACAGAGGCAGCAAAAAAAACAGAGAAAAATTTGCTGCTTACGAAGGCGATCCTGCAGTTAAACTCGTATGGGGCGACCTTACAAAATATGAAGATGTTCTTAAATGCGTTGAAGGTGCAGATTATGTTCTTCATGTAGGCGGTATGGTTTCACCAAGCGCTGACTACTATCCGACAAAGACAGTTGTTACTAACACAACTGCTGCAAGAAACATTGTTAACGCAGTTAAAGCACAGCCTAACGCTGACGATATCAGAGTTGTTTACATCGGTACAGTTGCTGAAACAGGCGACAGAAACGCACCTATCCATTGGGCTCGTACAGGTGACCCCATAAAAATCAGTATCTACGACCATTATGCATCAAGTAAAGTTCTTGCTGAACAGATCTTTGCTGAATCAGGTCTGAAACATTGGGTTTCACTCCGTCAGTCAGGTATCCTCTATCCTGCAATCATTAAAAACATTGACCCTATTATGTTCCACGTTCCTCTTAACGGTGTTCTTGAATGGGCAACAGTTGAAGATTCAGGTCGTCTTCTTGCAAATATCTGTGATGAAAGCGTTCCCGAAGAATTCTGGAGAAGATTTTATAACATCGGTTCAGGTGACGAATACAGAATCACCAACTATGAATTTGAATGTCTTCTTCTCGGCGCACTCGGTGTTGGTAAAGTTGAAAAACTCTTTGACCGTAATTGGTTCATTACTCGTAACTTCCATGGTCAGTGGTACCTTGACAGTGATGTACTTGATGATTATCTCCACTTCCGTGCAAACGTTCCTGTTAAGGAATATTTCGCAGGCCTTAAAGCTCAGGCTCCCGGCTGGATGAAACTTGCTCCCCTTGCACAGCTTTGTCCCCCTGCAGTAAAACTCTTCATGAAAAAACTTTCAAACGAAGAAATTTACGGTACAAACTGGTGGCTTAAAAATAAAGTTCAGGACAGAATCACAGCTTACTGGGGTTCAATGGACGAATACAATAAAATCGGCACATGGAAAGATTACAATCCTGATGCAGAACGTCCTACAAAAGAAAGAACATATCTTGATCACGGTTATGATGAATCTAAAGCAGTTACCGACATCACACTTGATGACCTTAGGAAAGCTGCTGAATTCCGTGGCGGTGAATGCCTCGCTACTGAAGATGAATATGTTGATTTCTACACACCAATTAAGTGGAAATGTGCTCACGGTCATGAATTCATGATGTCAGCAAACCTTGTTCTCAAAGGCGGTCATTGGTGTCCTGCAGAACTTCCCACAGACTGTGAAGGTAAGAAATTCCATTGGGATTACGATAAAGAAGCAAAACTCAATCCCTTCTTTGCACAGGTTTGGTATCCCCTTCATGACAAAGACGAAGACAACGTTTATACAGAAGCAATCTTCAAAGGATTTGAAGGTTTCAAAGACTAATTTTTGCTTGTTTTACCCTGCTGTTAATTCAGCAGGGTTTTATTTTTAAAATTTACAATATGTTAATCACATAATGCCGATTATAATGTAAAATATGTTTGTATAGCAAGAATTGGGTGGTAATTTATGTTCGGTTACGTAAAAATTCATAAACCTGAACTGAAGTTTAAAGAATATGAAATGTATAAAGGAATTTACTGTTCTCTTTGCAAACAACTCGGTAAAACTTACGGACCTTTTTCAAGATTTATATTGAATTATGATTTCACACTACTGTCTGTCTTTTTACTTGCAGCTAAAGAAAAAGATGCTCAGTATGAAAAATCTCACTGTTCTTTCTGCAGATTTAAAAAGTGTGTCTGTTGCAAATTACCTGATGATGCTCTTGAATTTTCTTCAGCCATAAGTATAATTACCGCTTATCATAAAGTTCGTGACAATTTTGAAGACGGACAATTTTTAAAAAAAGTTCAAAGTGCATTAATGTTGCCATACTTTAAAATAAAATACAAGAAAGCATCTGCTTCTTATCCTGAAATTTCTCGGGAAATCTCTAAACAGATGTGCATTCAAAAAGAGCTTGAAAGCAAAAACTCAGACTCAATTGACCTTGCTGCAGATCCTTCTGCAAAATCATTGGGACTGATTATATCCTCACAATTTGATATTTCACAAAAAGAAATAGCATATCGCTTCGGATATTGTCTCGGCAGATTTATATATTTATGTGATGCTCTCGATGACCTTGAAAAAGATAAAAAGTCAGGTAGTTTCAATATATTTATTAATCTCTATCCGGATGCAGATTTTGATAAAATAAGACAGAATTCAGAATATCTGCTTAATATTACCGCTGATGAACTCGCAAAAGCTTACGAATTGATTAAATATTACAGATATAAGTCATTACTTGACAACATTATATATTACGGACTTGACGACGCCATTGATAAAGTAACAAGAAAGGAGGAAGAACATAGTGAAAAACCCTTATGAAATACTCGGAATACCCTCTTCAGCTTCTATGGAGCAAGTTAAAAATGCATACAGAACTCTTGCTGCAAAATATCAGTCTGACGATTTTGCGAGCGGACCACTCTCAGGACACGCAGCTAAAAAAATGGATGAATTGAACGAAGCGTACGACAGCATAGTTTTTTCAAGAGAAGGAAATCGTGCTGACTATAAATCTTATGACTCTTCTTCCGAATATTCCTCACAGTATTCTTCCGATTTTTCTGATATCAGAAATAAAATAAATTCAGGCAGAATTGATGATGCCGAAATTCGACTTGACGGAATTTCCCCTACACAAAGAAACGCTGAATGGTACTATCTGAAGGGCACCGTTAATCACAGGCGCGGTTGGTTTGAAGAAGCAAAGAAAAACTTTACAATTGCATGTCAGATGGACCCTCAGAATAATGAATACCGTTCTGCTTTTAATTCTGTAAACGGACACACTTCGTCAGGTTACAGAACAAGGCAACGTTCAAACAACTCAAGAAATAAAAGTGACGGAATCTGCGATATTTGTTCAGCTCTGATTTGTGCCGACTGTTGCTGCGAATGTCTTGGCGGCGACCTTATTCCTTGTTGTTAGTGAGGTTAAACATATATGAAAAACACCTCAAAAATTGCTTTAGGGGCAATTCTCGCAGGTTTATCAGTAGCATTTATGCTTTCAACTGCGGTACTACCCTTTCTCTCATATACAATACCTGCAATCTGCGGACTGATAATTGTTTTGCTTGTCATTGAATGTGATAAAAAATGGGCATTACTTGTTTATATATGTGTTTCAGTATTGTCATTATTAATTGTTCCCGACAAATCTGCAGGATTATCTTACCTTTGTATTTTTGGTTATTACCCTATAATTAAAGCTATATTGGAAAGTAAATTACCAGATTGGTTATGCTGGGTAATTAAACTTATTATTGCAGACTCAGTGCTTGTAGTGAGTTATTACGTTTCACTTAAATTCTTTGGAATTGATACTGAGGGAATAGAATGGATTTCACCATATCTTAACAAATGGTATGTTCCCCTGTTTCTTATAATTGGCGGTTCACTTTTCTTTGCAATGTATGACACAGTTCTGACAAGGCTTATAACCATATATGAATATAAATGGAGAAAAAAATTCAGAAAATATTTCAGATAAGTATTGATAATTTTTTGTCAATGTGTTATCATACTATATGAGATGATTAAATATGTGTACCTGACACCAAAATCTTTTTGAGGTGAAAGCTACAACAAACAACTTACTTCAATATATGAATGTAAAATTCTGTAGCTGTACCCTTTTTTGGTGGTACGGCTTTTTCTTTTGGAGGTCAAAATGAAAACACGAGTTGCATCAATTTCCATAATCGTTGAAAACTTTGACAGCGTTGAAAAATTAAATGCTGTTTTGCATGATTACGGCAAATATATAATCGGCAGAATGGGTCTTCCTTATCATAAAAGAAAACTTAATATTATTTCTGTTGCAATGGAAGCATCACCTGATATCATAAATTCATTAACAGGAAAAATCGGGAGAATTGACGGTGTAAGTGCAAAAACTGCTTTTTCAAACTATGATTTTGAAGATGGGGATGAAGCATGAATTTAGTTGACAAACTTATTAATAACAGAACCCTGTCAAAAGAAGAATTTACTGAACTGCTACGTGATAACTCGGAAAAAACTATTAATTATCTTAACAAAAAGGCAGTAGAAATCAGAAAACAAATATATAGCAACAATGTCTATATACGCGGTCTGATAGAAATTTCTAACTACTGCAAAAACGATTGTTATTACTGCGGTATAAGACGAAGCAACAAAAATTGTGACCGCTACCGATTGAACAAGAAAGATATTTTATCTTGCTGTGAAACAGGATATCCCTTAGGTTTCCGTACTTTTGTATTACAGGGCGGAGAAGACTCATATTATTCAGATGAGGTTCTGTGCGATATCGTCTCTGAAATAAAGAGGAATTTTCCTGACTGCGCAGTAACATTATCTCTTGGTGAAAAAAGCAAAGATAGTTATCAGAAACTTTTTTCTGCAGGTGCAGACAGATATCTTCTCAGACACGAAACAATTAATGAAAAACACTATTCTGAACTTCACCCACAAAACATGAAGCTACAAAACAGAATTAAGTGCCTGAATAATCTCAAAGAAATCGGATTTCAGACAGGTTGCGGTATAATGGTAGGCTCGCCTTATCAGACAATTGAGAATATTGCAGAAGATTTAGTCTTCATTTCACAATTCAAACCTGAAATGGTAGGAATAGGTCCATTTATACCACACAAAGATACTCCCTTTGCAGATAAAGAATCAGGCAATGTTGATCTTACATGTAAAATTCTAAGCATTATAAGAATTATGTTACCTAACGTCCTTTTACCTGCTACGACAGCACTTGGCTCATTGCAAACAGACGGTAGAGAAAAAGGAATTCTATGCGGTGCAAATGTTGTAATGCCTAATCTGTCTCCTATCAATGTAAGAGATAAGTATATGCTTTATAATAACAAACTTTCAAGCGGAGATGAAGCCGCAGAAAGTCTTGAAAATCTTAAGAATAACATGAAAAAAATCGGATATGAAATTATCACCGACCGCGGTGACTTTAAAAAAACTTTTTGAGAGAGGAAATATGCTATGTACAACCCTAAGTCAACTAAAGCAGAAGAATTCATTTGCCACGACGAAGTAATTGCATCACTTCAGTTCGCAGACGAAAAGAAAAATGATATTGAATATGTAAAATCTATTATAGAAAAAGCAAAGCTCAGAAAAGGCTTATCCCACAGAGAAGCATCTGTTTTGCTTGCTTGTGATGATGAAGACATAATCAAAGAAATGTATTCACTTGCGGAACAGATTAAGAAAGATTTTTACGGCAACAGAATTGTTATGTTCGCACCTTTATATCTTTCTAACTATTGCGTAAACGGCTGTGTTTACTGTCCTTATCACTATAAAAACAAGCACATTGCAAGAAAAAAACTTACGCAAGAAGAAGTAAAAAATGAAGTTATTGCACTTCAGGATATGGGACACAAGCGCCTTGCAATTGAAGCCGGTGAAGACCCCGTAAACAATCCCATTGAATACATCATCGAATGCATCAACACAATCTATTCAATTAAGCACAAAAACGGTGCTATCCGCAGAGTAAATGTTAATATTGCAGCAACAACAGTTGAGAATTATAAAAAACTTCACGATGCAGGTATCGGCACATATATTCTTTTCCAGGAAACATATCATAAAGAAAGTTACGAAAAACTTCATCCCACAGGTCCTAAGCATAACTACGCTTATCATACAGAGGCAATGGACAGAGCAATGCAGGGTGGCATTGATGACGTTGGTCTCGGTGTACTTTTCGGTCTTGAACTTTACAGATATGAACTTGCAGCACTTCTTATGCATGCTGAACACCTTGAAGCAACTTACGGTGTAGGGCCTCATACAATAAGTGTTCCCAGAATAAAAAAAGCAGATGATATTGACCCAACAGCATTTGATAACAGTATCAGCGATGAAACATTTGCAAAAATCTGTGCTCTTATCAGAATTGCAGTTCCATATACAGGTATGATTATTTCTACAAGAGAAAGTCAGGAAGTCAGAGAAAAAGTAATCAAATTGGGTGTATCTCAGATAAGCGGTGCTTCAAGAACATCTGTCGGAGGTTATACCGAAGAAGAACGTCCTCACGATTCAGAACAGTTTGATGTTTCTGACCAGAGAACACTTGATGAAGTTGTAAAATGGCTTATGGAACTTGGCTATATCCCCAGCTTCTGTACTGCATGTTACAGAGAAGGCAGAACAGGTGACAGATTTATGACACTTCTTAAAAACGGTCAGATCCAGAACTGTTGTCACCCGAATGCACTTATGACGCTCAAAGAATTCCTTGAGGATTATGCAAGTGAAGAAACAAAAGAAATCGGTGAAAAACTGATCCGAGAAGAACTTAAAAACATTCCTAAAGAAAATGTCAGAAAAATTGCAGAAGACTACCTTAACAACATTCACTTAGGAAAACGTGATTTCAGATTCTGACAGGAGGGGTAAAATGTCCGCAAACCTTAACCAGACTCCAAGCGCAGAGAGAGTTCATATTGCATTTTTCGGTAAAAGAAATGCAGGAAAATCAAGCCTTGTGAATGCCGTTACAGGTCAGGAACTTTCCATTGTTTCTGATTACAAAGGCACAACCACTGACCCTGTAAAAAAAGCAATGGAACTTTTACCAATTGGCCCCGTAGTAATCATAGACACACCGGGAATTGACGATGAAGGTTCGGTGGGAGAACTGAGAGTAAAAAAAGCACATCAGATACTGAATCTTACTGATATTGCTGTTCTGGTAATAGACTCGGCTATCGGCAAATCAGAAGAAGATATCTCACTTATTGAAAAATTCACTAAAAAAGAAATCCCCTACATTGTTGTCTATAATAAATCTGACATTAAAAATGTAACTGTGTCAGACGAAACTGAAATCTCTGTCAGTACAACGAATAAAAACAATATCGAATTATTAAAAAACAGAATTGCTGAACTTGCAAAAAAAGAAAGTAATAACAAAAAAATTGTTTCAGACCTCATATCGCAGAATGATATAGTTATTCTTGTAACACCCATTGATTCGTCTGCACCAAAGGGAAGAATGATTTTGCCTCAGGTTCAGACAATAAGAGATATTCTCGATAAAAAAGCAATCTGCATGGTTACTCAGGTTGAACAACTTGAAAACACCATAAATTCTTTAAAGGCTGCACCAAAACTTGTTGTAACAGACAGTCAGGTTTTCGGAAAAGTCAAAGAAATTGTTCCTGAAGAAATACCGCTCACATCTTTTTCAATACTTTTTGCAAGATACAAAGGACTTCTCAAAAGTGCGGTAAACGGTGTACAGGCGTTAGATTCACTGAAAGATAACGATACTGTCCTTATCTGCGAAGGCTGTACTCATCACAGGCAATGTGAAGATATCGGCACTGTAAAACTTCCAAAATGGATTGAAAAATTTACAGGCAAAACACTCAATTTTGAATTTACATCAGGCGGTGAATTTCCTGAAAATCCGGATAAATATTCTCTTATCGTTCATTGTGGCGGTTGCATGCTGACTGAAAGAGAAATACGTTACAGAAACAAGTGTGCACAGGATGCAGGTGTTCCAATAACCAACTATGGAACGCTCATTGCACACATTAACGGAATACTTGAAAGAAGTATCCAAGTTTTAGGAGATAATATTTAAAAAATAATTGCATTTTCATAACAAATGATATATAATAAACCCAAGTAATAAACTTACTACACATTTTCAAAAAAGAAGGTCTTAAAATGAACAGTTTCAAAGGTCAAATGGAAAAATTCGCAGGCGTATATGCTCTTCTTCTGACACCCTATAAGGATGATATGTCAATAGATTTTGAAGCGTTGAAAGGATATACAGAATGGCAGGTTGAAGAAAACCCGCACGCTCTTTTCCCTGTTTGCGGCAGTTCTGAAATGGCAAAAATTGATCTTCCTGATCGTTTAAAAATTGCCGAAACAGTTGTAAAACACGCAAACGGCAAACCCGTTTTTGCAACTGCAAACCTTTGCCTCGGTTCTCGCGAAGAACAGATTGACGAAGTTAAAAGAATGTCAGCTACAGGCGTTAATGGTGTTGTTTTTGTTACAAAAGGATACGGACTTGATGATGACTATCTTGTGCATTACATGTGCGATCTTGCTGAACACACTGAACTTCCTGTACTTATCTACGAATTCCCCGGCTTCCCCAATTATAAAATCAGTGCTGATGCTTATCGCAGACTCATCGAAACAGGCAAATTTGTAGGCATGAAAGATACAACCTGTTCAATGGATTTAATAAAAGCAAAAATCGCTGTTCAGGGTGAAAGCAACGTTCTTCAGGCAAACTCCCCTTACCTTTTTGAAGCTTACAAAGCAGGTGCAAGAGGTGTTATTGCAACTCCCAGTACATGCGGTGCTTACATGCTCAGAAAGATGTATGACGCTTTCTTTGTAGAGAAAGACATTGAAAAAGCAGAAAAAATTCATCGCTTTGTTAATGTTTTTGCTGAAACAGTTGATAACGGCTTCACAGCAAGTGCAAAATATATGGCATCTCTTTGCGGTGCAAAAATGAATACATATACAAGAACAGGATCTTCAATCAACGATCAGAAGAAACACTCACTTAAAGTACTTCACGATTTTGCAGTAAGCGAAGGTCTTATGCGTAAATAAAACACAAAAAAACAAGCCGCACCTTTATCGGTGCGGCTATATAATATTCGGGGTGAAAATAATGGGTTACACGATAAAACAGGCATTGGGTTACGTTCAATGCAGAATCTATTTTTTAGGAGAAATACTTAAGAAAAAACAAATTGGTGTTGTTTCTGTAAAAAATTCAAAAAAAATAACATCAGACGACCCTGTATACATAACAGCACACAGAGGATTTTCAGGTGTTGCTCCTGAAAATTCACTTCCTGCTTTTGAACTTGCATGCAAAGAGGATTACTATGCGATTGAATGTGATGTTCATCTGACAAAAGACGGACAATGGGTTATCTGCCACAACACAACAATTGACAAAACCTGCAATGGTACAGGTAACATCAGCGACTATACACTTGATGAACTAAGAAATTTCAGAATTACATATGGTCACGGAATTGAAAAATATGAAAATCTCACACTTCCCACACTTGATGAATATCTTGACCTGTGTGCAAAGCACAATAAAGTTCCCGAAATTGAAATCAAACGTGACGGATATTACGACACTAAGCTTAATGACATTATCGAAAAATTAAAGGAAAGAAATCTCCTCGGCAAAGCAATTATTATTTCTTTTGATATCAATAAACTCATTAAACTCCAGGAGGTTTCTCCTGAAACAGAATACTGGTATCTCGTTGAAACAATTGACGGTGAAGGTATTAAGAATGCAAAAAAATACGGTTTTGCTTATGCAGTTTGTGCAAGTAACAAAAAAAGAGATTTCAAAAAAGCACTTAAAGCAGGTCTTAAAGTCTGCGTATGGACAGTTGACAGACTTAAAAAGATGGAATCACTTTATAAATTGGGTATCAGATACATAACATCTAACTTTATCACTCCGTAAGGTCCATAATAAATCTAATCAGGTGATATAATATGAGTATTAAATACTGTCCTATATGTGCAGCAAAAAAATTATTACGATCATTCAGACTCAACAGTAAAGTTAATGAAAAATATAATAACGGCGTTGCTCTTACTCCCCCTATGGGCTGGTCAAGCTGGAATCTTTTCAGAAATAAAATCAGCGAAGACCTTATAAAAGAAATTGCAGATGCAATGAAGAACAGCGGACTCGCAGAAGCAGGATATCAGTATATTAATATTGATGATTGCTGGCAGAATTCATCCCGAGATGAAAACGGAAAATTAAGAACAGATTTCATTACTTTTCCGTCAGGAATAAAGGCTCTCAACGATTATGTCAACAAAACAGGACTGAAATTGGGTATTTATTCTTCAAACGGCACTCTTACCTGCGAAGACTATCCCGCATCACTTGGTAAAGAAAGAATTGATGCAGATACCTTTGCTGAATGGGGCGTAGAATATTTTAAATACGATTTTTGCCACAACATCCCCATCCCTTCACTTGCACCCAGAATCGTTAAATTGAGTATTGGTGAAAAAGACGGAAAAGATTTTTATGAAGCAGTTGCTGAAAAAGCCAAGCTAAGCGGAAATGCCCGGCTGATAAAAGATAATAGCGTAGAAGGTGACCATTATATACAAGGTCTTTGCTCAAACGGTGGCAGTGCTGAATTTGATGAAATAACCGTAGAGAAGACAGGTACATATTATCTCACACTTGTTGTACGTAAAGCTGTAAAGAAAGACAAATTCCTTGTTATTTCAGTTAACGGTAAGAAGGAATATTATCTTGATGTGCCCGGCATGAATAAGTTTACTCCTGAGCGTAGACTTCAACTTGAGATTGAACTTGAAACAGGCAAAAACACAATTAAGATGTATAATCCAATTGCTTCAAGACAAGACAGTGCTTTTTTCCAATATAAACTTATGGGAAATGAACTTAAAAGGGCAACAAGAGAATATGCCGAAAAAAATTCAGTTTCTGAAAAGAAAATTGTCTATTCAATCTGTGAATGGGGCAGAAACAAGCCTTGGAAATGGGGTGCTGAAGCAGGTAACCTTTGGAGAACAACACCTGATATTCTGCCTAATTGGCTGAGCATTTTAGCTTTATATAAATTTACAATCAGACTGAGTAAATATGCATCTCCGGGCGGTTGGAATGATCCTGATATGCTCGAAGTCGGCAACGGTAAATTAACTTATGAAGAAAACAAGAGTCATTTTTCACTATGGTGTATGATGTGTGCACCGCTGATTTTAGGAAATGATATAAGAAAGTTTATAAAATCCGACGGAACTGTTGATACTGATAATAAGATTTACAGAATTCTCACAAACAAAAATCTTATTTCAATCAATCAGGACATTCTCGGTATACCATGCAGAAAAATTAGAGGTCTTACTAAAAAACACGGGGTAGATGTTCTTGTAAAACCTCTTGATAAGAAACGTGTTGCAGTCTGTGTGTTTAACAAAACCAAGCATACAAAAAAGACTACAATTGATATTAATAAAATTTCCTCGTTATCCGATGTAAGTGTTGATAAGAAGGATAAATATACTATATTTAATTGCTGGACAAACGAAACTGCAGAGGAAAGTAAACTTATTTCAACAACACAGAAACATGGTTGTGACGTATATATAATTTCATAAAATTATCCTTAGTATCAAATTTTACTTATTTACAGATGCAAAATTAAAAACAGAGAAAACTGAAACCAATCAGTCTTCTCTGTTTTTTCTTTATGTTGTTTAATGAAACAATAATTTATAAAACTTTTGAAAGGAAATCCTTACATCTCTCTGTTTTTGGATTTGAGAAAAATTCCTCAGGCGGTGCTTCTTCCATAATTTTACCATCATCAATAAAAAGAACACGGGACGCAACTTCTTTTGCAAAGCCCATTTCATGGGTAACAATTACCATTGTCATACCCTCTTTTGCAAGTTCTTTCATAAGTTCAAGAACTTCACCAACCATTTCAGGGTCGAGAGCAGAAGTAGGTTCATCAAAAAGAATTACTTCAGGATTCATTGCAAGCGACCTTACAATAGCCACACGCTGTTTCTGACCGCCTGAAAGCGTTGACGGATAAACGTCAGCCTTGTCTTCAAGACCAATTCTTTTAAGAAGTTTATATGCATTTTCCTTTTCTTTCTCTTTGATTTCAGAAGCAGATTTAACAGGAAGTTTTTCCTTTGAAAAAATATTATGTATAATCGCTTTTCTTCTATCCTTCATAGCACAAAGCACGGGAGAAAGCATAATATTCTGTATAACAGTTTTGTTATTGAACAGATTAAAGTGTTGGAAAACCATACCTATACGACGCCTGTGGATGTTGATATCAACGCTTAAATCCGCTATATCAACTCCGCCAAAAATAATTTTTCCGCCTGTTGGATCATCCATACAGTTAAGGCAACGTAAGAATGTCGATTTACCGCAACCGGAAGGTCCGATAATAACAACAACTTCACCTTTATTGATTGTTATGTCAATACCCTTGAGAACTTCTTTTTTACCGAAACTTTTCTTGAGACCTATAACTTCAATTACTTTATTATTCGCCACGTCTGTCACTCTTCTTCAAGCTCCTTTCCATCAATTTAATCAGCAATGAAATAAGACATACGATTACGATGTAAATTATTGCCATTGCCAGATAAGGAACCATGAATTCATAACTGTTTGAACCCATTTTATTAAACGCTTTATACAAGTCCATTGCACCAACAAATGAAACAACCGAAGTTTCCTTTATTAGTGTGATAAACTCATTACCAAGAGTCGGCAAAATGTTCTTTATTGCCTGTGGAATTACTATCTTCAACATTGTTGTTGAAAAACTCAGACCAACAGAGCGTCCGCCTTCAGTCTGACCGAAATCTACAGACTGAATACCACTACGCATAATTTCGGATATGTATGCACCGCTGTTAAGACCAAATACTGCAACCGCAACATTAACAGACTCCATATTCATACCCATAAGAGGAAGTGCGACATAGTAAAACAACAAAAGCTGTACTACCATAGGTGTGCCACGGAAAAATCCTACATAAAAGGTACATATACCGTTAAGAATTTTCGGTAATGTTTTGTATTTCGGAATAACTCTTACGGTGGCTATTAAAGTACCTATAACAATACCTATAACAAGACCTAATACCGCAATAATAGCAGTATTTTTCAAACCGACAAGAACATCGTTATATCCGCCGTATTCAATCAGATTCTCTAAAAATTGGTTAACCTTAGCTTCAAAATTCATAAAAAGCAAATCCTTTTAACATTTTGATAACCCCACCCTTTGGTGAGGTTATCATTAAGTATATTTTTTATATATTACTTCAATTACTTAAACAAGAGCGTTGATTGATTCAGTAATGAATTTAGCAGGTGCTGCGTCGATGATTACATAATCAAGACCGCCATTGAGAAGGTCCTGAACTGCAAGAGAACCGTTTTTGTATGCCTTGCATGTTACATCAAATCCTGTGAATCCCCAGCTTTCATCGCCTTCAACGTAGAACTGACCTGTTGTACCATCCTGAACACCAATTTTTGTGTTCTCATCGAAAGTATTAAGAATTTCTTCAACTGAAGATGCATCTGTGCAAGCATCAAATGCTGTGTTATCACTTCTTACGATAAGTTTCTGTGATGCTGTGTAATATGATTCTGAGAAAGTAACATATTCTTCTCTGTCAGGTTTAACCGTAAGACCTGCCATTGCAATGTCACATTTCTGCTGACCTACCGAAAGGCAAACTGCATCAAAGTCCATATCGTTAATAACAAGTTCCATGCCAAGGTGTTCAGCAAGAAGTGCTGCAATTTCCATATCAATACCGTAGTATTTATCACCTTTTGTATATTCAAAAGGTTCAAATGCTGCGTTAGTTGCAACTACAAGCTGATCCTTATTTTTGTCAAACTCTGCTGAAGTAACAGCTGTGGGTTCACCATCACCGAAATACTTGTTACAGATTTCTTCAAATTTACCGTTTTCTTTGATTTCGGCAATAAATGCATTTACTTCTTTAAGAAGCTCAGGCTGTGTTTTATCAACACCAAATGCATATTCCTCTTCTGTCAAATCAATTTCAATTACTTTTGCAGTAACTTTTTCGCTGCCGCAAGCACTTAAAAGAGAAAGACAAAGTACGAATGCCATAACTGCTGAAAGAATTTTTACAATTTTTTTCATAATTAAACCCTCCTGAATAATTATACATAGAATATACCATATATTAAATAATTTGTCAATTATTTAACCTTTTTTACATTGAGGTCAATTTCTTTTTCTCCTCTGCCCTCAACTGAAACAGTAACTTTAACCTTACTTGTCTTACCTTTAGTTTTCACCCAGAATGCTCTTGCACCGCCTACAAGTGCAAACTTATCGGGTCCGATAACTTCTGCATCCCCGTCAATTTTAACATTAACAAGTGTGTTATCATAAGGAAGTCTGTTGCCGCACTGGTCAACAGAAATAATTTCAATTCTTGTTACATCATATGTTTCATCTTCAACAAGTTCTGTCTTGTCTGCCTTAACTGTGAAATCAAGTGAGTTCACCGCAGTTCTTGTAACAGATTTAACCATCTTACCATTTTTATAACCTTCAAAAGTATATGTGACCTGACAGTCACCCCAGTTAGCAAAATACTTTGTAACAAGTTCTACCATCTCTGAAATATTCATCTTGCCGTGAAGGAAAGCAAAAGCAAGTTTGAGATAATTCTGAGGCGGCATAATGAAACCATATACACTCGCTGCACAAAGAGCTGCTTTAAGGTTTTTAGCAGTTACTTCATCAAGTCCGTCATCTTTAACAAGTGCATCACCGATGAAATCATCAGGCATTACAGGCGGATGAGGAAGATTTGGGAAATGTTTCTTATCAGGATAAGCATAGCTCTTGAATTCACCATTTCTGTAAACCTTTACATAGTCACAGTTTGTAAAAATGTGTACAGGACCCTGAATTCCGCCGGGATGGTCACCGATATCCATTGAAGATGACACCTCAAGAACAGGTGTTTCATCCTGCTGTGAAGAATAAACTGCAGCAGCAAGTTTGGGAATACGGAACATATCTGTTACACCGTGGTAGCAGATTTTATCACCGCTGCCGAAGTCCTTATGTGTGTTGTAGTCAGCCATGCACCAACCGATTGCACCACTTGTTCTGTTACTGCCGTGAGATTTATCCTGAACTCTTGCATGTCTGAGTGCATGCTCTGTTCTCAATGCTTCTCTGTCAAAACTCTTTGTGGGGAACATGTGACCGTTATATTCGGTTACAAGATAAGGTGCATTAAAACTTCCTGTTACTGCAAGAGGCGGAAGAAGTTTCACACCTTTACCTGAATGTGAGAAGTCATTGTATGTATAAACATCTTCAAGCAAGTGACTCATAGGCATATTTCTTACGCCGCCTGTCTGACGTGTGGGGTCAAGACTTCTTGCAAGCTGATTTGTGATTGTGTAGAATTCGTCACAATCTTCACCCTCGTTTACTCTCACACCCCAAAGTATAACTGAAGGGTGGTTTCTGTCACGGACAATCATTTTTTCAATATTGTCAAGACAGTTTTCCCTCCATTCACCTTCACCGAGGAACTGCCAGCTGGGCATTTCAGTAAATACAAGCAGACCTATTTCATCACATCTGTCAAGGAAATGTTTTGAGTTGGGATAATGAGATGTTCTTACGAGATTACATCCAAGAGTATATTTCATAAGTTCAGCATCGGCAATCTGTGCAGATGCAGGCATTGCGTAACCCACATAAGGATAACTCTGATGTCTGTTAAGCCCTCTGATTTTTACTTTTTTACCGTTAAGATAAAAGCCGTCTTTCTTAAAACGAGCACTTCTGAAACCGAAACGAACATTATATTCGTCTTCATCAAGAATAACTGTAATACTATAGAGTTTCGGATTATCAAGGTCCCAGAGTTCTACTTCACCGACCTTCCATTTATGAGAAACTTTACTGCCTTCTGCTTTTATTTTTCTTTCACCGAGAACTTTATCTCCGTCAGAGAAAACGAGTTTCAGAATACCGTTGTAATCTTCTGACAATTCAATATCAAGGTCAACAAGTTTCTCGTCAAAGAAAATATTCTTAGTTTTGACAAATACGTCCTTGATATAAACATTGTCAACTTTCTCAAGCCATACTTCACGATAAATACCGCCGTAAACAAGGTAGTCAACAACTTTACCGAAGGGAGGTATTTCAGGTCTCTCTGTTGAATCAAGCATAACTGCAATTACATTTTTACCTGATGATACAACATCTGTAACATCAAAACTGAACGGTGTATAACCGCCCTTATGTTCACCAACAAAAATACCGTTTACATAAACCTTTGAATAGTTTGCAGCACCCTCAAAATGAAGAATAAGTCTTCCTTCAAGATCCTCTTTTTTGAGTGTTACAGTTTTTCTGTAGCATGAAACAAACTGATACATTGTTTCATCAAAATAGTTATAAGGTATTTCTTTGTTTGTATGAGGT
>JAZOAY010000002.1:0-13702 GCA_045595725.1 Acutalibacteraceae bacterium | reverse complement strand
CTATCGTGCACGTCTTGTATCCGCAAATGAATATTCAATAAAGGGTTACGATGCTTTCTACGGATTCCTCAGCGGACTTTGCGCAGGTGACCACGATATTACAGATATCCTTGTTGATGCAACACTTCGCATCGGTTCACGTGATTATGCGGAGCTTGCAGCTTTCCTCAAGAAAGTTGAAGAATTATCAGCACTTACAAGCAATAACTTTGTTTTCACAGTTTCTGCTGATAAGGAAGAACTTCCTGCAGAGATTTTTGAGTTCTGCAAAGAGGCTGAATAAGTAAAATTTAAACAAATTGCCTACTGTACCCCATGTACAGTAGGCTTTTTTGGAGAATATTGAAAATATTGAAAAACTGCTTGACAAAAAGTGACTTCAAGTATATAATATTTAAGCGTATAACTGAGGTGAATTATGTTTATTGAGCTTGAGCCTATTTTTAATAACATAGGCGAACAAAAGAAATTCAATTTTAACATCGACCTTTCAAAAGAGGAATTCGACGGAATTTTTCCATTCAAAACACCTGTTATGGTAGCGGGTGTCGTTAAAAATTCGTCGGGTATCGTCACTTTGGAATATGGTGTGAATTTGCGTTACGAAGGTTTTTGCGACCGCTGTGCCGAAGAAATTGAAAGAGAGTTGAGTTACAGTTTTGAACACACTCTTGTTCTGTCGCTCAATGACGAGGAAAATGACGACTTGATGCTTGTTGAGGATCTTCATTTTGAGGTTGACCCTCTGGCAATTGAGGATATTTTTCTTTCGCTACCAACGAAAATTCTCTGCAGTGAAACATGTGCAGGACTTTGCACAACCTGTGGCAAAAATCTGAACCACGGGAAATGTGACTGTGAAAAAGAAATTGACCCGAGATTGGCGATTCTTCAGCAGTTACTGGAAAATGACGAGTAAATAATTTATTGATTTATTATAAGGAGGAACTTAAAAATGGCAGTACCTAAGAGAAGAGTTTCAAAAGCAAGAAGAGATAAAAGACGTTCAAATGTATGGAAGATGACAGCTCCCGAGCTTGTTAAGTGTCCTGCATGCGGCGAATATAAGAGACCTCACAGAGTTTGCACAGCTTGCGGCAAATATAAGGGCGTAGAAGTTATCAAAGTTGAGGACTAATCCTCTTATAACAAACAATGGGTAGAGAGGAAAATCTCTACCCATTTATTTTTATTGAAAATGTAATCAGCGAAAAGGGGATACCGTAATGTCAGCTGAAATTATTGACGTCGTGAAAAAATCACCGTCATCAAAAAAACATATAAAAAAAGGCTGGATATTGAATAAAATCAATTCCCATGATATAAACGATATCCTCGATTATAATTTTTATGCAAATGAATCAGAAGTGGTTATTGAACTTTCAAAACCAAACGGCAAAACTGTAAAAAAGAAAATCAGGAAAGAAGAAAACGAAGATTTAGGTCTTGTTTTCAATACCTACCTTATGGATAAACAGAAAACCTGTAAAAATAAATGCATTTTCTGTTTCATCGACCAATTGCCTGAGGGTATGAGAGAAAGCCTTTATTTTAAGGATGATGACTCAAGAATGTCATTCCTTTTCGGAAATTACATCACTCTTACAAATCTTACAGACCGTGATGTTGAAAGAATTATTGAGATGCACATTAACCCTGTCAATATTTCCGTTCACACAATGAATCCTGAACTACGTGTAAAAATGATGAAAAATCCAAAAGCAGGGGAAGTGTTGAAATATATTGATATTTTGGCAAAACACGGCACGCACCTGAACACTCAGCTTGTTCTCTGTCCTGGTATAAATGACGGAGATGAACTGAAATTCAGCATTGAAAAATTAGCAAACCTTTATCCTGCTGTGCAGTCGATTGCAACAGTACCGGTGGGGATTACAAAATTCAGGGAGAATTTACCTGACCTCGATGTTTACACAACTGAAAAGGCAAAAGAAGTTGTGGAAATAACAGAAAAATATCAGAAAGAATTTCTCAGAAAATTCGGCACGCGCCTTGTATATGCATCAGATGAATTTTATCTTAAAGCAGGGTTGCCTCTGCCTGAAAATGAAGAATACGAGGATTATCCCCAGATTGAAAACGGTGTAGGATTGTGGACAGACCTTGAACACACATTTAAAAATGCACTTCGTGATGATGAGGGTACACCCACAAGAACAAAAAAACTTATTGCAACAGGTGAGGCGGCATATCCGCTGATGAAAAAACTTTCGGGTATTTTCTTTGAAAAATACGGAAAAGAAATTCCTGTTGTTAAAATAGAAAACGACTTTTTCGGTCACACAATAACAGTCAGCGGACTTGTGACGGGAAAAGATTTAACATCCCAATTAAAAGGGAAATATGAATTTGAGGAGCTACTCATTTCATCATCCATGCTCAGAAGTGAGGGCGACATGTTCCTTGACAGTATGACGGTGGAAGAGGCGGAAGAAATTCTTTCCTGCCGTATTGTACCTGTAGGTGCAGACGGATATGAGCTTCTTGAAAAAATGAAAGGAGAATGAAAATGTCAAGACCGATTGTAGCCATAGTAGGCAGACCTAATGTTGGTAAATCAACACTTTTCAATAAACTTATAGGTCAGCGTCTTTCAATTGTTGATGATACTCCCGGTGTTACAAGGGACAGAATTTACGGCGATTGCGAATGGCAGAGACATAATTTTCTTTTGATAGATACAGGCGGTATTGAACCCGCATCTGACGATATTATCCTTGTTCAGATGCGCCGTCAGGCACAACTTGCAATTGACAGCGCCGATGTTATAATTTTCGTAACAGATGTTAAAACAGGTGTTGTTGCAACTGATGAAGAAGTTGCAGCAATGCTCAGAAAATCAGGTAAACCTATTGTTCTTTGCGTAAACAAATGTGACGGTATCGGTGATATGCCTGCAGAGTATTATGAGTTTTACAACCTTGCTTTGGGTGAACCCATTGCGGTTTCTTCTGTTCACGGTCACGGCACAGGTGATCTGCTTGAGGAAGTGTGTTCACATTTTCCCGAGGAAGAAGAAAAAGAAGATGAATTTGACAGCGAATATATCAGAGTTGCAGTTATCGGTAAACCCAACGTAGGTAAATCTTCACTTGTTAATGCAATTTCAGGCGAAGAGAGAGCAATTGTTTCAAACATTGCAGGTACAACAAGAGATGCAACAGACACAATTGTTGAAAATGAACACGGCAAATTTGTTTTCATTGATACGGCAGGTATGAGAAGGAAAAGCCGTGTTGATGATGCAATTGAAAAATACAGTATAATCCGTGCAAAAATGGCAGTTGAAAGAGCAACAGTCTGTGTTATTATGATTGATGCAACGGAAGGCTTTACAGAGCAGGACTCAAAAGTTGCAGGCATTGCTCATGAAATGGGAAAAGCTTGTATAATTGCAGTAAATAAATGGGATGCTGTTGAAAAAGACGGCAGAACAATGGATGCACAGAGAAAGAAACTGATGAACGATTTCTCATTTATGCCATATGCTCCAATTATCTTTATTTCAGCAAAAACAGGTCAGAGGATTGACCGTCTGTATGAGCTTATCAAGTTTGTTGATGAACAGAACGCTATGAGAATTTCAACAGGTAAACTCAACGATGTTCTTGCAGCGGCAACAGCAAGAGTTCAGCCTCCTACGGATAAAGGCAGAAGACTTAAAATTTACTATATGACGCAGGCTTCAACAAGACCGCCAACGTTTGTATGTTTTGTAAACCGTAAGGATTTGTTCCATTACAGTTATCAGCGATATCTTGACAACCAGATAAGGGAAATTTTCGGACTCGAAGGCACCCCCACAAACTATGTAATCAGAGAACGTGACAAAAACGATACGTAAGGAGAATTCAATATGAAAATCAGAAACTCCAAAGCAACGGACGTCAACGAAAAACTGGGACTTCTTGAATATGGTGCATTTACCGTAGACAGGGTAGGACAGAATCTTAAATCTGCTTTATCAGGTGTTTTCGGTGGTCTCGTTGTTTCAACATATCTCGGATTGAGTGAAAGTGCTTACCTTACTTACACATCAATAGCTTTTGTTCTCAGTTTCTGGGATATCTTCAACGATATTCTTGTAGGTAACGTAATTGACAGAAGAAGAAAAAATCACCCTCGTTGGGGCAGGTTCAAGCCCATACTTCTCTGGCTTCTTATTCCGATGGCATTTGTTTCAATTGCAGGTGCAGTACCTCTGAAAGATTTCTTCCCGCAGATGGGTGATACATTCAAGGTTATATATCTTGTAATTCTTTACCTTGTAAATGACCTTGTAGGTACATTCTACAATTCAGCTCTGACCGCCCTTTCTGCAAGGCAGTCAACAGATAATACTGAGCGTGGCTATCTTTCAGGTATCGGCGGAATTATCGGTTCGGTTATCGGAGGCAGCGGTACATATATTGCGGCAATTGTTGCGGCAGTTATCCCCGGTGTTCCCGAATCGGAGAGATATTTCTACGGAATGCTTTTCTTCAGTCTGATTTCAATTCCCGCCACACTTTTCAACATCATTGCAACAAAGGAAAGAATTGTTGAACCTCCCCGTCAGGAAGTACCTAAGCTTCGCGATGTTTATTCTCAGGTTATCAAAAATAAACCTCTTGTGCTTATCACAATTGCTGATGTGCTTTCATCAGGTATGAGCATCGGTTACGGGTTCCTCATTTACGTTTTCAGAGCGTGTTTCTCGGATGTTACCTTGCAGATTTCACTTTTTGGCTTTGAAATCGGTGATAAGCTTCAGGGCTACGAAGCAATTATGGCAGCATGCTCGCTTGCAACAGTTGTGCCTACTGCAACGTCACTTTTCCTGGCACCAATTATCAGAAAATGGATTCCTGATAAGCCTCTCTACATCTTCACAAAATTCTGGACATTCTTCTGTTATACAGGAATGTTTTTAACAACATATCCTATTGCAAAATTCGATGCAACATCGCTTTTCCTGAGAATTACATTCTGGTATGCGCTTCACGGACTTACAACAGGTTTCTATTCCGTTGTTCCCGGAATGCTCCAGCTTACGGCTTACGACTACGGCGAATATAAATTCGGTCAACGTAACGAAGCAACGGTAAGTGCTCTTAAATCAACGCTTACAAAAATCATCGGTTCTCTCGGAAACTATGCATCCTCATGGTGTCTTGTTCTTATCGGTTATGTTCAGCACGGTGCTGAGGTTGCAAATATCACGACAGATACAAAACAGTGGCTTGTGGTATTGTTTGCTGTGTTCCCTGCATTTTCATCACTTCTTGCAATCGCACCCATGCTTTTCTATAAACTTGGTGGTAAACAGCAGAAAGAAATGGTTGAAGAATTGAACAAACGCCGTCAGCAGACACTTGACGAAATGAATGAAAAAGAAGAAGCAACAATAAACGAATAAAAAAAGCAGTCATTCCTTTTACGTAAGAGGAATGACTGTTTTTTTAGGGAATACTGACCGCTGCAAATTGTAATTTAGCGTAAAACGAAAAATGCAAAGTGCAAAATGTCGGGTATGCTACGCTGAATTTTATATTGCACCGATTGAACCTTTGTAGGGGATGATGCCCACATGATCCCGCCCGGAAATTGCATCGAAAACTACGGGTCGATGTTTCAATAGAACGATAAATTATTTTTTTTTCGTTTTGATGCACAAAAAATGATAGTTTCTTATGTTTCTTTTGCCTAATATGTGAAAACTCTTGCAAAATTCGAAAATATAGTTTATAATAAGTATACTCTAAAGTACCGGAGTGGTGTATATTTCGGTAAATAAATTTCAGGAGGATTATTATGAAGAAAAAATTAGCAGTTATTCTTGCAGCAGTTCTTGCATTTTCAATGCTTTTTCTGACCGCATGCGGTGACAAACCCACAACTGAAGGTGATGCTACAGGCGGTGACATTTCCTCAATCAACATCAATGTTGGTACAGGTGGTTCAACAGGTACATATTATGGTTTCTGTAATGTTATCTCTTCTCTTCTCAAAGAAAAGACAGGTGCACAGCTTATGATTCAGTCATCAGGTGCATCAAAGGCTAACATCCTTGATATCGACGACGGCGTTGTTGATATGGCTATCGTTCAGAACGACGTTATGGACTATGCTTTCAATGGTACATCACTTTTTGAAGATGTTGGCGCAATCAAGTCTTTCTCAACTCTCGGTGCTGCTTATGCTGAAGTTTGTCAGATCGTTGCAAGAGCTGATTCAGGCATCAAAACAGTAGCAGACCTTAAGGGTAAGGAAGTT
The DNA here is from genome assembly GCA_045595725.1 of Acutalibacteraceae bacterium. Classification (GTDB taxonomy): domain Bacteria; phylum Bacillota; class Clostridia; order Oscillospirales; family Acutalibacteraceae; genus SIG575. The sequence goes on along the minus strand of JAZOAY010000002.1, from coordinate 7,426 downwards.
TCGGTAGGCGACAGCGGTAGCGGTGTTGAATTCAACGCTCAGCAGATTCTCGGTGCTTACGGCATTACTTTTGATGATATTGATAAAGAAAACCTCAGCTTCCAGGCATCAGCAGATGCTCTTAAGGACGGCAAGATTGATGCTTTCTTCTGCACAGCAGGTGCACCTACAGTTGCTATTACTGACCTTTCAACAACAACAGGCATCGTTCTTGTTGAAATCGATGCAGAACACCTTGCAGAACTCAAAGAAGAATACGGCTTCTATGCTGAATACACAGTTCCTGCAGGTACATACAACGGTGTTGACGAAGATGCTACAACAGTTGCAGTTAAAGCAACATTTATTGTAAGCAATGACCTCGACGAAGAAACAGTTTATCAGCTTACAAAAGCTATCTATGAGAACAAAGATGAATACTCACACGAAAAAGCAGCAGAAATGAGCGTTGAGTATGCAGTGTCAAGCATCTCTGTTCCTTTCCATCCCGGTGCAGAAAGATACTTTAAAGAGGTTGGCGCAATAAGCTGATGAGCTTTCGGCCTTCGGCTAACTTCAGAAAAAGGTTAATCGCAGCAGCCGTTCTAATGTTAAGCATTACAGCGGCTGCTTTCGTTATAAAAGAATTTTCGGCAGATTATCTTGTTTTATATGATTCTGATACCGGTAAGAGATATATAACAGAGAAAGCCGAGGACGGGCTTATGTTTTCAGTTGAATTCGTTCATTCTGTAAACCAGACTCCTGTCAAGGATACTTATATAATTGAAAATGGCGAAATCAGAGCATATTCCACACTTTATCGGTCCTTTGGTGCAGGTGTACAGACTGCCCTTAACGGAAATGAAAAAATGACTTACGATGAAGATGGGAATATGATTATAACGGGTTTCGATATAACCTATGACCCGTTGAGATATATAGTCGGTACGGTATCCGACCATATACTCACATTTGACGGTGAAGAAATCAGCCTGAGAGATATGTGCGGCAGAAATGCAAGGGTTGTTTTTGAAATTGTCGATGGATCAGAAATTCTGACGAAAGGAAAGTGAATATGTCAGATACAAACACAAAACCCATCGCTATGCAGGCTGATGAGGACGAAGTTATTAACGTTGACGAATTGATGGCGGAATTTGACAAAGAATCAAACACACGTCACTTTTCTGGAATATTTGAGAAAATTATAAAAGCAGCAATGGTGCTTTTCTCCCTGTATGTTATTTTTGACGGATGGACAGGTACAATGGAGGAAAGACAGAAAATGTCATGGTTTATAGGTGTCATTGTTTTTATGGCATTTATAATCTACCCTGTAAGAAAGAAAGAAAAGAAAAGAATTAACCATGTTCCTTTCTATGATTATATTTTAGCAGTACTTGGTGCAGGTTCATTCTTCTACTATGCAATTAACTGCGAAGCAATTGTTGCAAAAGCATCAAGAATCACAGAAATTGATATCGCAATCGCAATTGTAGGTACATTGCTTTTGTTTGAAGCCTGCAGGAGAGTTGTAGGTCTTCCTATTGTCTGTGTTTCGGCGGCATTTATTGCGTATGCATTTATTGTCGTTGACCGTAACCCGCTGAGAATTATTATGTATAAACTTTTCTATACAACAGAGGGTATTGCGGGCACACCTCTTAATGTATGTGCATCATTTATTGTTCTGTTCATTATTTTTGCATCATTCCTTGAACAGTCAGGAATAGGTGCATTCTTCGTTGACCTTGCAAACTCAATTGCAGGTAAATCAACAGGCGGTCCTGCAAAAGTTGCGGTTATTTCAAGTGCAATGGAGGGTATGTATTCAGGCTCTTCAGTTGCGAACACAGTAGGCAGCGGTTCGGTTACAATTCCCACAATGAAACGTTGCGGATATAAACCTGAATTTGCAGCAGCAGTTGAAGCAGCAGCATCAACAGGCGGTCAGATTATGCCTCCTATCATGGGTGCAGCAGCTTTCCTTATGACCGAATACACAGGTTTGCCTTATTCACAGATAGCAATTGCGGCTATTCTTCCTGCAGTTCTTTACTTCACAGGCATCTTCATGATGATTCACTTTGAAGCAAAGAAACTCGGTCTTAAAGGTCTTCCCAAAGAATCAATTCCCAATTTCTTCAAACTTCTTGCAAAAAAAGGTTATCTTCTTCTTCCCGTTGTAGCTCTTGTTGTTGCAATGAACTATTTTTCACCTGCGAAAGCGGCTATTACTGCAATTTTAGTTGCAATTGGTGTGAAACTTATTGAAGGTGCAGTCAAATCAATTGCACATAAGAAATTTGAATTTGAAATTTCTCTTTATATCCAATCACTTGCTAACGGTACAAAGAATGCAATCGGTGTTGCTCTTGCTTGTGCAGTTGCAGGATGTATTTCTGCAATGGTTCAGCAGACAGGTCTTGCTAATATTCTTTCAGCACTCGTTCAGTCTGCTTCCCAGCTTCATCCGATTTTTGCTCTTGCACTTACAATGATTATGTGCATCGTTCTCGGTATGGGTGTTCCCACAACAGCAAACTATGTTATCATGGCATCAATGGTAGCACCTATTCTTATGAGAAGCCTTGATATTCCTGTTCTTGCAGCACACATGTTTGTGTTCTACTTCGGTATTGTTGCCGATATTACGCCTCCTGTGGCTCTCGCAGCTTATGCGGGTTCAGCAATTGCAAAATCCAATCCTATGAAAACAGGCGTTACTGCAACACGACTTGCTATCACAGCATTCATCGTGCCTTACATTTTTGCGTTCAGTCCCGAAATGCTCATCATCGGTGCTGACAAACCCTGGTACGAAATAGTTCTTCTTGTTATCACAGCAGTTATCGGTATCTTTATGATTTCCGCAGGTATGGAAGGTTACTTGTTGAAAAATATGCCTTGGTGGCAGAGAATTATGGCTCTTGCGGGCGGTCTTTGCATGGTAATTCCGGGCATTGTAACCGACGCTGCAGGTGTGGCACTTATTGTACTGCTTGTTATTATTCAGAAATTCACAGGAAAAAAAGAAGAAAAAGTTAAAGCATAAATAAAAAGGACTATGGAGACTTCCATAGTCCTTTTTCAATGCACTCTGCACTTTGCATTTATAAAACCGCTTTCACAAGCTCATTTGCAATAAGTCCGTGACCTTCTGTTGAGGGATGAACACCGTCACGTGTCCAGTATGAAGCGGGAGCCTTTGTCATTGCCTCATCAAAAACACGCTGGAGAGGAATGAATGTAAGGTCAAATTTATCCGCTATTCTCTGTACAGCCTCTGAACGGAGCTTTACTTCCAAACGGAAAGCATCAATATATTTATCTGTTCCTGTGCCGGGCGTTACAAAGGGCTCAAGCAGAAAAATTTTAATTTCAGGAAGTTCTTCCTTGATTTCTTCAATAAGCATTGAATAGATTTTTTCAAATTTGGGAGCAGCAACACCATTCTCATCATTCAGCTCATGCCATACATCGTTTACACCGATAAGAATTGAAAGGTAATCAGGCTTCTGATTGAGAATATCACGCTTGATTCTTGCATAAACATCAACAATTCTGTCACCGCTGATGCCTTCGTTTATAAATTTGAATTTCTGAGGATACTGTGTGCCGATTGTTGCAGCAACGACTGCGGGGTAGCCCATACCCATTGAGTCGATGTCGTCCCTGTTTCTGCTGCAGTCAGTTATTGAGTCTCCGAGAATAATAAATGTTTTCATTGTAATGCACTCCTTAAGAATTCTTCTATTTCATTTTGTTTTGCACTGACATTTCCCTGTACCATTTCAGGTTTTCCTCCGCCTCTGCCTGAGAGAGAGGCATTGAAATCCTTTGCGAGCTGTCTTAAATCCATTGTGCGTGATGCAAGAGTATACTTGTAGCCTGTTTCGTCACTTCCGCTGAGAACTGCGGCAACAGTGACTTTATCTGCAAGTAAATCACACATTTTTCTCACTTCATCAGGTGTTAAATCTTTTTCAAAAACTACTGCAAGAGGTCCTGAAAGTTCTTTTACTTTTTCTGCAAATGATTCAAGTTTTACTTTTGCCAATTCATATTTCAAAGATGCAATTTCGTCTTTCAACCTCTGAACACCGTCTGCAATTTCAAGAGGTTTTAGTGCCAACATGTTTGAAAGACGAGCAAGTTCATCGTGCTTTGCAACGTAATCTTTGTAAGCGTCTTCGCCTACCTGCATTGTAACAGAAGTTCCTGAACGTTTTTTTGCGATTGATGTGATTTTAAGAGAGCCGATTTCACCTGTGTTTTTTACGTGAGTTCCGCAACAGGCACAGACGTCGCAACCTTCAATTGTCACAAGTCTTATCTGACCTGTTATTTCTTTTTTGCTTCTGAATTCTATATTTTCCGCTTCTTCATGAGTGGGAAAAGATGAAGTGATTTTTCTGTTTTCCCATATAATGCGGTTTGTGATTTCTTCTGCATTCTTAACCTGCTCAGGAGTAAGAAGCTTGTCAAAATCAACTGTAATAAATTCGCTTCCTATATGGAAACCTACATTTTCCACTCCGTATAGAGAATGTGAAACACCGCAGAAAATGTGCTCTCCCGAATGCTTCTGCATAATAAGAAATCTTTTATCAAAATCAATGATACCTTTTACCTTTTCTCCGATTTCAAAGGGAGTGGAGGAAACATGGCAAACATCTTCACCTTTTTCAAAAACATATTCAATTTCTGTATCATTCAATGTTCCTGAGTCTGCATCCTGCCCTCCGCCTTCGGGGAAAAACGCTGTTTTGTCGAGGATTACAAGATATTTTTCGTCCTCAGTTTTTTCGCATGAAACAACACTTGCTTCAAATTCTTTTAAATATTGGTCGGTGTAATATAATTTTTCTGTCAACTTACGTCACCTCTGTAAAATGATAACACAAATAAATATATTTATCAATTAAAATAGTTGCAAATTTGTAAAATTTTCTGTTAAAGTTGAAAAATAAATCTATATGTGATAGAATATATTCTGTAAATCTATGCACCGAAAGGAAGAAACAATAAAATGTCTTTTTTGTCAGCCATTTTTGGTGATTACTCAAAAAAAGAAGTTAAAAGAATTGAACCTATAAAGAAAAAGGTTCTTGCTCTTGAAGAAGAATACAGAAAACTTTCAGATAAAGAACTTCAGGCAAAAACGCCTGAATTCAAATCACGTCTCGAAAAAGGAGAAACACTTGATGATATTCTCCCCGAAGCATTTGCTGCATGCCGTGAGGCATCTGACCGAGTGTTGGGGATGAGACATTTCCCTGTACAGATTGTGGGCGGTATCATTCTCCATCAGGGCAGAATTGCAGAAATGAAAACAGGTGAAGGTAAAACACTTGTAGCAACCCTTCCTGCATACCTTAACGCACTTTCAGGGAAAGGTGTTCACATCGTTACGGTAAACGATTATCTTGCAAAACGTGACTCTGAGTGGATGGGTAAACTTTACAGATTCATGGGACTTGAAGTAGGTCTTATTATCCACGGACTTACAAATGATGAACGCCGTGAAGCATATAATGCAGATATCACTTACGGTACAAACAACGAGATGGGCTTTGACTATCTTCGTGACAATATGGTGCAGTATAAGGAAAATAAAGTTCAGCGTGGTCACAATTTTGCAGTTGTGGACGAGGTTGACTCAATTCTTATTGACGAAGCAAGAACTCCTCTTATTATTTCAGGCAGAGGTGATGCTTCAACTGAACTTTACAAGCTTGCAGACCGTTTTGCAAAGAGCCTTAAAATGACAAAAGTCAAGGAGATTGACTCAAAAGAAAGTGCAGAAGATGTGGCTGCAGACGGCGATTTTGTTGTTGATGAAAAAGCAAAAACCGCAACCCTTACAAAAACAGGTGTTCAGAAAGCAGAAGCTTTCTTCCAACTTGATAACCTTATGGATGCTGAAAACATGACAATTCAGCATCATATCAATCAGGCAATCAAGGCAATCGGTGTAATGACAAGAGACGTTGACTACGTTGTAAAAGACGGCGAAGTTCTTATCGTTGATGAATTTACAGGCCGTATTATGCTGGGCAGAAGATATAACGAAGGTCTTCATCAGGCTATTGAAGCAAAAGAAGGCGTTAAGGTTGAGCATGAAAGCAAAACTCTCGCTACAATCACATTCCAGAACTATTTCCGCCTTTATTCAAAACTTTCAGGTATGACAGGTACTGCCAAAACTGAAAGTGCAGAATTTCAGGAAATTTACAGTCTTGATGTTATTGAAACACCTACAAACAAACCCATTCAGCGTCAGGACCTTGACGATGCGGTTTATAAAACAGAACTTGCAAAATATAACGCAGTTATTGAGCAGATTGAAGAATGTAACAAGAAAGGTCAGCCTGTACTTGTTGGTACAATTTCAATTGAAAAGTCAGAATTTCTTTCATCTCTTCTCAAAAAGAGAGGCATCAAACACGAAGTTCTCAACGCGAAATATCATGACAAGGAAGCGGAAATTGTCGCTCAGGCAGGTAAATTCGGTGCTGTAACAATTGCGACAAATATGGCAGGTCGTGGTACAGACATCATGCTGGGCGGTAACGCTGAATACCTTGCAAAAGCTGAAATGAGACGTATGCAGTACGATGAAGAACTTATTGCAGAGGCAACAGGTTTTGCAGAAACTGATAACGAGGAAATCCTGAATGCGCGTGAAGAATATACACGTCTTTACAAGAAATATAAAGATGAAATTGCTCCCGAAGCAGAAAAAGTAAGAGACGCAGGCGGTCTTTTCATAATCGGTACAGAGCGTCATGATTCAAGACGTATTGATAATCAGTTGAGAGGTCGTTCAGGACGTCAGGGTGACCCGGGCGCAAGCCGTTTCTACCTTTCACTTCAGGATGATTTGATGAGACTTTTCGGCGGTGAAAGACTGACGGGTATCATGGAAACTCTCAAAACTCCCGATGATATGCCTATCGAATCAAAGATGATTACAAAGTCAATTGAAAACGCACAGAAACGAGTTGAAGGACAGAACTTTGCATCCCGTAAACATGTTCTTGAATACGACGATGTTATGAACCGTCAGAGAGAACTTATTTATGCTCAGAGAAATCAGGTTCTTGATGGTGAAGAACTGAAACCCTCAATTCTCAAGATGCTTGATGAATGTGTAAATGATGCAATTGATTTCTATTGTCCTGCAGCAAACGATAAGAATGACTGGAACGTTGCAGGTCTTAAAGATAAGTTCAAAGGTTGGCTTACAGCTGATGAAGATTTCACAGATCTGAATTCGCTTGATTCAGAAGAAATGAAAGAACTTCTTCTTGACAGAGCAAATGCACTTTATGATGAACGTGAAGCAGAAATGGGTTCAGACCTTATGCGTGCTCTTGAAAGAATGGTACTTCTCCGTAACGTTGATACTAAGTGGATGGACCACATTGACGCTATGGAC
>JAZOAY010000001.1:0-7940 GCA_045595725.1 Acutalibacteraceae bacterium | reverse complement strand
CCCTGATGGCCCACCATTTATTCCGCAACACCGTCAAAAATCAAAAATTTAATATATAGGGGTATAGCTCAGTTGGTAGAGCAGCGGTCTCCAAAACCGCGTGCCGAGGGTTCAAGTCCTTCTGCCCCTGCCAAGTGCGATAAATCCGAACTCAATTACCATGATTGGTGATGCGTTCGGATTTATTCTTTTATTACCGCCAAAAGAATAACTATTACATTAAACACAGCCCGTGGAGTTTTAATTCCACGGGCTGTTGTTCTGAAAAAATCAGTTTACTTGTCTGTACGGTATCTGCTGACGAGCGTTGCCAACTCAAGACGGCTATGTACGCCCATTTTCGGATAGATTTTCTTTGTGTGATCCTTGACCGTGTGTTCAGATATAAAAAGAAGCTTTGCAATATCTCCGTTTGTATAACCAAGACAAATAAGTTCTGCAACTTCTCTTTCCTTTCGGCTGAGAACATCAAGAGGGTCCCCTGAGGTTTCAGCTTGTAATGCATTTGATACGTTTATACTTTCCGTTGTTATGGCGGTGGTATTTTCTCCGTGTTCTTCAGCACCATTGGCAGCAATTTCATCGGTAGTTACTTCTTCATCAGTTATTCTACGGCGAAGCGCGAACATCAGGAACGGTTCAACCTGCATAAACACAAATATAAGGGCAACCATAATCACCGCATAAACAAGATACAGTGCGTTAGGTGTGTTGAGGAATATCTCGGCAATAACGGCATGGAAGAGAACCGCCGAGAGAGCAAGTCCGATGATAGAGGGCGCTATAAACTTGGATGGATAGGACTTCATGATTGGCACACCGTAAAGCGGAGCGAGCATACATACCGTTATACCGAATCCAATGAGTATGCAGGCGACGTAGGAGAGTGCGGGAACGTATGCGGACACAAGCATTACAAGAAAACCGAACCCACCGAGTCCGACAAACAGTGGCACCATGCGGAAGGGATGGATGTTCGCTTTCTTATGAAGAAAATACATAGTAAAGCTTGAAAGAGCCACTACCAAATACATAATAGACACTCCGTGTTCGACTTTGCCTACGACCGCAGGACCACCAACGCCCATCAGCGCAGCAATGAAAGCAATAAGATAAGCCCCCCACATCATCTTCTTCGGTGCGATAAGACTGTCGCTCTTTTTCGCGAACTGCGGCAGATGCTCTCTGCCCGTGGGTATACTGAGAAAGAAGATAAACAAAAGTACAAGAGCCGCTACCATTCCGTAACGGAATGCGGAAAACGGAATAGACACAATCTCGTTCTGGACCAAAGCAATCAGAAATACTGCTATGCCATAGCCGACGGTCAGATACCTGATACTGCTTTTCTCAGAAAAGTAATTGACTACAAGGAAGGTCTCAAAGCCAATCATCAGGCAACAACAGAAAATCTGCAGATAAATGTTAAAGCGAAGAATATTCTCCGGCAAAGGGATGAAGAAGCCGATTGCTGAAACAAGAGCAACCCCCGTGGCGATGCGTTGTGTCCATACAATAATCTTCGGTAAAAAAATCATTGTAAGGATGCCCAATATGTAACAAACTGCCGTCAGCAGGGTGCCGTTATCAATGTTAATGGGTAACGGAATCTTCCCGTCTATTGCCGAGGACGGCTCAAGGAAATAATAGATAAATGCCATCTGCCAAAAGGAAAACATAGAAAAGAAAACAAGCTTCCATAACGGCAGATCAATTCTTTTTTTCTGATTTTCCAAAATAATCGGGTGATTCATAATTCGCACTCCTTTAAGGTTAGTTTTTTTGCCTGAAAAGGCAGAAAACTAACCTCTTTTTGTAAAAATCCCACCAACGTGGGATATAAAAATATACAAAATTCCCTTATAATCAAGTTGTAATTATAGAGAATATGTTAAGAGAATTTTATCATAATATAAAATATTTTTCAACCGAAAGAGTAAATAACTACCTGTTTAGGTAGTAAAAGGCTTTATTAACACCGCTTCGGGTAGATTACAATATTTTCGGGATGATTTATAATAATTCTGTAGGGAGGGCAAAATATGGAAAAAGAAAAATTGAACTATTTTGATTATATGGCCTTGGCTGAAAATGAATATAAAAGTCTGTTAGAAAAGCATCCGGAGCTTACAGAACTCTCTAAACGAGAATTGGAGGTTTTTGCCCAGTTGTTAACCGACAAAACTCAGATGCAGATAGCAGAAGAATTATTTATATCACATTCATCAGTCCATTTTCATTGCAAGAACATTTACAGAAAACTCAATATTAACAGCCGTAAACAACTGTTGATAAAATATAAAGACATTTAAGGAGGGATATCCGATGGGATTCTTGGAAAGAGCAATAAGAAACGGAGTAAGAGATGCAGTAGGTAAAGCAGTCGGTAACGCAATTACGAAAGCAGTTGAACCTAAAGCGACTGAGTTTGTAAACAAAACTGCAGAGCATTTTGACAATGCATCTCACAATCAGCAGACACGGAGCAGTCACACATCAGGTCTTGAGGGAGCCTTCAAAAATCTTGAAAGAGTAACACAGGGCTATGCAACGGAAATGAGCAGAAACATGAAGATTTGTCCTTCGTGTGGAAAAAGTACAACTGCTGATAAAAAATTCTGTCCCGAATGCGGGGCTCAGCTTCCTGAGCAGACAGTTGCAGAGGATGCGGTCTGCACAAAATGCGGAAAGCAGAACACCATAGGTACAAAATTCTGTCAGGCATGTGGCGAAAAGCTCCCCTCGGCAATAAAGGAAGAACAGGCAATCGAAAAGAAAAACGCAGACATTATGGCACAGTGGGAAGAAAAGCTTCCGTGTTTCCCGAAATGGACTTGCGGCGGAACAAACTATTGCATTGAAGAATATGACATCGGCTGCTACGGCTTCTCTGCAGATTTTGCAGGCAATCATATTGCGGCAAAGGAAGCTGTGATTGCTTACCGTCAGCTTCTTCTGCAGAACGGCTTCCGTCAGGCGGGACAGTATCCCAACATCGATCATCTTTATAAGAAGATTGACAGCGTCGTTTATCATGCAAGCACCGAGCATTGCTTTGATGGTGATCCCGATTGTCCCATGATTTATTTTGATAAAAGTGAACCTACGGGCGGTTTTGATTACGTAAAGCCCGAGCCTAAGAAGCAGATAGGTCTTAAAGACTTATTCAAATTTTAAAAAACAAAAATTTGCTTGACTGAAAAGGAGGTCAGCACTATGAAAAAATATCTTGCACTTTTACTTGCACTTGTTATGTTAATTTCGCTTACTGCCTGTGGAGGCGGTGAAAACAAAGAGGACACGACCAAAGATAATGAAAAATCAACTGTTGATGCACAGAAGGTTATTGAAGAAGAATTGGAAAAAGCGGAAGAGCTTGATTCATTCAGTGTTGAAGCAGTTGAGTATTATCTGAAAAAGGGCGCAGGCATAAAATTCTCCGATATTGAACCCGAGTGGGAATATACAGTAAGTGACTACGGTGCATATGCAAACGGTCCTTCAGGCAGTACAGGTCATGCCGTAATCAATTTTACGAAGGCGGACGGAGAAATTACCGATGATGAATACGGCAAATGGTATTCACAGCTTTTCAATGCTACTGCAAAGGTATCAGATGACGGCTACAATATTGTAGGCTATGAATTTGCAGGCGAAGGCGAGGATGCAGAGGGAAAGGCAAATCTTGAAGAAGCATTGAAGGGCTTCCTCAAGGGCTGGGCATTCAGATACAAGGGAAAAATCCTTGTGGTTTACGTCAGCGCAGAATATGACAATGATAAAGAAAGCGAAATCGGTAAATGGCTTTACTACAACGGTGCAAAGGTAGACATTGGCGTAGGTCTTCAGAAGAGTATGAGTGAAACGCTCGATGAGGCAGAGAGCTATATTGCGGAAAATGAGGATGAAATAAAAGAGGCGTTAAGTGATTATCTTAATTAAAAAAGCTTGAGAGCATAAAAAAGGGGTAATTCCAATGGCAAATTTTTGTGCGCAATGTGGAAAACCGATTGACTGCGGTGAAATCTGTGCCGAATGTTCTGCAAGAATAAATCCGACTGTTCCTGCTCAGGCTCAAAGTCACCCGTTAAATTCCGAACAGAATGAAAAGCCTGTGGGCACAGGAGCATATTTCGGACTGATGCTTGTTTTTGCCTTACCTGTTCTCGGTTTTCTGATATGTATAATAACAGCGTTGGCAGTTAAAAGCAAAAGTATTAAAAATTTTGCAAAAGCAATGCTTATATGGAAGATAATCGGATTGATTTTAACTGCGGTTATCATAGGTATATGTGTATTGTTTGCAGATGTATTTATGCCTTATCTCAACGAGATAACAGGCGGTGAAATATCTGAAATGACTGAAGCTTTAGGTGAACTCAGTCAGATTGAAGAAGAGCTTAAAAAAAATAGAAAACAGCGGCGTTCTTGAAAACGTCACAAACGGTCAAAAATTTTAAGGAGGTACTAATTATGATGAATTGTAAAAAATGCGGTCAGGAAATAGCTAACGGATTAAACGTATGTCCCGCTTGCGGTGCAGCGGTAAATGAACCTGCACCTGAACAGAATCCACAGGCAAATAACTTTTCGGAGAAGTTTGAAGCACTCAACAACACGCCTGATACAACCGGTGATTTTGATGCGGCAGATATTGAGAAAAATAAGGTTATGGCGGTTCTTGCCTACATAATTTTTCTTATTCCCCTTCTTGCGGCAAAGGATTCACCCTTTGCAAAATTCCACACAAATCAGGGTCTTGTTCTTTTCATCGGTGCAATTGCATCGTCAATTATTGCGGTAATTCCGATTATCGGCTGGATTGTGGCACCTATTCTCGGACTTGTAGTAACAATCCTTTCAATCATCGGTATTGTGAACGCACTTGGCGGAAAAGCGAAAGAATTGCCCATTATCGGTAAATTCAAGATTTTGAAATAAAACAAGTTATATTTAACTAATTTATAATTTACGCGACAGCCGTATTTACGGCTGTCGCAAAGGTGGTTTTAATATGAAGAAACAAATCAGTAAATTTATAAGCATACTTCTCTCGCTTGTTATGCTTATGTCAATGTTTCCCATCTCATCTGTTGCGGCAAGTAACGCAGCGAGAATCATTGATAAAGACGGCAATGAGCTGGGTGCATATCAGTATTTTTCAGATGCAATACAGGCTGTACAGCAAATGTCGGGAAAGCCTGTTCTTGTTATTGAAAAGAATCTGACTATCGGAGGTACATCGTCTTTATCTCAGGGTAGCTTTACTCTTGAACTTAACGGTTATACAATTACTTCGTCTGATATTTCTGCTTTGTTTTCCGTCGGAAGCGGTGTAAGCCTCACAATCACAGACAGCGGCAAAGACGGTAAGATTGTTTCTAACTATGCCGTTGCAATCGATAACGAAGGCGACCTTACCCTTGAGGACGGCACAATTACGGGTAAAGGCTGCGTTAATAACAAAGAAACAGGTTATTTTGAGGTGCTTGAGGACGGTATCCTTCAATCAAAAAGCCTTCCCGCAATAGAAAACAGCGGTGAAATAGGTGTGGGGGGTACTGTAACTTCAACAGGCTCCTATGGTGTTAAAAACAAGGGAGAAAGCTCTTATGTTGACATTTCCGGCTACGTCAGCGGCATCAGTGCAGTTTATAACGAAGACGGTTATTGCGGTCTTTTCGGCGGCGAAATCGTAGGCTCGGCAGGTCCTGCAATCGTTGCTGAAGCAGGTACTGTTGATTTTATTGGCCTTGAAGATGTTAGCGGTACAGACCCTGAAGGCTTGACGGGAACCGTTGACGGTGAATTCACTGCCGATATCGGAGAAAACGCGGTTATTACAATTTATTCCAGCAACGTATTCCCTAACGGTATTGTTTTTCACGGCAGAACAATAAATGAGTGTCTTTATGAAGATGTCGCTCTTTATGACGAAAACGATAATGTTGTACATCTTGCTGACGATGCAACGTCCGTTGAGGGCTTTGTCAGGGTTATGCAGTACAGATTAGTTTCAGTCCAGAAGACAGGCGCTTCCGGAATTAGTTATTTAAATAGCTTCGAAGAAGCGGTTGACCGTGCAGTGACATATAACACAGGAGCAATAATAACTCTGCACGACGATATTTCTCTTGACGATGCAATTGAAATTCCTTCAGGTATTGTGACTATTGACCTTAACGGTAATGTAATGACGTCTGAAACAGGAACTGTTTTCAATGTTGGTGCAGATGCAGACGTCACAATCAAGGACAGCAGGGAAAACGGTACAATTGAGAGTACTGCCACAGATGAAGAAGGAAGCCTCATTCCGTCAATCATCAATTACGGTACACTTAATGTTGATTCAGGTAATTTTACAGGTAATATTGCTTCCTACGGTGATATTGTATTTAACGGCGGTACATTCGGTGAAACAGACCTTACCTTCGGCGAGACTGCAACCATTACCGTAAATGGCGGTACCTTTGAGCATCTTGATTATATTTTCGATAAAGAAGGACAATTCTCACTCCTACAAATTGTTATGGAGGGCGGTACCTTTACAACAGGTATAAAAACCAATGTAGGTAGTCTGCATGACTTTACCGGTCAGACCAAGCGTTTCTTTGATGCGGACGGTGAACAGGTTTACACACCGTCAAATACTTCCAATTACAGCTTCTATGCTACGATAGATGAATTTATTGCAGCTCAGGTCATAGATGCGGACGGAGTAACAGTAGGTAATTATTCTACTGTGGAGCTTGCGCTTTCAGCGGCATTTGACCATGACGGCAGTACTGTAAAGATGATAAATGATACCTATATGTGGGGCTTCCAGAACACAACACAGTCCGCTGAGGTCACCCTTGACCTTAACGGCAAAATCATCACTTATGGTTATGGTGGTTACGCTATATTTTTAGATAGACGGGAAGTTGTATTCAATATTAAGGACTCTGCAGGCGGCGGTATGCTTCTCGGTGATTACCGGAGCAGTGCAGGCTTTAATTTCCCTTACTTATTATATATTAAGCTGGCAGCTGAAGTTAATATTTACGGTGGTACTATTTTGAGAAAGAGCAGCGGTACTACCACGAAACCGGAAAAATTGTATGCAATTATAAATGACTCTAATAATACAGCTCCGAATGTACTGAATATTTACGGTGGCAGAATTGCTGTAGAAGCTGAAATGGAATATTCACACAATTCTTGTACTATTTTCAATGAAGGAACACTCAATATTTACGGAGGCGAGATTTATAACGATAAAAAAACTGCGATAGAATCAGGCTTCAAGTCAACCGTTAACGTTTACGGTGGCAGAATCGCAAGTGACGGAGGCTGTGCTGTTTATGACAGAGAAGATGGTTTTGGAGGCATAAATATCTACGGCGGAACCGTCAGCGGTGCTACCTCTACCTTCAGCAGAAATACCGACTCATTCAAGGTTTACGGCGGTTATTTCCCGAGAGGTATCTCGATTGAAAACAGAAACGCAGACGACACTCTTTACCTTAAAGACCTTCTTGCAGAGGACGTAAATTACTACGACATTAATTCTGAAATAATTGATGTAGCTGACGATCAGCTTTCAATCGAAGAATACGTTGAAGTAAGAGAGGCCTTTGTCGCAAGAGTCACGGACGGCAAAACGGGAGAAACAACGCACTACAAAACCTTTGAGGAGGCTTTGGCGGCAGCTCAGCAGGAGGGTAACAAGACAGTCCTCACTCTCCTTGAGGATGTTACTCTTGAAAGTCCCATTGAATTTACTTCAGGTATTGTGACTATTGACATTAACGGTAATGTATTGACGTCTGAAACAGGAACTGTTTTCAATGTTGGTGCAGGTGCAGACGTCACAATCAAGGACAGCAGGGAAAACGGTACAATTGAGAGTACTGCCACAGATGAAGAAGGAAGCCTCATTCCGTCAATCATCAATTACG